>DAOUAS010000019.1:0-71078 GCA_034433295.1 Anaerolineales bacterium | reverse complement strand
ACCACCGAGCGGTTCATGTCCCCTCCAATGGAAATTTCCCCGCTGGCAAGCGATTGTCTGAGTAAGTTGATTTCTTCTTCCGAGGCTGTCCCATCGAGTAGTTTTTGAAGCGCTTTGGTCTTGTCCATGTGCTGGCTCCGTGAAGCAGAATTGCCATTTCCCTGTCCGATTGTCCAAAACCGCTAATGATTAGTCAGATTATATTACGGATGGTTTGATTGTAATTCAAAGGAGGGAGGCCTTGCAGCTTTTATTCCTCAGGCAAACAAAAAAAATCGGGGGCTTTCTTCCTTCTTACACCTTGAAAATCACATCCAGATACTTCTTCAACAAATCGCTGACCATCCCGCGCAGGGGCAGGGTTGCCGCCATGCCGTAGACGGGAGCCATCGAGCCTTTCTCTTCGGGGTGCGCCTTGACATGCTCCATCGCTTCACGCAAGTCCGCGAGGAAACGTTCCGCAACACCAGGCTGTGTATGACGTAACGTCACGCACAAATGAACGCAGGTCGGCTTGTGCAAACCGTTCAGGCTCCACTTCTTGTGGGACAGGTAATCCAGCACCTTGTAGATGTCGAGCGAGTCCGAAGTGAAGGCAATGACAAACAGCGGATCGCCCATCACGCGCAATTCGGGTATCTCCCTGATTCCCCGCTTGATGGCGGATGCCGTTTCGAGGATTTTCTTCGTCGCCGCGAGATAGCCCTGCGCCCCGATCGAAGTCAACGACGCCCAACAAGCCGCGCTCAACGCCCCGGGACGACTGCCCGCAAAGGTCGGCGAGAAGTACAGCCCGCCGGGCCATTCGGTGCTGGTGTAATACTGGAAATGCCGCAGTTCCTCTCCGCGATACAAAACCACCGACGTCCCTTTGGCGGCGTAGCCGTACTTGTGCGTGTCCGCCGACATCGAGGTCACGCCCGGCAGGCGGAAATCAAACTTCGGCACGGGGTATCCCAGCTTCTCGGCCCACGGCAGGACGAATCCGCCGAGACAGGCGTCGGTGTGAAATCCGATTCCGCGCTGGCGGGCGATCTCGGATAACGCTTCGATGGGGTCAATCGCTCCGTGCGGAAAACTGGGCGCCGACCCGACGACGACTACCGTGTTGCGGTTGACCACCTTCCGCGCCGCGTTCACATCCGCGCAGAAGTTTTCGTCCACGGGGATGTGAATCATCTTGATGTTGAAGTACTGGCTGGCTTTGTCGAACGCCGCGTGCGCCGTGACCGGCACGACCATCTCAGGCCGGGTGATGCCCTTTGTCTCCCGCGCCCAATCGCGGTAGGTCTTCATTGCCAGCATGATGCTTTCCGTGCCGCCCGAAGAAACCGTCCCGCAGACGTTTTGTCCCGCCCCGCCGAGCATGTCCGCGGTCATCGCCACAATCTCAGACTCGAACTTCGAGGCGCTGGGCCAGACGTCCGCGTGGAGCGGGTTGCTCTGCGAGTTGATGGCGTAGACCTGATTCAGAAAATCGATGTGCGCCTGGTCGCCGTGATAGACCGCGCCGGAGATGTAGCCATCCTTCCAGTGGGATTCTTCCAATTCGCGCAGGGCTTCCATATCCGCGAGGATGTCGGCGTAACTGCGCCCGCTTTCGGGGAGTTTGGTAAACGAGGGGAATTTGTTTTTATATGGCTTGACCGAACTCTCCAACTCGACCATCACTTCGGCGTATTCGCCTTCGATCCTCCGGCTGACAGCGGGGATGGATTTCAGCCTCTTTTCCAGCGCGGACAAAATCCGCGGATTTGCCTTCCCCAAAAGATTGAATAACGTGTTTTTCAGACTCATGAATAGACTCCGACTTATATGTCATTGCTAGGGTGGTTTCCCCGAAGCAATCTCCTTGTTGGCAGAGAAGACCTTGAGAGCAGGCTTTTTCAAGTAACAGAAGATTGCTTCGTCGGGGAGAGCACCCTCCTCGCAACGACATGAAAAATTAGCGCGGGCGATTCAGCCGCGCATAGATCTTGCGGTTGCTTTCATAAATAGCGACGAACTCGGCGAATAGTTCATCGTAGATTTTGCGGTTCGCCGGGTTTGGGGTGTAAGCATTGACGACCGGCACGCGCAAGCCAATCTCGTCATAACCCAGATAACCCAACGCGGCGGAAGCCAGCAAGGCTGCGCCGCGCACGTTGACTTCGATGGGGTCTTGAATCTGCCGGATGGGACGGTTCAACACGTCCGCGTGAATCTGACACCAGACATTCGACTTCGCCCCGCCTCCCACCATGTTGATGGCTTCCGCACTCCGCCCGATGAATTTCTCCACATAACCCAACAGCCAGCGCGCGTTATAAGCCACCCCTTCAAAGACGGCGCGGATCATGTGGGCGCGCGTGGCGCGAAGCGACAAATTGTGAAATCCGCCGCGCACGAGATGATCATCCACCGGGGCGCGTTCGCCGTACAGCCAGGGCGTGAAGATCAGCCTGTCACTGCCGGCGGGCGTGCGCTCCGCGATCTGGTCGAGCAGTTGATAGACATTTGCCGGACTCGCGCCTGCGGATAGTTCGTCCTGCGGGAAGAGGATGTTGTTACGCAGGTATTGCAGACACCCGCCAGCGGATTCTTGTTCGTTGGTCAGCAGGTAACGTCCCGGAATTGCCGAAGGCAGGGCGGCAATGTTGTGAAAGATGTCGGTCTTCTTGAATGGCACGTGACAGGTCAGCCAGCCGGATGTGCCGATGTACAAATGCGGCTCGTAGTCCCGCACCGCGCCGGAGCCGATGGCGGCGGAATGGACGTCCGGCGAACCCATCACCACCTGCACGTCGTCACGCAGTCCCCAGTCGCGGGCGATGTCGGGACGCAAAAGGCCGAGGATCGAGTTGGCAGGTTTCAGGTCGGGAAGTTTGGCCGGGTCGATAGTCGAGAGCCTGACCAGTTTCTCGTCGTAGGCAATGTCGTTGATACGACGGTTGTCGGTCAGCCAGTGCAACACAATGGAATTGAACGATGCGGCCATGTTCCCCGTCAGGCGCAGGCCGATGTAATCCGCCGGTTCGAGGAACTTGTACGCTTGCTGATAGATTTCGGGATGAACGTGCTTGAGATACAAAATGTGCGCCAGCGGATCCTTGCCCGCGTTGCCCGGAATGCCGCCGGTGACTTGAATCCATTTCACCAGTTTGGTCAGCGAATACCCGCCAACCTTGACCGGACCGCCAAACATCTCATGAATATAAGGCGCGCCGCGCGCGTCCATCCAGTTGATGGCATTGCCCAATGCGTTGCCATCCCGGTCCACGACCACAGTCCCCGACCACTGGGCGGTGGATGCGACTGCGACAATCTGGTCATTGGGAACCAGCCCTTTTGCAAGCAGGCGTTTGGCCGCCGTTTCGATCGTGTTCCACCACTCGTCGGGTGACTGTTCCGCGCCGCCGCCGGGCAAAAGCATTACCTTTGTTTCTTCGAATTCACTGCCAATCAACTCGCCCTGTGTGGAGAACAAGGCTGTTTTGGGTCCTGATGTCCCCAGGTCGATTGCGAGAATGTACTTGTCTGTGGATGACATGTTGCCTCGGTTTTGAGTTGTAGAGAACGGCAGATTTATGGATGATACTCCAACATCCATAAAAAAGCCAAACGGCATCTCCATATTTCGGCTAAAATATGCCCCATGCGTTCCACCGATATGAAGTATCTCGGCTACGGACTTGGGATTGGCGCACTGCTTGCCAGTCTTTTTTTTGCGGCGATGTTCTTCATCACCCCGCAATTCAACGTCTTCGGCGATGGATTACCGACCGGAACGCCGAACGCCCCGGCGCAAGTGGTTACGCTTTCCGCTCCGCCGACCTCCACGCCCGCTTCGACCACAGCCGCAACAATCGTCATAGCCGAATCAATTGTCAGCGCAACTCCCACATCTTTTATCCCTCCCTCCCCAACCGCCACGTTGACCGCGGCGGAAATGATGGTCGCCAGCGGGGAAATCGCCATCGTCGGGCCGTTGACGGAACAGGAACAAATCGGGCTGTACGAGACTTCGCTTTTCTTTATCGCGCCCACCTACAGCGAAAGCAAAAAAATGTCCGGGCTGGTCAATCAACTGCGCTTCTCCGATCCCAGCACCACCTGCGGACCGCTGTCTATCGCCATCCTGCAAAAGGCGGGGATTCTCAACGAATTCCTGATTCCGCACGATTTCTTTTTGATCAATCCGGATTTGGATAAAGATCGCGCGGTCCTCGCATCAGCTTTCCCGTCAGAATATTTTTCGGACACAAGATACAAAGTGCGGATCGACCAGGTGGACTGGGCCGCCAATCCGCTCCTGCCCGGCGACTTCGTTTATATCTACGCTGGCACGGGTGGCAACTTCGAGCATATGCTCGTCGTCAACCGGGTGGACAGCCAGGGACGCGCATATTCGGTCACCAATTACAATACTGAAGAACGAGGTTTCATCATCGATGAAGCCCTGCTCTATGATCCGTCCGACCCGAATACGGGTTTGTTTTCAAAGTGGACGGAAAAACAATTTGCGAAACTCGGCTCCACAGGTTTTGCGGGGTACGAGGTATGGAGACTCAAGGAAAATCAATGACATCTGAAATCAAGGCTATCATCTTCGACTTTGGCGGCGTGCTCATCGGATGGGACCCGCGCAATTTATACTCCCGCTACTTCCCCGGTCAGCCGCAGGCCATGGAGGAATTTCTCGCCGAGATCAAGTTCATGGAATGGAACGCGCAACAGGACAAGGGGCGTCCATTCGCAGAGGCCGTTGCCCTGCATTCGAAGCAGTATCCGCACCGCGCAGATTTAATCAGCGCTTATCATGAAAACTGGAAGGAATCGCTGACCGGAGCAATCGGCGGTACGGTTGAAATCCTACAGACATTGAAGAGGAAGGGATATCCGCTCTACGGGCTGACCAATTGGTCTGCCGAGACCTTCACCGTTGTCCGCCACGAATATGAATTCCTGAATCTACTCGATGACATTGTGGTATCCGGCGACGTAAAATTGATCAAGCCGGAGCCGGAGATTTTCGAACTTTGCCTTCAGCGTGTCGGCAGGCCGGCAAATCAATGCCTGCTGATCGACGACTCGGAGCCTAACATTGTCACAGCCAGGAAACTGGGCATGGAAACCGTACATTTCAAATCACCTGAGCAATTGAAAAAGGAATTGCAAACCCGTCGAATCCTGTAATCATCCGAGCCAGAGCCGAAAAAATTGCTCCACGCGTCATCCCCGCCGCCGGGAATGACGCCTTGAACGTGGCATGGAAAGGAAAACATGAACCTGAAACAACACATCGAAATCATGCTGCCGGAGATCGAAAAGGAACTCCAAAACCAGGTATCACGCCTGGATGCCGGGAACACGCTTCCCTTCCACCAGATGCTCACCTATCACATGGGCTGGACGGGCGAAGGCGCGGGGAAGGAAGCCACGGGCAAGCGGATTCGTCCGCTGATGGTTTTGTTGTCCGCCGCTTCGGCTGGAAGCAATTGGAAACCCGCCCTGCCCGCCGCCGCCGCCGTGGAACTGATCCACAACTTCAGTCTGGTCCACGACGATGTGCAGGATAACTCGGACAAGCGGCGCGGCAGGCCAACCGTCTGGACGAAATGGGGCGTGCCGATGGCAATCAACGTCGGGGACGCGCTTTTTGTCATCTCAAATCAGGCAATGATGGATTTGATCAAACATCACCCGGCTTCGACTGTGGTGCAGGCCGCCGCCATTCTGCATGATGCCTGTCTCAGCCTGACCCGCGGCCAATATCTGGATATGTCTTACGAAGAACGCAACGACCTCGATCTCGAAGATTATTGGCCCATGGTCGGCGGGAAAACCTCCGCCCTGCTCTCGGCTTGCACGCACATTGGTTCCCTGCTGGGAAATGCGAAAGAAGCGAAACAGGAAGCTTATCGTCAATTTGGACACCACCTCGGGCTAGCCTTTCAGGTGCAGGATGACATCCTCGGCATTTGGGGCGACGAAGCCGTGACGGGCAAATCCGCCGCCAGCGATTTGGTTGAAGGAAAAAACTCCCTGCCCGTGCTTTACGCCCTCGGCAAACGCGGGAAGTTCGCCGAAAGATGGAAGCAGGGTCCCATTACGGTAGGCGAAGTCAAGGCGGTTGCGGCTCTCCTCGAAGAGGAAGGTGGAAAATCCTACGCAGAGAAAATCTCTGAAAGGGAAACCCAAACCGCGTTGGAATATCTGGGCAAAGCCAACCCATGCGGCGCGGCAGGAGAGTCCATGCTGGAACTGGCAAATATGCTCCTGAAACGCAACCAATAGAATCATGATGTCACACCTGCACTTGCGCGCTGGTGCAAGTGTTGCGAGCCGCAATACCCGTCGCTTTGCATTTAGAGCGCAGACAAGCGGCGAAGCAATCTCCTACCGGAAAAGGGATTGCTTCAGGCAGAAAAGCGCCGCCTTCGCAATGACGCTTCGCTTGACATGCCTTTTCCACCTGGCGTATAATTCCACTCGTTTCCGCAAGCGGGTGTAGTTCAGTGGTAGAACGCATGCTTCCCAAGCATGATATCGTGGGTTCGAGTCCCATCACCCGCTCAAACTCAAGTCGAGGCCCTCTCTACCTCGACTTTTTGTTCTTTTGTAAGGTTGCTGTTATGTGATCGATTTTCCCTTTAAAGTAGAATTCAAGCCGGAGATTAAATTCGCATGGCACTGGAAATCAAAAAAAGTACTATACTTTATGTGGAAGACAACCCGGACAACAGAAGCCTAATTCGCAGAGTGCTGGAGGCGGAAGGATACGCCGTCGTCGAGGCTGTCAACGCCACGCAGGCGCTGGAAAAACTCGAGCGCGAAAAAATCGAACTGGTACTGATGGATATCAATATGCCGGATATGGACGGCTACACCCTGACAGCCAGGATCAAATCCATCGAAAAATTCTCGAAAATCCCCATTGTTGCGGTTACAGCAAATGTAATGCGTGGCGATCGCGAAAAATCATTGGGGGCCGGATGTGACGGTTATATCCAAAAACCGATAGATATAGACACCTTATCCCAACAGATCGAGCGATTTCTTTTAAGGAGCACAAATGTCTGATCAAACACCTGCCGTATCCGACACCCAACCCATCCGCAAACCCAACATCCCCAAAGATGCGGCTGTGCTGGTCGTCGAGGATAATGTTTCGAATTTTGTGCTGATCGCGCGCATGCTTGGCTACCTGGGAATCCACTGCGAGTGGAAAACCTCCGGCTACGAGGTTGTGGAATATGCCGACACCCTGCCGCGCCTCGACCTGATCCTGATGGACATCCGCCTGCCTTACGAAGACGGTTACGGCGCGTTGAAAAAAATCCGCGCATCCGAACGCTTCAAGACCGTGCCCATTATCGCCGTGACGGCGGAAGCCAGCCTCGAGCAAATGACCAAGGCGAAGGATTCCGGTTTCGACGGCTTTCTGGGCAAACCGCTCGACCCCGACCGTTTTCCGGATCAAATCCGCCGTATTCTGAGCGGGGAGCCGGTCTGGGAATACAACTAACCATCTTTAATGTCAACCACTCAAGCGACGCCCACTTATGACACCAGCCGCAGAAGATTTAAGGGCAGCCTGGCGGGGACTCTCGTACGAACGCTCTTAATATTCACTTTCATTCCCCTTGCCTTAATGGCGGGCGCCGCCTACCTCCGCACCCGCGCGCTTCTGCAGGAACAGGCGATTACCCAATCCCAGCACCTGCTTGCAACACAAATCGAAGCCATTGAGCGCGAAATTGCAAACAAGGAGACGTACCTCAATCGTCTACTCGAAAGCAGTGATTTCAGGATTTTGACGGAACTCGCGCTTCACGCAAACCCCAAAAGCGGCGAATTCCGCGAGATTCGCAATGGCATCATTGTGGAATTCAACAGCCTCGGCACGCAGGAGGACGCCCCTTCCTTCAATCAGTTTCTCCTCTTGGACTCGAACAGAAACATAAAAATCTCGAGTAAAGCCTCGTGGCAGGGATTGAAATTCGACGCCTCCATCCTGGAAAGAACCACAAAAGAACATCCTTCGACCGCTCTTTATGGGATTCCCCCCTTGTATGAAAACGAATTCATTCTGATAACCGCACAGCCATATAAAACCGCGCGCGGGTCCATGCTTGGGTATCTGGTGGGTATCACCGAAAAGAAAAGCCTGCAGAAACTTACACAACCGTTGACTGGGCTGTCGCCGCTGGCAACCACGTACTTTGTCCTGCCAGACGGTCAATTCATCCACAGCGACCCCGCCACCGGGGGATTCGCACCCGTGGAATTTGCTTCGCGAGATACCGTCAATGCCGTTTTTACAGAATTAACCGCCCAGTCCGCGCCATCGACAAGGACGCTGGAAATCGCATCGACCGAAGGGGAGAATGCGCTTGCCCAACTAAGATGGTTTCCCAAAATGCAAACGGGCGTGGTGCTTCAAGTGAAGTCCAGCGACATCTATGGGGAGATTTCCAGCCTGCTTCCCTTTACGTCCATATTAACCCTGCTCACACTTCTGGCAATGGGACTGGTGTTGATCATTGGAATTAATCGCGTTGTTAAACCGTTGCGCGCCCTTTCAGAAATCACACATAGTTTTACCAGCGGGGATTGGAGCCGCCGCGCCGAAGTGAAAAGCAACGACGAAATCGGCGTCCTGGCCAATTCCTTCAATCAAATGGCGGACGAACTTGGCAAGTTATACCGGTCGCTCGAACACAAGGTGGATGAAGGGGAGCGCCACATCCGCACCACAGCAGAAGTAACCCGGAATATCACAGACACCGCAAGCCTGAACCAGACATTCGAAAAAACGGTCGAATTACTCGTCAAACAATTCGGCTTCCTCCAGGCAAACATTTATATTGTGGACCGGAGCGGCGGGTATGCCGAATTCAAATCCGGTTTTGGAGAACCCCCTCCACGGAAAAACCGTCTGGCGATAGACCCGGCAACGTTGATCGGATGGGTCTGTACCCATAACCAGCCGCATACGCTATATAAAGGGCGGGATGACGCGCTCAACCTGCAATCAGAACCACTTCCCAATGCCCATTCCGAAACGGTCATTCCGATTTCAATGGGCACCCTGGTGCTAGGCGTACTGGATGTCCAAAGCACAGAGGACAACCCGCTTAGCCCCGAAACCGCCTTAACACTGCACATGTTGTCCAATCAGATTGCAACAGCCATTCAGGCGGCCGGTTTGGCCGAAACGAGTCAGGTAAACTTCGAAGAACTTTCTCATCTCTATCGCGCAAGCCGGCTGATTGCGAAAGCAGATACGGAACAGGAAATTTTCGAAGTCGGGAACCTTATTCTTGGAAAGTCCTCCTTTCACTCGGCGATCCTTCGTGTCCAGGACGAAACCCTCAGGATAGTCCAGCCTGCAAACTACGCAAAAACAGCCCCCCCCCCCATGCCGGAAACCATCGAAGCAGATATGGAAGAAATCGAGACTTACCTGCTTCAGGGTGAAGCGCCTGCCACACCTGCCAGCGAAACGCTTCCGGTCCCGTTAAAAAATTTCATGCAAGCAATAAACCTGGAGAGCGCGGCCTTTTTCCCGATACGCAAGGGAGGCGAATTGGCCGCCATTTTGATGCTTGGCGGAGCGGAACAGAGTCTTTCCAGCGCCGCAGTTCAGCCTTACGTCAATCTGTCAGATCTGATGTCCATTGCGTTGGGAAAAATGGAAGCTGTCAAGCAAACGGAAAAGCACCTGCGTGAGGTCGAAGCGCTTGTTTCGATCAACGAAACGATGCCGACTTCATCGGACTTCAAAAACTTCCATTTGAATCTCCTCGAAAAAATACAACTGGTGATCGGCGACCACAACCTGACAGTGGCGCTCTACGACGAGAAAAGCAATACGCTGAATGTTACATTCAACTATGAGGGCGGGAAGATTTCCCCATCCGGGTCGCAAACTTTGGGTGAAGGGCTAACATCGATCCTGGTCCGCACGCGTCAGCCGCTCATGATTTTGGAAAATGCCGAAAAAAGAATGGTCGAATTAGGGGTAAAGCCCGCAGGAAGACCAATCCGTTCATGGATGGGCGCGCCCTTGCTTGTACAAAACAGCCCGATTGGCGTCATGGTCGTGCAGGACGCCGAAAAAGAACATGCCTTCGACGACGATGATTTGAAATTCCTATCCACCATTGCCGGGCAGGTGGCGGGTGTCATTCACAATGTCCGCCTGCTGGATGAAAGCAGGCAGAAGGCGCTTCAACTTGAAACCGCCGCCGAGATCGCGCGCGACATCAGCGGTTCGCTCAATCTCGACGAGTTATTGATCAAGGCCGTCAATTTCATTCGGGAACGATTCGACTTTTATCATGCGTCGGTGTATCTTCATGACCTGCAGGGAGAGTTTACAGTGGTTCGCGAAGCAACCGGAGAAGCGGGCGCCCAGTTGAAACGCACGGGATACAAAATCGGCATTGGGTCCAAATCCATCGTCGGCTTCGTAAGCAGCAATGGCGAACCCCTGGTAGTGAATGATATAGCCAGAGATGCCACCTACCAGACAAATCCACTTTTCCCCAACACCCGTTCGGAAGCGGCTTTTCCATTGAAGGTCGGGGAGCGCATTCTGGGTGAAATAGATGTCCAAAGCACCCTGCCCTACGCTTTCACAGAGGACAAATTGCGCAGCCTCCAAATCCTGGCAGATCAGATGGCTGTTGCCGTGGTCAATACGGAACTGTTCTCCGAAACCCAGGAGCACCTATCCCAGCATCGCCTGTTGCATCACATCACCAGCACCGCGGCATCAGGCACGACACTGGAGGAGGCCTTGGAGAGCGCAGTGGACGGACTACAGGTAACGCTGGGCGGTGACCGCGTCACCATCCTGCTTTTAAACGAAGAGAAGAACGCCCTTGAAGCGAAGGCCTCCACGGGCTACGCCGAAAACATTTCGCGCGTGGAAGTGCCGATAGGGAAAGGAATCACTGGATGGGTTGCAGCCCACAAACGCCCGCTTCGCATCAAAAATGTAGAGGAGGACCCGCGCTACATCATGGTCAGTTCGAATACGCGCTCAGAATTGGCAGTTCCGCTCACCTATCGCAATGAGTTGTTGGGGGTGTTGAATGTCGAAAGCGAAATTGTGGACGCCTACACCGAAAACGACGAGGAAATGCTCGGCACTCTTGGCGGAAGCCTTGCCGCCATCATTGCCAACGCGCGTCTGGTGGAACAGATACGCGTCCAGGCGGAACGCGACCACCTGATCTATGAAGTGACCAGCAAGATACGCCGGTCGACAGACATTCAATCCATCATGGTCACAACGGCCAATGAATTAACAAGACTCACCGGAGCGCGCTACACAAAAGTGCAAATTAATCCCATGCCCGACAAGGAAGATTCGAGATGACCCAAAACAATTCTTCCTTAAATCCACCTTCCAATCCCGCGGAGGCAACCCGCCTGTTATATAAGAACTGGCGCGAGCGATTTGTCATGCCGCTCCTGCTCGTTGCGCTTGCGATGGGGCTTGGAGTCTTGATACCCGCCCTCAACAGCGCCAGTGAAAGCAACCTGCTCAAGGCAATATTTATCGCGGCATTTGTGTTAACGGGAATTGTTACCGTTATAGAATTCTCGTATGCCATCCGCATCAGCGTTTTCCTCCTGAGTTTTTACGCATTGGGAGTGGCAGAACTGCTTAGGTATGGCATCCTGGGAGACGGCACATTCTTCTTCATATCCGCAATTGTACTTGCGACATTGCTCCTTTCTCCCCGCGCCGGGATCATTTCAATCGCAGTATCAATTCTCACCACCGCCACAACCGGATGGCTGATGTTGAGCAATACGATATCCCCGATTGCTCCTTTCACCTCCAAGGCCGTCATTCTGGACTGGATAACCGGCTCTCTCATGGTTATCATGGTCGGGGTGCTTGTGATCCTGGGGTTTCAACGTCTCGAAAATGCCTTTCTCGAATCGCAAAAACAAATCGATTCGAATCTCAATCTCATTAGAGACGAACGCAACAACCTTGAAAGAAGGGTGATCGAACGCACCCGGCAGATGCAGAAGGTTAATGCAATCGGGCGCATGATTACAGCCATCCTCGACCCCGACGCGCTTTTGACTCGCGCCGCGCATTTGATAGGCGACGAGTTCGAATGTTACTACACCGCCATCTATCTGGTCGATGCCTCAGGACAGTGGGCCGAACTAAAGGCAGCAACCGGAGAGGCCGGCAAATTACTGCTTGAAAACAAACATCACGTGGATATTAATGGCAGGGGACCGGTAAGCACTGTCATACGCGCCAAGCAAACCTATATTGTCGCGGACACCAATCAGGAATCCACCCAATCTGATAATCGCCCCGAAACATTTTACACGGAGGCATGGCATAAGATTTCGGCAACCAAACAACTTGCGCGGACGGATAACCCGTTACTTCCATACACCCGCTCGCAAGTCGCAGCCCCCCTGGTCGTTGGCGACCGTGTCATCGGCGCCCTGGAAATGCACTCGTCGAAGGAAAATACATTCGTCACACAGGACGCAGATACCTACCAGAACATGGCGCACCAGGTTGCAATCGCACTCGAAAACTCCCGACTGTTCAACGAAGCTCAACAAAGCATTCGTGAAATGAGCGCAACCCAGGAACAATACCTGCACGGGGTCTGGCAGTCCCTTGCGTCGGAAAAAAGTTATGAGTATACGCTTGGCAGCATGGACCTTGGCAATGAACAGGAACTTAGAGTTCCGTTATCCCTGCGCGAACAGGTGATAGGACAAATTGAAATGTCCAACCCGGAAACGTGGACGCCTGAACAAAAAAAACTTGTAGAATCCATCGCCACCCAGGCCGCCTTCGCCCTGGAGAACGCGCGCCTGGTGGAAGACAGTCAGTCCGTCGCCATACGCGAGAGACTGGCAAACGAAATCACGGCAAAAATCTGGGCCTCCACAACAATGGACAGCATCCTTCAAACAACAGTCCGCGAACTGGGACGCGCCCTGGAGGCTTCGGAGGTCGACATCGAAGTATCAATAGGTGACGATAATGGATAACATACCAACCGTGCCTGTATCGGGCGCTCTCGATTATCAAAGCCGGCGGGACGGATTCGTCACCGTCACTCTCCGTATTGCTTGCATTCTGGGATTTGCGGCCATTTTATTTCTCTTTCCCACATCTTCTACAAACGAACGCGCGCTTTTCATTTCCCTTTATTTTGCATTGTTATTGGTGACCGTATTAAAAACAAAATATCTGGCGCGCGCCTATACTTTGCTTTTTATCACATATGCCGTTGGCGCAAACAACATTTTGAGCTGGGGTCCCTGGTTTGACGGAAGCGTTTTTTTCATCGCATTCATAGTTCTGGCCGCCTTGTTATTCGAACAGCGAGTCGACATAGCTGCCTTTGCGCTCAGCGTTTTCACAATTGGCGCGGTCGCTCTACTGCAACAACTCGGCATCCGTCAATCCAGTCTCTCTCCCAGACTGGAAATCACATGGCTCGATTGGGTTGAATATGTCGTTGGTTTTTCCATTATCGGCGCGATCATCGTCATTGCGGTTGGCCACCTCAAAAAGGCGTTTTCAGATGTCACAACAGACATGCAAAACACGGTCCAGTCGCTTGCGAACGAACGGGCCCGGCTGGAAAGCCGGGTAATCGAGCGCACGGAGGAACTATCCTCTCGAACCGCGCAATTACGCTCCTCCGCATCCATATCCAGAACGATTGCGGAAATACAGGATGTCTCTCAATTGATCGAAACCGCCACGGATCTAACCTCTGAATATTTCGGGTACTATCATGTGGGCTTATATCTTTTGGACGAAAGGAAAAAACACGCCTATCTGCAGGCGGCGTCTTCACAAGACGCAAAAAAACTCATCGGACAGGGATACCGCATAGAACCGGACAGGTTTAATCTGGCCTACAGGGTCATCGAACACAACACCCCCTACATTGCGTCGGATGTGGACGAAGTCAACTTTATTCGCGACGCCAATTTTCCGCTCACACGTTCGCGCATGGCCCTGCCATTGACCGTGCGCAACAACATAATCGGCATATTAGACATGCATTCAGACCAGCCCAAATCCTTTACCGAGCAGGATGCAGAGGTATTGCAAACGCTTGCCGATCTTGTGGCAATCTCCCTGGATAATGCCCGTCTGATCAACGAGACCAAAAACCTGGTAAGTCAACTGGAATTGAACACATCCGTCCAAACACGCGAAACCTGGACAAAGTTTACAAGCCGTCACAAACCGGCTTTTCAATACACCCCAGCCGGGGTGCGTCCAATCTTTGCGAGCAACAGACAGGAGGATCAACACGGACTCCGTATTCCGTTGGTTTTGCATGGACAACAGATTGGAAAGATCATACTGAAAAGGAAAGGCTCATCGATCACATGGTCCGAACGGGAACGCGTTTTGGTGGAAAAAGTGGCCGATCAAGTGGCTCTGGCAATCGAAAACAGCCGCCTGGTGGACGAAACACAGAAAAGCGCCTTGCGCGACCAGGTGATTGCCAGTATCTCCGCCCACATTCGCGAGACCCTTGACATAGAATCTGTTCTGCGCACCACCGCAACCGAATTACGCAGGGTATTCGACCTCAAGGAGGCTGAAATAGCAATTGGATCGCTTCAGGCAGAGGGCGCCTCGGCAAGAAAAAATACGGGTTCGCTCAAGCCAAGGTAGTTTCAAGATGAACGATAGAAGACAAAGAGGCGTTTTGTGAACCAATTAAAAAGCCCCATAACCCGGCAATTGATTCTACTATTTCTACTCATAAGCCTGATCCTGGCCGGCAGTGTCTTTATTGCCGCACGACAGCAAATCAGCAAAAGCGCCGTTGCCGGGCAACTGAGCGTAATGAGCGATCATGCCCTCGCCTATGCCAAAAAACTGGAGGCAAACCCCGACGAACAACAGGTGTTGACGGCAAACATGTCCACTCTGTTCGAAGGCGAAAGTTTTTACCTCATTGCCCCTGATGGGACATACCTGACCCATTCAAACCCGGACAAAATCGGACAATCTGCCGGTGGGGACTTTTCCTCATCCACGCTCGAGGCCTTCTTTCAAGGTTCCTCCACGAGCCTCCTCGACGAAAAGACGGGGAAATTGGCAGCATCGTACCGGGCGTCACCAACCGGCCCTGTGTCGGTGGTTGTAGGAAAGCCACCAAAAGAGAACAGCAAGGTTGACATTTTGACGCGAGAACTCCAGACACAATCTTTGATCGCTTTTGTCATAAGCACGCTGCTGGGCGCCGCGGCAATTTTGCTCACTCTGAGTCCCCTTCATGCACTCGCCAACTACGCCAATGAAGTTGCAGCGGGCAATCTCAATTTTCGATTTGACGACAGGAAACTGAAAGGCGAACTTGCCACCCTGTCCTTCAATCTTAGAATGCTCGCCGCCAACGCGCGGTCATCCATTGCTTCGCTTGAAAACCGCGTCAATGAACGCACCAGACAACTGGAACACAGAAGCAAATTATCGAAGGCGGTTGCCGACGTGGGGAAGGCAATTACGTCCTTCCGCGACCTTTCCGAACTCCTTCAGCAAACCGCCTACCTGATTCACGAAAATTTTGGATACTACCACGTGGGAATATTCCTGCTGGATGAACACAAGGAATATGCGGTACTAAGCGCCAGCAACAGCGACGGCGGCCGGCGCATGTTGGAAAAACAGCACCGGCTTAAAGTCGGAGAAGTAGGTATAGTAGGGTACGTAACACAGAACGCAAAAGCCCGCATCGCGCTGGATGTCGGCAAGGATGCCGTTTATTTCGACAATCCCGATCTGCCTCAAACACGCTCTGAAATGGCCCTTCCACTGATCGTCGGGGGACAGATGCTTGGCGCGTTGGATGTCCAAAGCACGGAGCCGCAGGCATTCTCCGAAGAGGATGTTTCCACACTGCAAATCCTTGCAGAACAGATCGCAATCGCCATTCAAAACGCAAACCTGTTCGATGAAGCGGAAAAGGCGATTGAGTCTGCGCGCATGGGATATGCCGAATTAAGCCGCGGGGCGTGGAACAAACTCCTTCGGACGCAACAGCGTATCGGCTTCCTGGCGACCACACCCGCTACTGTGCCGATCAGTTCCGATCAAGTCAATCCCAATCTCGCTAGGGCATTCGAGACTGGAACCCCCACCCTGGAAAGCGACGGGCTTACCATCATCCTGCCGGTCAGGGTGCGCGGTCAAGTGATTGGCGCCGTCCGCCTCAAAAAGACCGAAATTTCAGAAGCCTGGACCCAGGAGGAGACCAATCTGGCAATTTCATTGTCGGATCAATTGGGAGGGGCATTGGAAAGCGCGCGTCTCTACAAGGAATCGCAACAACATGCCGCGCGGGAAACGCTCATCTCTGATATTTCAGCCCGCATCAACGCGGTCTCCCAGACAGATTTCATCCTGCGGGAAACGGTGCAGGAATTGGGGCAGGTCATTGGAAATGCTTCCGTTACATTCCAACTACTGGATCAGCCGAATAATGAAAATGCGCCCGGAACAAGCGAAGAAAATCCAGACACGGGCAGAAAAAGCCAGGGATTGGCATGAACATATTCAGCAAACTCCGCGACTATCTGTTCAAAGACCCCACAGGGGAAGACTTGGGACAACGCGCCGAATTATTGATTGCCCTGACACTGGCAGCGATCTCCACGTTATTCCCGCTGCTGGTATATCGCAGCCCGGCTACATTGATCGCGATTGCAATTGCCAGTGCCGTTGGTTTGTTTACCTTATACCAGGCTTTTCAGCATCGGTACCGGTTTTTGAATGTATTTCCCATCGTCACAGCGCTTTCGATTTGCTTTGTCGCCATCTTTGAAGGAAAAGGCGTTCACGACCTGCTGTGGATTGGAAATTTGGGGCTTTTCCTCCTGGCAAACATTCAGAGCAGAAATAACTTATTGTTCCCCATATTGTTGGGAGTATTGATGGTAGGCTCATTTGCCGCGACCGGTATCGCGGAGGTATATGGAATTCTGGACAATCCGTACAAGACCAGCCTTCAATATACCTACGCCAATTCATTCTTCTTCGCAACAATCATGACTGCCATTGTCGCAATTTTTCGCAGACATTACTCGCTGCTGCAAATTGCCACAGAGAACAAGAATGCCTACCTGAAAAGCAACCTGGAACTCAAGGAGGTCAACCAAACACTTGAAAGCCGGGTGGAGGCGCGCACCCGCGAATTGAGCGAAACAAACAAACTAATGCAAAAGCGTGCAACGCGCTTGCAGGTTGTTTCAGAGGTTTCCCAGGAAATCTCTTCGAACATGGGGCAAAACCTTCAGGACTTGCTGGACCGCGCGGTTCGAATCATCAGCGAAAGACTCGATTTTTATCACGTCGGCATATTCCTTCTGGATGAGAACCGCGAATTTGCCGTACTGCGAGCCGCCAGCAGTCAGGGCGGGAAACGCATGCTCGAACGTCAGCATCAGATGAGGGTGGGGGGCGCCGGCATCGTCGGATATGTCTCGCAGGGGGGACGACCGCGCATTGCGCTCGATACCGGCTCGGATGCGATTTTCTTCAACAATCCCGATCTTCCCCAAACGCGTTCCGAAATGGCTGTTCCCCTCAAATATGGTTCGCAAATCATCGGCGTACTGGATATACAAAGCACATTGCCAGCCGCCTTTGTAGATGAAGACACGGATCTTATCAGCGCGGTTGCCAGCCAGGTTGCCATTGCAATCAATCACTCGCTGGCGAGCGAAAGGGCCGGATTTGGCGTCTCGGGCAGGGTTCCCAAATTCGGTCAGGGATTCGCGCCCAAGCATGGTTCAGTCGGCTATTCATACAATGCAGATGGAACAATCTCAATCTCAGAGCCAATTTCCAGCCCAAGCATCGAAAAAGCGCTTGCAACAGGCGAAATCGCGCAAAACCAACTCTCCAAAAATACGCCGCCCGCCATGGCGGTTCCCGTCAAATTCCGGGATCAAGTGATTGGTATCATCCACATCGAAGCCGCAGAAACAGATCGAAAATGGACCGAGGACGAAATCACCATCATACAGTCCATTTCAGAACGGGCCGCCTTCGCCCTGGAAAATGCGCGCCTGCTCGAACAAACCAGGCGGCGCGCCGAACAAGAGGAAGCCATCGCGCAAATCAGTTCGCAGATTGGCGCCTCCACCGATTTTGGCCATATCCTGCAAACCACCGTGGAGGAACTCGGCCGGACGCTGGGCACAACACGCGCATTCATACAACTGCAAACCTCGCCGGATGCTAATGCGGTTGAGCAGAAACCAATGACGGATTAGGTATTATGAGCAATCCCTCCACCCACACCTTGCCCAAGTCAAACGCTTCCGCGCCCGGAGTCTTCTTCAGGCGCAAAATAAATCTGGATGTCAAACTGCCTGCAATGATTATTCTGCTGCTTTCACTGGCTTTTACTATATCCACCTTCCTGAGCATCCGGGCGGCACGAACAGCATTGATTGCCACTTTAAAGAACGAATTGGTGACCCAAGCCGAAGCAAAAGCCGAAGTCATCCGCGCAAACCTGATCTGGACGCGGGGCACGGCAATCGACCTTGGCGCCGCTGCTGAAGCCCTTGAACTCGATGAGGAAGCAAGCAAAAATATCATAGTAAAAATACTCTCCCCAAACGAACAGGTCGTCGGCTCGACCATCGCATATGAGCCCTATAAATTCACGCCGGATATGCAATACTGGGCGCCCTATTACAGCCGAACGGACGAAGGCAAATTACAGTTTACGCAGTTGGGGACGCCGGAAAACAATTACCCGGCCCAGGATTGGTACAGGCTTGCCAAAGATTCGAACGGAATCATTTTATCCCCCCCTTACTTTGACATCGGTGGCGCGAAAATTTGGATGGTAACCTGGAGCGTGCCGTTTTACGACAAGTCAGGCGCATTAAGAGGAATTGCCACAACAGATATTGCTTTTTCGCAAACGCAGGAAATTGTAAGTCAAATAAAAGTCGGACAAAAAGGTTATGCTTTTTTGCTGGACTCCAACGGCAAGGTTCTGGGAATCGGCGAAAATGCAGGGGGAGATTACGAGCCCATGGAAACGTCCATGCGTAATGCCGCGCATTCGCCAAAGGCCGAGGGGTGGGGGGATTTGGTCAATTCGATGCTAAAGGAGAATGCCGGCTTTGCCGAAGTAATGGACCCGCAGGGGAAGCCCATGTTCGTTGCATACCAGCCAATTGGAATGAACACAGGCTGGTCTTTGGGATTGGCGTTTCCACGAGATGAAATTTTAAGAGAGGCCTCGACGCCACAGAATACCCTTATTCTTTACTCGGGGTTGACGGTGGTCGTTTTTGGGGCCCTTCTCTTCCTTCTCACCCGATCCATCACAGTGCCGCTTCGCCGCCTGACCAGGCATGCAAGTCAATTATCGGCCGAAAATCTGCAATTGATCGGCGGCAGATTGAAAGAGACCATCAACATCCAAACCGGCGATGAACTGGAAGATCTGGCTAACGCGTTCAATGAAATGTCCCACGATCTTGCTCAGACACTCGAAACCCTGGAAGAAAAAGTCGCGGACAGGTCCCGGCATCTGGAACGTCGTTCCCTGGAACTTGAGACGATTGCGGAAGTGGCGCGTGAGATCACCATCATTCACGACCTGAATACCCTTCTCAATGTATCGGCGAACTTGATTTGCGAACGATTTCAACACTACCACGTAAGCATCTTTCTGATTGACGAACGCGGGGAATTTGCGGTTTTACGAGCTGCAAGCGGCGCAGCTGCAAGTCAACTGCTTGAACAAAACTTTAAGTTGAAGGTGGGGCAGAGAGGGATGATTGGCAGCACAACTCAAACCGGACAGGCGCTTATTGCCCTCGATACCGGCAAGGACACCATCCACTTCCAAAACCCGCTCCTGCCGGAAACCCGGTCCGAAATCACCCTCCCTTTGCAAAGCCGCGGAATTATCATTGGAGCCTTGGATATCCAGGCAAACGTGGAGGCGGCATTTGGCGAGCAGGATGTAAAGGTCTTTCAATTACTTGCCGACCAACTAGCCGCGGCAATCGAAAATGCCAAGTTAGTGGAACAGGTCGAAACAGCCCTGTCCGAATTGGACAAAACCTACCGTATGCAAACCCAAAATGCATGGCGTTCCAGCATCGATTGGCGCGAGCGCCCGGGATACGAATATGACGGGATCCAGACAAAGCCCGCGTCAAGTCATATTCCAGAGGAATTGTTGAAACAACTCGAAAATGGCAAACCTGTTCTCTTCAAGGAAGATAAAAAACGACAGGAACACAACGGACAAACAACCCTTCTGATTCCCATAAAGGTATTAAACCAGACCATTGGGGTCGTAGGACTGGAGAGAGATGCCAGCCAGCCATGGACAGATGAGGAAGCCGCCATCGCACAAGCCGCCGCAAACCGGGCCGGGATCACGCTGGAAAACGCCCGTTTGATCGAGGATAGTCAGCGGCGGGCGATCAAGGAACGCACGATCTTCGATGCGACGGGACGCGTCGGCTCAGTGACGAGTCTCGAAAACGTCCTTCATGCCGCCGCCGAGGAAATCGAACGGATTCTCGGCAGTTCAGAAGTAATATTGCAGTTTAATGATGACAATGCTTCTTCAACAAACGAACTATAAACATGCTATACAATATCTTTAAAGAGAAAGTACACCAAAATTTGGACAGGTTGTCCGTGTGGTCAATGTTTTTCAGCCGGAAGAACGGAAAATGAATCAATCGCCATACAACGTAAATTTTTCGTACACAAACTGGCGCGCCGGTTTTCTGCGGCTCACCCTGATCGGGGCGTGCATATTTGGGCTGGCCGCCCTGATCCCTGGCTTAATGACGACGTCCGCGCCCATTTATTCCGCCATTTATATCGGGCTTTACGCGGTATTATTGCTTGTGACGATCATAGGGGTTCCATACGTGGTAAAGGCCGGGTTGTTTATCGGGCTAATCTTCATACTTGGGGTGGCGGGATTGTTGGAGACAGGAATCTGGGGCGATTCCCGCGTATTCATGCTGGGAGCCATTGTCATGGCTTCCCTGTTGTTTTCCTGGAAAGCCGGCTGGGCAATCACCGGGCTGACGATGTTGTCCTATTTGATCACTGGCTGGCTGGTCTTGAGCGGTTCAATGACCATCACCAACCCTGATGTCCCTGAAGGAGGTATTGAAATTTGGGCAAGCGGAAGCACTGCCGTGTTGCTGCTTGCGGTCCTAATGGTAAACGGTATCCGTCTGACTCAGGACGAATTTGGGAAAGCGCAGGATCGCGCCCAGGCCACGCTGGACATGCTCCAAAACGAAAAACTTATGCTCGAACAACGCGTGGAGAACAGAACCCGGGACCTGGCCGGCGCCAATCAAATCAACGAACATCGCGCCAAAATGTTTCAGGCGATTGCTCAGGTTACACATGCAATCATATCCACCCAAAACCTGCAAGACCTCCTGCCACAGGTCGCCCAGGCAATCAGCGAGCATTTCGGTTTCTATCACATCGGCATATTTCTACTCGACCCTGCCAGGGAATATGCCATTCTCAGCGCAGCCAACAGTGAAGAAGGACAAAGAATGCTCGATCGAAACCATAAATTGCCAATTGGGCACATTGGCATTGTCAGCTATGTGGCAGGAACGGCAAAACCCCGAATCGCGCTGGATACAGATACCGACACTACCTATATCGCCAACCCCGACCTTCCAAAAACCCGCTCCGAAATGGCACTCCCCCTGATCCAAACCGGCGGACAGGTGATTGGTGTCCTCGACATCCAAAGCACCGAGCCCAATGCCTTCAAACAAGAAGACATCGGCATTCTTTTCACGCTGGCAGACCAGGTTTCTGTGGCGATTGCCAACGCCCGCCTCTATGAAGAGACACAAAAGAGGCTTATCGAAGCGCAAATGCTATACCAGCGAAACCTGCAAGCGGGCTGGAAAAAATTCACCAATCTCCAGAAAATCGCGGGCATACGCCGGACTGGAATGAGCGCAAGTATTTACACAGAGGCAATAGCTCTGCCGGGCGCAACCGAAGTGATAAATTCAGGAGTGGTCATTTTGGATCAGGACGAACGGGGCTCCCACATGATGATACCTGTGAAATTGCGCGGCGAAATCGTGGGAATCCTCAACGTCAAGGCAGACGACAACCGAAAGTGGACCCGCGACGATATCGATATTGTCGCGGCAATTGTGGAACGCGCGGCGCTTTCCATTGAAAATTCACGCCTGCTGGTCGAAAGCCAGAGAGCTGCCGAAAAGGAAAGAGTGATTGGCGAAATTTCGGCAAGGATTGGCGCCAGCACCCAAATCGAAACGATCTTGAAAACCGCCATGCAGGAATTGGGTACTGCTCTGCCGGACACCGACATTGCCATTCAATTCCAGGGAAAAAGATAAATTTCCCCCGCAAGGATTTTCAAAGGAGTATCAGTGAAAAACCGGTCGAAACAAATCTACACCAGCCTGCAAACCACAATTACCCTGGGAATGATCACCCTGGGAATTCTGGTCAGTATTGTTGTTGCCGGTATATTTTATTTTAGCGTCAGCAGGCAGGCGCTGGACGACATCAAGCTGCGATTAAGAGACATTGCCGAAATTGCCGCGTTCCAGTTAAAGCCCGAGGAACTATCCACAATAACCGATGCGGCCGATGTCGGGGAAGAATCCTATATCAAATATCAAACGATGCTTTCCGGCATGATCGATGCCAGCAGCGACGTGATCCATATCTACACCATGCGGCAAAGCCCGGCCGGCGTCATCTATTTCTACCTCGACGCCGGCCGCCCGGATTATACGCCTAATCCGCCCGGAACAACGCCCTACAAAGAGCCGAGTAACTTATTGCAGGCGACCTTCGCCTCACCGGCAGGCACCGTGGTGGAGAGCGATGTTTACACAGACGAGTTTGGAAGCGTCATTTCAGCCTATGTTCCCATTTATAACAAGGATGGCAGTCTCGAATCAATCCTCGCCGTGGACATGAGCGCAGATACTGTGATAGAAGCAAAACAGGGGGTGGTCCGGAAGATATTGCTCTATTTCGGGCTGTCGATCCCTCTGATTACATTGTTGTCCTGGCTTCTGGGATACCCCTTCTCCCGTCATTCTGTTGTATTGAACGAAGTCGCGGCTCGAATTTCGCGCCTGTCTGAAAGCAACCTCGAAGAAATACCAATCACCTTGGCCGGGAAGAATAAGGAATCTTTTGATCTCATCCGGGCGGTTAACACGATTTCCGGCGAACTTCGCAGGGTAATCGAAACCCTCGAGCAACGAATTGCGGAAAAAACCATAGACCTCGAAAATGCAAAGGCGAACAGCGAGCGGCGCGCGCGTCAATTCGAAGCAATCACAAGAATCAATCATGCAATCATATCCATCCACGAACTGGAGGTCCTTCTACCGCGTATTGCACAGGTGGTCAGCGAACAATTCAACGTGTATCACACAGGAATCTTCCTGTTGGACGAAAACAGGGAGTTTGCGATTTTGCATGCCTCCAACAGCGAAGGGGGAAAGAGGATGCTGGCTCGCGGACATAAACTCGAAGTCAGTCAGACAGGCATTGTAGGCTTCGTCACAGCCACGGGACGCCCGCGCATCGCCCTGGATGTAGGCAACGACCCGGTCCATTTCAACAATCCGGATCTCGCGGAGACCCGTTCAGAAGCGGTCCTCCCTCTCAGGTATGATGATCGAGTTATCGGCGCATTGGACGTGCAGAGCGCTGAGTCGAATGCTTTCAACGAGGATGATATGGAGGTGTTGTCCGCTCTCGCAGACCAGGTATCCGCAGCCATCAGCAATACGCTCTCTATTCAAAAGGCGAACAAAGCGCTCGCCGAAGCGCGAAGTGTGCTGGAAAAAAACGTTCAGGATGCCTGGAAAGTCATGCGTCCGAAGTCGCTGGGCATGGGCTATCAATTAATCGATTCAGCCATCATGCCCCTCGAAACCGGACTCGAAAGCGAACAAATCCGGGAGGCAACTTCCAAGGGTTCCGCCGTTTTTTACACCCGGAAAGGCGAGCCGTCCAGTTTCACAATTCCAATTCGCCTGCGCGGACAAATTATCGGCATAATGCACCTGCGCTCACACAATCGGGAATTCACAAATGACGACGCCGATATCGCTCAGGCGGTTTCGGAGCGCCTGTCTTTGGCGATCGAAACCGCGACCCTGCTCCAGTCCACTCAACACCGCGCGGAAGTCGAACGCTTGACCAATAATATTTCATCCAAAATCGGCGCGTCCACTCACTTCGAGACGATCCTGCAAACCGCCGCGCAGGAGCTTAGCAAGGCTCTCGGCGGCTCGGATGTGCTGGTACAAGTCGAACCGTTTTCGACGGAAAAACAAGGTTAATACAAGCGAAACCGATGAAAAAAAAATTTTTTAACACCGTCCTACTTACAGTTTTAATGACAACCATTCCCACTTCATGCGCGCCGCTTCAGGCTGAAGAACGCGCAAATCCACCGCTCCGGGTGGAATATACGCAGTGGTGGGGCGATTACACGCTCCTGGTAGCCAAGGAGAAAGGTTTTTTCGAGAAGTATGGGGTCGAAGTCGAACCGGTATATTACGATGTCTATCCAGAGATCTACCCTGACCTTGCCTCAGGGCAAATTGACGGGGCGTTGATTGCAGTTGGTGATGTTATCAATATTCACCATACCTATCCGATGAAAGTTGTCGGGCTTAATGACGATGGGGGCGCGGACTCGATCGTCGCAAGCCCGGAGATTGCTTCGATCCAGGATTTAAATGGGAAGGTTATCGGCGTCCTCCTTGGAACACAATACGAACTAATGGTGTCTCAAATGTTGAAGAGCGGTTTAATGAGCGTCAGCGATGTAACCATCGTAAACGTCAACCCGGAAGACGCTTCGGAGGCGCTGAAGAGCGGACGCGTACAGGCGGTATACACATGGGAGCCGCACCTATCCAAGGCAATTGCAGATGGGAACAGGATCATCTACCCAAATCAAAAAATGCGCCTCTTTCCGGATACGATCGTTTTCAGCAAGGCGGTTGTGGATGAAAGGCCGGAGGACATCCGCGCCTTCCTCAAAGCATGGTTTCAAGCCGTGGAGTACCGAATGCAACACCAGGGAGAAACCCGCGAAATTGCCGCCAAATATCTTGGGGTAAGCGCCGATGAAATACAACCCGATGATAATCAGAGGCTTTACACTGCAGAGGAAAACAGGGAATTATTCGATATCGAAGGGACAAATTCCATTTACTCGGTTACGCAGATGACATCCGACTATCTTATTTCGATCGGCACGACCACCCAATTGATCGACCCGCTCGAACTGCTCAACCCATCCTATCTGCCCTAAACTTGCCAAACAAGACGAGAACCTATATGGATTACCCAGCCAATCGCCCGCCCGCATCATCAGAAGAGGAAGCCCGCAGGAAAAACGCATTAGTGATCAGCCTGATCACCGGCGTTTTATTCCTGGTGATCACCGTGATCCTGACCCCGGTTGCCTATTATGAAAATGGGCTGGCCGGCTTGTGGGGAATTCTAATAACAGGAATTGCATCTGCGGCGGCATTCACAAGCGCCCTGCAAGTTTCACGCGGGCGCGCCACACAGGGCATCGGCATATTAATTGCGGCACTTTTGATTTTATCCTGTATGCTGCCTTTCCTTGCCTATGGACAGGGGCTTGGGCTTGCCATTATCATCCTCGTCCTTGTATCCGGCATTTCCTCCATTGCACTTCCTCCTATGCTGGCAAGGCGCGCAATCGTCAGCGCATTCATCATTACTGTCCTTGTCATTTTGGTCGACCTATATCTACCCCGCGCCAGCCTGCCCAACGACCCCACTTACACAAATATCCTAGCCGGGGCAATATCCGTTGTGTATGCCTTCTTTATCCTAAGGAACTTCAGGTCATACACCCTCCAGACCAAGATTGTCATCGCCTTCATTCTCATCACAATCGTTCCGCTCATCGCGCTGAGCGTCATTAACAGCCGGTATTCGACGGCGGCGCTGCAAAGGCAAAGCGAAGCACAATTATCCGCACTCGCAAACATTGCGGCGGACACGCTCGATGATTTCATCAACGCCCAAACGGATGCCATACACGCAGACGCAAAGCAAATTTCGCTGATCGAATATCTTGAGCCTCCGTCCCAGCCCGGCGAGGAAAAAAACGCAAGCCAGGCCTTGCTGTTCCTGTCGCGCAAGAACCCGGTCTTCATTCGCTCGATCGCCGTCCTGGATTCAAACGGGATGGATGTCCTGGACACCTTCGAAGACTACACGGGCAGGGATGAATCCATGTTCACCCACTTCACCCGGCCGATGAAGAGCGGTCTGCCTTATGTGTCCAACATCACATTTCGCGGGAAAAAGCCAAGCATATACTTTAGCGCGCCAATCAAAAATCTCGACGGGGAGACCATCGGTGTGTTGAGAATCGAGTATTATGGGACCATCATCCAATCCATTGTCCGTTCGCTGGATACGGGCGGAAATGACACAATCATATCGGTTGTCGACGTAAACACCTATCTGCGGACCGGTTACACAGGCGAGCGCGATAACCTCTTCAAAACATACAGGGATTTCAGCGAAGTAGAATTTGTGGCTCTGCAATCAGATGGGCGGCTTCCGGCAAATGCGATCATGGCAACAGATGATGCAATTGTTGCCGGAATGGACAATCTTGCACAGGAGCCATTCTTTTACAGCTACTCGGAATTACACCAGTCCGAAGCCATCAATGCCGGCGTTTTCCTAAAAAACCTTCCATGGGCTGTCCTGGTTCAACAGCCCACCGAAACTTACCTTGCCTCGATCAGGGAGCAGAACAAAACCAATACGCTCACTTCGATGCTGCTGGTCGTCTTCGGCATTCTTGCCGGGTTTGTGGCTTCGCAAATCCTGACATCCCCGCTTGGTATTCTTACCAAAGTCGCTGAAAAAATTACTTCGGGAGATTTAAATGCGCAAGCCGAAGTAAACACCAAAGATGAAATCGGCATTTTGGCCGACACATTCAATCGCATGACCCGCCAATTGAGCCAGACACTAACCGGGCTGGAACAACGCGTGGCGGAGCGCACAGCCGACCTGGAACTCTCGCGCCAGCAAAGCATCAGGAGGGCAAACGAACTCCAATCCATTGGCGAGATTTCAAAGATCATCACCAGCGAACAAAAACTCGAGAACCTGTTGCCGCTGATTACCCGCCTGGTGAGCGAACGATTTGATTTCTACCATGTCGGCATCTTCCTGGTCGACAATTCGAATCAATATGCAGTACTGCAAGCCTCAAATAGCGCGGGCGGACAAAACATGCTGAAGCGCGGACACAAACTCGAACTTGGCGAAAACAGCATCGTCGGATACGTTGCCCGATCCGGTTACCCACGCATTTCGCTCGATGTTGGACAGGATGCAGTTTACTTTAACAATCCCGACCTGCCAGAAACACGCTCGGAAATAGCCCTGCCGCTTAAAGTAAGGGATAGTCTGGTGGGCGTGCTTGACGTGCAAAGTAAAAGGGCGGGAGCGTTCACCGAAAACGACGCCAGCACTCTCGGTATTCTTGCAGACCAGATCGCAATTGCGCTGGAAAATGCCCGGCTCTTTGCTCAGACACAGCAGGCTTTGAATGAAGCACAGGCGCTTTACCGCCAAAACATCCAGGAGGGCTGGAAGGTATTCAGCCGACAAAAGGGTTTTGTCGGCTACCGTCAAAATATAACCAGCGGACAAAAAATAACCAGGGCGGTTAAATCAGATGAAATTGAACAGACCATGAAACGCGGTGAAGTCTTGATTTTCCACGCAGACGGCATCACCCAGGAAGCCTCCATTGTCCTGCCCATTAAACTCCGTGGGCAGGTTATCGGAAGCATTAATATCAAGGCGCCGATTAAAAATCGCGAATGGTCCGCCGACGAAATCAATCTCGCTGAAACAGTATGTGAGCGCCTTTCAATTGCCCTGGATAACGCCCGCCTGATCGAAGAGGCCCAGCGTCAAGCCGCCAGGGAACAAACCCTCGGCGATATTACAGGCAAGATCAGCGAAGCCGCCAATCTCAAAAATGTATTGCGAACAGCGGTGGAGGAGTTGGGACGCATTATGCCCGGGTCGAATGTTGTCCTTCAACTAAAGAACAGCAATGAAAGTAAGGAATCGCAGGGATGAGCATGCTTCGTTCGTCTAAACCTGGAAACACCCGAAAAATGCCCTTCAGCCGCATGAACTTGCGCGCCAAACTGATCCTGGGCAACCTACTGATCACCTTTGCGTCCATTGTGGGCATGGGTTATTACGTTTATTTTCGCACGCAGGAATCAAACGCAGTCCTGACCGCCCAGCTCGAATCGAGCGTTCGCAACAAGGCAGAGGAGAAACTCCAGACCACCAGCCGGGAACAGGCCGCAATCCTTAATGTCTTTTTCGAGTCGATGAGGGATTACATTTCCATGTTGGGCAAAACGGAAAAACAAATGTTCGCCGGGGAATCCAGGTTGAATAGCGGAATCTATTGGAATGCAAAGGAAGCCCTTGTCCAAACACCCGCCGGGGCATGGGATAATCCGAATTCGGAGACCGCCTCGGTTTTCATACCCGCCGGCGCCGAACTTACGGATGAATTTACCTCTAGACTAAATGTGATAAAGCAAACCGAGTTGATCGTGCCTTCCATTCTCAAGGACAACCCCGACATCATCGCTGTCTATTTCGGGGGGACGTTCAAGGAAACCATCTACTTCCCCAACATCGACCTAGCAAATATCGTGCCGGCAGACTTCGATGTAACCGGACGCCCCTGGTATGTTGCGGCATCGCCGGGGCAAAACCCCGATCAAAGTGTGGTATGGTCCGCGCCCTATCAGGATGCGGCGCTGAACGGGCTGGTGATAACAGCCAGCGTACCGGTCTTCGACGGCGGCGGAAAATTTCAGGGCGTTTCGGCCATGGATATTCAACTGGAGAGAATCACAAGCCTGGTTTCCGAGATCAAGATTGGAGAAACAGGATACGCCTTCCTGATCGACAGCGAGAACCGCTTGATCGCCCTGCCCGAAGCCGGTTACGGCGATTTTGGCTTCACGCCAGAAACGGCGTCTCTGGGAGAAATATTAGACCAAACAAAATTGGAAAAAGTTTCCGGGGATTTTCGGCAGGTACTGGAACAACGCTCCCTCGGCAGCGATATTGTGATCCCGGTGAATGTAAACGGGGTCGAGAGATTCGTGGCGTATCAGCAAATTCCGACGCTTGGATACAGCCTGATCATCACAGTGCCGTCCGAAGAGTTGCTGCTCGAATCAACCACAGTCAAAGCCCAGATTCTTCAGGAAACAAGAAATATCATCACCACCAGCGTTTTGCTCGTGGCGTTGATCCTGTCCATGGCATCCGTTTCGACGCTTGTCATTGGAAACCGATTGACCGCCCCGCTGAAATCCCTGACAGGCATTGCCGGCGAAATCGGCAGAGGAAATTACAACGCAAAAGCGGAGATCAAAAACCGGGATGAAATCGGAATCCTGGCAGAAACACTGAACATAATGACCGACGCCATCAAAGGCTCGGTCAACACGCTTGAACAAAGGGTGTCCGAGCGCACATCAGAACTGCAGGACGCGCTTGAAAAAGGTGTCCGCAGAGGAAAACAATTCGAAGCCATCACCAACGTAGCCCGCGTTATCAACGCCACCCACAACCTCGAGGTTCTCCTGCCTCAAATCTCGAGGACAATCAGCGAAAACTTCGGTTTTTATCATGTGGGAATTTTCCTGAACGACAAGAACGACCTGTACGCCGTCCTTAGTGCGGCCAACAGCGAAGGTGGCATGAAAATGCTCGCCCGCGGACACCAGTTGAAAATCGGGGAGCAAGGCATCGTCGGATATGTGACGCAAACCGGCAAACCGCGCATTGCGCTCGATGTCGGCGAGGACGCGATCTATTTCACCAACCCTGAACTTCCCTTCACCCACTCCGAAATGGCGCTGCCGCTCAAAGCCGGCAACCAGGTTGTCGGCGCCCTTGATATTCAAAGCACCGAGGTCGGCGCGTTCACCGACGAAGACTTCAAAACCCTATCAGCGCTGGCAGACCAGGTAAGCCTTGCCATTCAAAACGCGCGTCTCTTCGACCAGGCGCAAAAGGCGATCCTGGAGTTCGAGGTCATTCAACGTCAATATGTTCGTGAAACCTGGGGACGGTTGACAAGGGAGGAACAACTTGGCGGGTATCGATATTCCGTCTCCGGCGCCGTTCCCCTGCAGGCAAATGAGGATGTGGGGAATACTGGCACAGCCTCGGATATCAACATCCCCATTATCGTGCGAGGAGAGACAATAGGCTCGCTATCCGTTCAACTTCCAAAGGATGAACCTGTCAGCCAGGACCGGGTCGATTTGATCAAGATCGTTGCGGAGCGGGTGGCGCTTGCCGCTGAAAACGCCCGCCTCTTCGATGAAACATCCCGGCGCGCCGAAATGGAACGCGCCATTTCAGATATTGCTTCGAAAATTTCCGCTTCTTTCCGCACCGAAAACATTCTCCGGACCACTGCAAACGAATTAAGCCACCTGCTACATGATGCGGATATTTACATCAACCTGCAAGCAACGAACGTGAAGGATTTGGAATGAAAAACCGTTATATACGTTTTATTTTTCTGATATTGACCGGCGCGCTATTCTCAACCTCGTGCGCGGGCTTCTCTTCGCAACCGCCAACCCCAACGCCCTCCCGGCTGGTGGTATTGAAGATATCGGGCTCGGGAACGATTACAAGCGTACTCGAAGTTCTGACGCCCGCATTTGAACGGGCAACCCCCGGCTATAAACTCGAAGTCATGTCCGGCAACAGCACCGGCAGCGGCGTTACCGGCATCCTCGAAGGTTTGCTGGATGCGGCGGCAATGGCGCGCCCACCCAAGGATGAAGAAATCGCCAAAAACATCAAATACTACGAAATGGGTCTGATTGGGCAATCGATTATCGTTCATCCCTCTGTAACCGGCGTTTCAAGTCTGAACAAACGTCAGATCACTGAAATCTTTTCGGGTAAGGTCACAAACTGGTCCCAGGTAGGGGGGGCAAACCTTGATCTTGTCCTGTATGTGCGCGATGAGGACGACTCAAGCACAAAGGGATTGCGAAAAGCCATGATAGGCGAAACAGCCCTTTCTGAAACAGCCAAAACTCTCTTCAGCCAGTCGGATATGATCTTCTCAGTGGAAGGCACAAGGGGAGCGGTTGGGATTGCCGCCCTGCCGCCTGTGCTGGCCGAAAATGCGGAAGTGGAAACGATTGCCATCAACGGCATTCTGCCAAATAATGCATCCTACCCCATCCTCGGCTCGGCCGGCATCGGCTATCTGGCGGAACATGAAAGCGAAATCAAACCGCTGATCGACTGGTTGTCCTCCGATGAAGGACAGGCTGAATTAAAGGCGCTCGGGTTCATCCCAACCCCGTAAATTGATCGTATTTTGCAGCCGTCCTGACGAAGTCTGGATGACTGCAAAGGAGCAGAGACTGATGCGGCTTTTGGAACTCATCAAGAAAACAACACTGGGCGCGAGGCTGAACATTCTGGTCTTCGTGATATTCAGTTTCCTGTTGCTTGGAATGGTTCTGGCAACCAATATCGGCATGAATAGCTTCATGATCCAAGCCGGGCGTCGAAATGTCGAACAGGAAGCGCAGATCATTCGGATCCGCTTCGAAGAAATCGAACGGGAAATGCTCAATAATGCTGTGGCGCTCTCCAACACTCCGGGGTTGTTGGACGCGCTGACAAGGGGGAACATCAAGCCCGTTCAATCCGATCTGTTGATTGCAGCCGCCCGTCTCGACTTCGACGACGTAGACACAGTAAACGCCCAGGGCAGGCGGCTGTTCGATGTATCCGAAGAAAACTCCGCCGGAGAAGATCGTCTGCTCGAACTGGCGTTGCTGGGTTTCAATGCCAGCGGCATTGTCATGGGAGACGAACCACAACAAATCTACATTTCGGTCGCCACCCCGGTCCATGATAATTCCGGCAAGGTGATCGGCGCGGTCATCGGCAGCCGCCTGATGGATGACAAGATGCTTTCGAAGATCAACGTCATTTCCGGTCACAGCCTCGACCTGGCGTTGATTATCGATGGGGAGATCGTTGCCACCGATTTCGAGGATGCCACGGGATTGACGTATTTTTCCTCCTACATGCTGGAGCCAAAATCCATCGAACAGGCTTTGAATGGGCAAGTGGTCGTTGCCGGGGAATTGTTCACGACGCCGGGAGGCGCCCCCCACGCCCTGGGTTTGACTCCAGTTACCATCGGCGCAGATACCCGGGCCGTGGTCGGCATCGCTGTTAACCTGGGCGATCTGTTAGTGGTAAAGGATCAACTCATCTCCGATCAACGCGGCGTATTTGCCTTCTTCGCAATAATCGGCAATGTCATATTGGCCTTGTTCGCCACTTACCAAATTTCCAGGCCCATCCACAGGCTCCAGGAAGCAGCCGACAAAATGGCAAGCGGAGATTACTCTCAGCGCGTGTCCAACCCATCCAAGGATGAGGTGGGTCTGCTCACCAATTCGTTCAACAGCATGGCTGGGCAACTGCAAAACCTGGTGACGGAGTTGGAAGACCGGGTGGCACAGCGCACTTTGGAATTGGAACATCGCAGCGCCGAACTCGAACAGACTTCGAAGGAAAGCGAAAAACGCGCCAGAGACCTGCGGACAATTGCAGAAATCGGTCAATACCTTTCGACAGAAAAGGACTTGGAACTCCTCCTTCCTCTTGTTACACGAGCTGTGAGCGAACGTTTCGGGTTCTATCACGTTGGCATCTTCCTTCTCAACGAAAGTGGTAACTATGCTATCCTGCGCGCGGCGAACAGTCCCGGCGGACAAAAGATGCTGGACAGACAACACAAACTCGAAGTCGGACAGGTCGGCATCGTAGGCATGGTGACTGCAACCGGTGTCCCCCGCATTGCGCTGGATACCGGTTCAGATGCTGTGTTTTTCAACAACCCCGATCTGCCCGACACACACGCTGAAATGGCCCTGCCGCTCACCGCGCGCGGCAAGATCATCGGCGCATTGGACGTGCAAAGCACTGTTCCAAACGCCTTCACCGACACGGATATCTCCACCCTCAGTCTGCTGGCAGACCAAATCGCCATCTCCATTGACAATGTCCGCCTATTGCAGGAGGCTCAGGAGGCTCTCGCAGAATCGCAATCCATCTTCCGGGAATATCTTGCCGATTCGTGGCAAAAGAAGTCTGCCTCCGGCATTGTTGGCTATCATCAAACCCTGACCGGCGGACAGGTCATCACCGCAAACAAAGCCAGGGACGAACTTCCGGATGCAAATGAAAACGGCGCATTGACTGTCCCGATCAAATTGCGCAATCAGACAATCGGAACCCTCGATATCCGTCCCATCACCGGGGGCAGGCATTGGAGAACCGATGAAGTCAATATCGTGCGGGCGGTCGCAGAACGCCTCGGTCTTGCGTTGGATAACGCCCGGCTTTTCGAGGAAACATCCGCGCGCGCCTCGCGTGAACGTCTCGTAACAGACATCACCACCAAGATCCGCAGTACCAATGACCCGCAGGAAATGGTGAGGACGGCGGTTGAGGAACTAAAGCGCGCTTTGGGCGTCACGCGCGTTGAAATCATCCCGCAAAAAGGCGTATCACCATCGGAAGACGATTAAACTGGAGAAAGTAAACCATGACCAAAACAATTGCAGTATCCAATGAAAAAGGCGGCGTTGCAAAGACCACAACCACCATCTCACTGGGAGCCGCGCTTGGCGAACTGGGCTGTCGTGTCCTCCTTATCGACCTGGATGCGCAAGCCAACCTGACGCTGGCTCTCGGGTTCGAGCCGGGAGAGTCCGAAAGCACATCCAGCAACATACTTCTTGACAACGTCCCGCTGCTGAATGTGCGCCGAAGGACGGAAGTCGAAAACCTGGACCTGATTTCGTCCAGCCTGCGGATCGAAACATGCGAGCAATTCCTGCCCGTGCGAACAAATTACACCACCATCCTCAAGCGAGCCATCGCCGGAACGCCCAACCTGCCGTACGACTATGTTTTGCTCGATTGCCCCCCCTCCCTTGGCGCAATTACACAAAACGCCCTTGCGTCGGCAGACCTTCTGCTCATCCCCACGCAGGCCGAGTATTTCTCCGCCTACGCTCTTCGCAACATGATGAATCTCGTACGCCGCATTCGCGAAGACGACAATCCCAACCTTGCATATCGCATTCTCGTTACAATGCTCGATAACAGGAACCGCACGCACCGCAACATCCATGAGCAGCTTCGTTCGACATTTGGCGAAGGCGTATTCAGCACGGTGATCGAAATGGACACAAAACTGCGCGAAAGTTCGATTGCAGGATTGCCGATCTCCCGCTACAAACCCGCCGCGCGAGGCACAACGCAATATCACGTGCTCGCCCAGGAGTTAATGGAATATGTCAAAGAAACCGAAAATAAACAAGCGAATTGACAATTTATTCAAAGGGCTTACTCCTGAAGAGAGCGCGGCAAAACCGGAACCTTCCAAAAAGGAGAGGAAGGTTCTATCGTCCATCGAATCTGCGGGTATCCCACCCCATCAGCCGCCGGCTCCCGCTCCGGCAAAACCCGAAGTGGCGCCAAGTCCGCAAACAACCGGACGCGATATTGCCACAATGGTTTTTGCCGAATCCCTGCCTGTGCGCAACGAGGACAGCGCCACAACCACTTTTTCCGTCAATATCCAGAGCGGCTACCAGGACTGGGCTACGCTGCGCATCCTGACCGAAGAACAGCGACAGTGGACTCCGGAAGACGAACTGCTTATAAAACAGGTCACAGACCAGTTATCGCTGGCGCTGGAAAACGCGCGCCTGTTCCAGGAAGCTCAAAAATTCAAACTTGGGATCGACAGGACCGACAATGCAGTATTCATCACCGACCCCAACGGCGCCATCCAATATATCAACCCGGGATTCGAGAAAATATACGGTTTCACCAGTGAAGAAGCGCTGGGGAAGACTCCGCGCATCCTGAAATCCGGGCTTATCACAGAGGTGCAATACAAACACTTCTGGGACAGGCTTTTGAGCGGAGGAACCGTCACAGGTGAAATCGTCAACAAGGCAAAGGACGGTCGCCTTGTCTTCATCGCAGGAACGAACAGTCCAATCCTCGATGAGAACGGAAAAGTTCTTGGTTTCCTTTCCGTGCATCAGGATATTACAGAGCGCAAGAAATCGGAGGAGTCCCTTGCCAAATCCGAAGCGGACCTGCGCGCCTTATTCTCGGCAATGGAAGACATCGTATTGGTCTATGACCGCGATGGCCGGTATGTGCGCATTGCGCCCACAAACCCGTCGCGTTTAATCAAGCCTCCGGAAGAGTTGCTGGGCAAATTGGTCCACGATGTGCTTCCCGGGGAAACAGCCGATAAATTTCTAGAAGCAATCAGACGGACATTGGAAAACGACGAGCCCACCCAGATCGAGTATGACATGCAAGTGGGAAACGAGGTCTTCTGGTTTCTGGCAAAGCTCACCAAACTCGATGACAACAATGTCTTCTGGGTGGCGCGTGACATTACAGAGCGTAAAAAGTCCGAAGAGGCAATCAGACGCCGCAATGAGTACCTTGCGGCGTCCGCGGAAATCAGCAGGCTGGTCACATCCACGCTGGACTTGAACACGATCTTCGCCCGAACCGTAAACCTGATCAATGAACGTTTCCGCTTCTACCATGCGGGCATTTTCATCGTCGAGGAAACCGGCTTCAATGCCGTCCTGCGCGAAGCGACCGGCGAAGCCGGAAAGGAAATGAAGGAAAGGAAGCATACGCTACAGATCAACGACAAATCCATCGTCGGCAAAGTGGCCATGGATGGACAGGCTGTCGTGGTCAACGACGTCACGGCAAGCCCAACGCACAAATTCAACCCCCTGCTGCCTGAAACGCGGGCGGAAGCCGCGCTCCCCCTGCGGATCGGAAGCCGCATCATCGGGGTAATCGACATTCAATCCAAGTCTGCCGGCGCACTAACCGAAGACGACATAGCCGTGCTTCAAACACTTTCAGACCAGGTGGCGGTGGCCATCGACAATGCGCGCTCCTTCGAACTGTCACAGCAGGCTGTTATGGAAATGCGCGAAATCGACCGCATGAAGAGCCAGTTCCTGGCCAATATGAGCCACGAATTGCGCACACCCCTCAACTCGATCATCGGTTTCTCGCGCGTAATCATCAAGGGCATCGACGGTCCCGTCACCGAATTACAACAACAGGACCTGACAGCCATCTACAATTCGGGACAACACCTGCTTGGTCTGATCAACGATGTGCTGGACCTTTCCAAGATCGAAGCCGGCAAGATGGAACTGGCTTTCGACGAAGTGAACATCTCCGATATCACCAACAGCGTCCTTTCCACCATGACCGGGCTCATCAAGGACAAGCCCATTCAATTGCAGCGCACGATTCAGCCCAACCTGCCAACAGTGCGGGCCGACGCCATTCGCATCCGCCAGGTGATGATCAACCTGCTTTCGAACGCGGCCAAATTCACCGATGAAGGCATCATCAGCGTGGAAGTTGGGCTGAAGCCTGGAACCAGCGGACACAACGAAGTTCGCGTGAGCGTCACCGATACAGGTCCGGGTATTGCCGAGCCGGATCAGGCAAAGCTCTTCCAACCCTTCTCACAGGTGGACGATTCCCCCACCCGCAAAACCGGCGGCACCGGCCTCGGATTGTCGATCTGCCAGCACATTGTCAACATGCATGGTGGCAAGATATGGGTCGAAAGCGAAATTGGAAGGGGAAGCACGTTCCACTTTACCCTGCCCCTTTTCCACAAGGAACACGAAAGCATCACCGATGGCAGCAATAAAGTGGTGCTGGCAATCGATGATGATATGCAGGTTATTGGACTATACGAACGCTATTTACACCCGCAGGGGTATCAGGTGGTCCCATTGACCGATCCTTCAAAAGCGGTGGAACGCGTCAAGGAACTCAGACCTTTTGCGGTAACGTTGGACATTATGATGCCAAACATCGATGGCTGGCAGGTTTTGGACAACCTGAAAGGCGACCCCGACACGCGCAACATTCCCGTCATTATCTGCAGTATCGTCGAAGAACTCGAAAAGGGATTCAACCTTGGGGCGACAGATTATCTGGTCAAACCCATTTTGGAGGAAGACCTCGTCAATGCCCTGGATCGCCTGAACACCGACGGCTCGATCCGCGATGTGTTGGTGATCGACGATAACCCCGATGACCTGCGGCTGCTCGGCAAAATGCTGATCGACGACGGAAGATACAAGCCCATACTCGCGGAAGGCGGACGCGTGGGTTGGGATATCATCTCGTCGGGCAAACCTCCCCATGCCGTGATCCTGGATCTGTTCATGCCCGAAATGGACGGCTTCAAGATATTGGAAAACATGCAAGCATCCGAAAAACTGCGCGACATTCCGGTGATCGTCATTAGCGGCATGGAACTTACAAACGAACAAAAACAGCAGTTAAACGAATTCGGTCAACGACTATTGTCGAAGGGCTCCTTCAACGAAAAAGAACTGCTTACATCCATTCAGCGGTCGCTCGAACGAGTTCGCACATAAAACCGCATAATACGTCCACAGGAGTTTAATTTACCGTGTCCTTTCTCATCAAGTGCGTCGATTGCGGGCATCTGGCGCCATACTACCCAACTTCAACCACATGCCCCAAGTGCAACAGTCAGTGGCGTGAAGCGGAATACGATTATGAAATCATCGGAAAGACCCTGCTTCCCAAACTGGCTTCACGCCCCTTCGATCTCTGGCGCTATCGTGAATTGTTGCCCGTCCGCAATCCAAACATAAGCCTGTCGCTCGGCGAAGGCGGAACTCCGCTCATCCGCGCAGTAAATCTGGGCATGATGCTGGGCTGTCCCAATATTTACATCAAGGATGAGCGTCAGGGTCCGACATCCTCATTCAAGGACAGGCAGGCGGCGGTGACAATTGCCGCGCTGAAGGAGGCTGGCATCACCGAGATGGTGGCAGCTTCCACTGGCAACGTTGCAATTTCCTATTCGGCCTACGCATCCCGCGCGGGGATGAAACTATGGGCCTTCGTCACCAGCCTAGTGCCTGCCATGAAAATGCGCGAAATCGCGCTGTATGGAAGCCAGGTCATCAAAATCACAGGTTCCTACGATCAATGCAAACAGGTTGCGGCCGAGTTCGCGCAACAACGCCATTTGTATCAGGATATGGGGGCGCGCACCATTACCTCCATCGAAGCGATGAAGACCATTGCATTCGAAATTGCCGAACAACTGACCGCCATCCAGGATACAGAAAACACAGGTTATCCCTGGATCACACCCGACTGGTACGTGCAGGCCATCAGCGGCGGCATGGGACCCATCGGCATTTACAAGGGTTTCCGCGAAATGAAAAGCATGGGTTGGATCGAAAACATTCCCGCGTTCGCCCCCATCCAGGCGGAAGGCTGCGCCCCCATGGTGACCAGTTGGAAGAAGGGATTGGAAAAGGCGGAGACCGTCACCTCGCCCAAAACCCGCATCGAAACGCTTGCCACCGGCGACCCCGGCCGTTCCTACCAATTTTTACGCGATTATGTGAATAGCACCAATGGCGCTTTCGAGAGTGTGAGTGACGAGGATGCCTTCCGCGCCATGCACGTTCTGGCAAAAATGGAGGGAATTTCCGCCGAACCTGCCGCAGCCGTGGCCTTTGCCGGGCTCTTCAAGCTGATTCGCGCCGGCATCATCAAGCCCAGTGACACTGTGGTGGTGAATTGCACGGGTCACACCATGCCAGCGGAGGCTGGCGTTCTTGGTGACAACTGGTCGCGCGACGTTAAATTGATGACCAGCGAACAAACCCCGCAGGAAGGCCTGCTCTCGGCCCTGAGCCAGGTCGCGCCGGAACGTTTCCCCAAGATCGCTATCGTGGAGGATACCGCAGAGGCCCGCCGCTTGATTCGCCGCATTTTGCAATCGCAGGGAAGTTTCACCATTTTGGAGGCCACCAACGGACGCGAAGGTCTCGATCTAATCCAGCGCGAATTACCGGACCTTGTCGTGCTGGATTTGATGATGCCCGAGCTGGATGGTTTTGGGGTGATTGAAGCCCTGCGCGCAAAGCAGGAGACAGCCACCATTCCTGTAATCGTTGCAACCGCCAAGGAACTGACGCCCGATGAAAAGAACAGGCTGAGCGGTCAGATTCAATCCCTGATGCAAAAGGGTGATTTTCTCAACGATGAATTCCTGGAAGAAGTAAAAGCATTAATAAAATAAGCGCCCACCTCCTTGATTGACGACCTTAAAGGCTGGTATCTTTGAAAAAAAAACATACAGCCGGCATTTTGGCCGCCTTCAGTTCCGCAGTATTCCTCGGTCTGGCTCCCGTTTTCGGAAAACTGGCCATCACCCTGGGATTTACGCCTTTTGCCGTTGTGGCTTTACGTACCGGCTTTGCGGCTGGCATTCTTTTTCTGGTCGTAGCTCTGTTCTATCGCCAATATCTATATATATTTCCGGTGGGGTTAATCGGCTGCGGGCTGGCAGGCGCAATCAACGGACTGGGTTCGCTTTTGTATTACCTTGCGCTGCAAAGACTGGATGCCAGCATTGGGCAATTGCTTTACTCTCTTTACCCCTTCTTTGTAGCGCTCTGGCTCATTCTCGATCACCAACCCCCCAGCCGCCTGACATTCTTTCGAGTGGGGTTGGCCACGGTTGCCGTTCTGCTGCTCACAAGCATTCCGAACAATCCGGCGGACACAACAGGGGTTTTGATGATGATTGGAGCCTCGGTGCTTTATGCCATGCATCTCCCCATCAATCAGCGCGTGCTTTTTGAAGTCCCCGCGCCAACAGTTGCGCTTTACACATTGCTGGCGATGAGCGCTGTTGTTGTCCCTGCCTACCTGATCTTCGACCGCGCCTGGCCTGCCGCCAACATCCCCTGGCAGCCGATTGCAGGATTGACCTTCGTGACCATGTTTTCTCGCATTGCTCTTTTCCTCGGCGTGAAGAAGATCGGCGGAATGCAAACCGCCCTGCTCGGACTTGCCGAACTGCTGATTGCAATCCTGTTCAGCCATATCTGGCTGGGCGAAAATTTGACCTTGTTTCAATGGCTGGGGGCATTTGGACTTGGCGTCAGTCTTATCCTGGTTATGTTTGAAGTCCCAACCGTGCCAACGCATAGCGGAAAAACGGGCTGGCTTTCCTGGATTCGCGCGCCTGGATTACCCAAGGACGTGTTCGGTCCATATGAATAGAAAAAAGACTCCAACGGCTTTCGGCGCCTTTGGAGTCTGTCATTTCACTTATTCCCCTCGTATAAATATCCCGTGCCCCGCACACTAACCACCCGCTCCGACAAGGACGGGAACTGATCCAGTTTGTGACGCAACCGGCTGACCAGAGGACGCAAAATTTCCGGCGCCTCACGCTGCGAAGTATCGTACCCTTGAACCAGCAGAACCAGTTCACGGTGTGAAAACACCTTGCCTTCATTCTCGATCAGAATTCGCAATAATCTGCCTTCGGCGGGTGTCAGATGTTCCACCTTGCTCTTGTGTTTGATCTGGCGGCGGGAAAGGTCAACCGTTGTCCCATCCTTGAGTGAAAAGACCTCCACGGTTTCATCCACGTCGGTGCTGAGGGCGGCGCTGCCCGCGCGAGACCGGGCTTCATGACGCGCCAGTCCCTTCTTGACACTTGCCAAAACTTGGGCAGGCGAGGCGGGTTTCAACAGGTAATCATGAATTCGCAAACGCAAGGCTTGGATTGCCGTTTCGGTGGAACCGAAAGCCGTGAGCAAGATCACCTCGGTTTCAGGCGAAACCTGATTGACCACCTGCACCACTTCAAGGCCGTCCATGCCGGGCATTCGCAGATCCACGATCATCAAATCAATGGGATGCGTGCGGACATATTCGACAGCGGCCTGCCCGTTGGGAGCGGATGAAACGTTGTATCCTTCCAATTTGAGAATATCCGTCAGAGACTGGCGCGCAACAGGCTCATCGTCAACGACCAAAATATTGGACTTCATTGTTAGCCTCCTATCGGTAGAAAAATACGAAAACAAGCGCCGGGACCGCGTTCTGGCAGCAACTCCAGCGTGCCGCCATGCGCGGTGACTATATTGTAACTCACTGTCAGCCCCAACCCCGTGCCTCCTTCCTTTGTGCTAAAAAATGGCTCGAAAATGTTTTCCTGCTTTTCCACGGGAATCCCCCTGCCCTGATCCTGGAACTTGATCTCAACACCACCCTTGAGCGGACGAAGGGTAATGGTCAGGACTCCGCCTTCAGGCATGGCATCCATTGCGTTCAGGATTAGGTTAATAAACACCTGCTGAATTTGACTACCAACCGCCCTGACAGCAGGAATGTCCCCAAGAAAATCGACCACTATCTTGACATTTAATTCAGACAACTGTTTCGACATCAGATTCAGGATGTACTGCAGCATCTCTGTGAGATCGACATTTTCCTGCAGGGTTGCGCCGGGGCGGTAGAAGTCCAACATGCGGCGAACAGTCAGGATCAGACGCTCCAGTTCGGCTCGGGCCAAATCGAAGTATTCCGCTCGCTTTTCACTGGGAAAATCATCCCGTCCTGCCAGATGCAGGCAGTTTTGAACCGCCTGCAGCGGGTTGTTGACTTCATGGGCAATGGAGGCGCTCAACCTGCCTGCGGCGGCCATTTTTTCCGCTTGCAATAATGCCTTTTGGGATTCCTCCATCTTTCGGACATATTCCAGTTGTTCGGCATACAGGCGGGAATTTTCAAGCGCAACAGCAGCCTGACGCGAAAGAATCTGGAACAACTCCAGGTCCGCTTCACGAAGCGGCGGCTCATTGACAGCGCGCACGGCGCACAGCATCATGCACAGGTTTGGACGGAGAATCGGCACGAGGATGACAGCGCCCAACCCAAGGGCGGAGATGTTTTTGCGCAGCTCGGGGTCGCCCGGGCCATTCGCATTGACCAACACCGGGGAAGACAGTCCATCCACATGCGTCACCAATTCCATGAAGGCGGATGGAAAATCCCTGCCACAGGAAGCCAGTAATGAAAAAGCGCCATCCTCCTTCTTTTGAAAACAAGCGGCGCCTGAACAATGCAGGTGTTCGCAAATGACGTTTACGATCAGGTCGAGCAGCGGTTCGCGGCGGGTTTCCGAAAGGAGCGATTCTGTGACAGAGAAGAGAGGTCGCAGAGCGTGCATGCGGGCGGCGTCACGCTTTTGCTGACTGTCGGAAAGCGCTAGTTTGACGGCATCCACCAGTTCGCTGCCAGCGCTGAACGGTTTTAGAATCAGTCCGTCCACCCCCTGTCGCAGGGCGCGGATCGCGGTCTCGACCGTTCCATGCCCGGTCATGATGAGCATTGCGGCATCGGGTTGAAGCCGCTGGGCGTGTTGAATAACCTCGAAGCCATCCACTTCCGGCATACGGATGTCCACCAAGAGGAGGTCGATTCTATTTTCCTTCAAGTAATCGATGGCTTTTCGGGGATCGGTTTGGGTTTCGACTTTATAGCCTGAGCGCGTAAGCAGGCGCTGGCATAAAAGCGCAATGCCGGGTTCATCGTCAACAACAAGGATGAGGGGTGTTTCCATAAATTAGATCGGCAGCCAGACAATGAAGGTAGAGCCTTTATGTGGCTCACTGGCTATTTCGATGGTTCCCCCGTGGTCTGTGACAATTCCATAGGTGACTGAAAGTCCCAGCCCTGTGCCGCCGCGATCTCCTTTTGTGGTAAAGAATGGTTCAAAGATTCGATTTTGGTCAGCGTGAGGGATGCCCACACCGGTGTCCCTGACGGACATGAACACCCAATCACGCTCCTCCCGCATGGCGGTACCGGTGGCAACGGTCAATTCCCCGCCGCCCCTGGGCATGGCTTGCAGGGCGTTGTGAATCAAATTCAGCAATACCTGTTTCATCTGGTTGCGGTCAATGGTGACCCACGGCAGTCCGGGGTCAAGTTGAAGGGCGAGGCTGATACGATTGGCCTGGATCAAGTGGCGGGTGAGCGCAATAACATCGTTGACGATCTCATTCAAGTCGGCGCGCGCGCGGGCACGCTCGCCTTGGCGGGAGAAATCCAAAAGGCGGCGGACAACGTCGCTGGCCCGGTGGGCTTCGCGCGAGACCATTTCCAGTTCGGTCCTGTATGAAAAATCCTGCGGGAGGTCCTCCAATACAAGTTCCGAGAACCCTGTAACCGTGGTGAGGGGGTTGTTCAATTCATGAGCAATGCCGGCCGCCATTTCTCCAACGGCGGCAAGTTTAGCCGCCTGAATCAGGCGGTTTTCCGCGAAACGCTGGGCTTCCATGCGCGCATTCAGTTCCGTCTCGGTCGCCCTTAATTGACGGATGGTCTCCTGCAATTTTTGATATTGGTTTGCGCTGGTGATCACCGAGGTTAAAATTCCAGCCAGCGACTCGACGGCAATCAGGTCGTTGTGCGAGAACACGTTCTGTTCGCGGCTTTCGACATCGATAATTCCAAGAATACTTTCGCCGTCCTTTAGGGCAACGCACATTTCAGAACGCGCATCCCAGCCTTTGAGCGGGATATATGATTTTTCCTGTCGTGTGTCGTTGACGAGGATGCTTTCGCCGGTTTTCAAAACCCGCCCTGCAATCCCATTGCTTTCAAGGAAATCACGCCCGGCAAGCGCGCGAACCACCGTCTCAGACTGGGTGCCGCCAATCCCCTGAATGGAAAACCGCCCGGCATCATCCACCAGCAGGATGGCAGCCAGTTCGTATTTAAAATACCGGGCCACGAGATCGGCCGAAATGTAGGCAACCTCCTTTTTATCGCTCAACCCAATGACCTGTTGGACGACCTCATGAATCAAGCCCAGGCTGCGGGCGCGTCCCTCGGCCTCCTCGCGCAGGCGGGTATATTCGATCAGTCCCGCAAGGTGGCTGGTGATGACCACCATCAGGTGTTCGTCGTACTTGTTGAAGGCTTCGGCGCGCAGGTTCTCGATGATCAAGACACCGATGGCCTGTCCGCGATATTTGAGCGGAACCATCAGCATGGAACGCGCCCCCTTGTTGAGCGGCACGAATCCTTCCTTGACCGTATCCGCGATACGGCGCACCCGCCCATCCTTGAGCATGGGTTGGATGGAGTGCCCAGCCAGCGACGCGCTAATCACATTCAGTTTTCCCTCCAACATGCGATAGTCGCGCAGCACACGACCGTCGCTGGAACGCAGGAAGAGGGCAATCAATTCGGTATTGAACGCGCGGGAAAGCAAACCAAACACGCGCCGCGCAATTTGATCGAGGTTTTGGGCGGAGGAAACCGTAAGTACAAAGTCGTTAAGCAGCCCCAGCCTTCGCAGGTGCGCCGCCATTTCGGAAAACGTAACCAGCACCTCGACCGAAGGCGAAATCCGGGACGCCAATTCGCGCAACTGACCCAACTCGCTGCGGGAAAATTCCTTCTGCCGCCAGATTGCCGCCACGCCAATCAGGCGCTGACCAATGACCAACGGCAGGCACACCCAAACCTTCGTGCCCGATTTTAGCGAACCGTATGGGAGGTTGTCCCAATTGGGTTGTTCGCGGGTAATAACCACATCATACAAAGAGCGGTTGACACGCCGCAGGATCGGATTCTCGTCGATCAACATGGATACACCCTGAGCCTTGGGATCGTTCCATTCGGACTGGATGTCGAGTGAGTCGCCGCGGCGAATTGCGAGCCATGCCCCCTGACAAGCCGATGCCTGAACAAACACAGACAGCATCTTTCCGATGGCAAGCGGCAGATCGGATACAAGGCCTGATTGCAGGTCGGGGAGAAAAGGCTGACCGGGAGAAGCGGATTGCGGTGACAGGAGCGAGGCTGTCAGTTTCCAGATCCGCTGGGCTTCGGCAGATTGATCTTCAGCGCCGACAATCACCGCCTGCGACGACCCGCTGACAGGAAAGACAAAGAGGCGGCCGGCTTCCAGCCCCATCCCTTCAGGGATGGCCCCGGAACGCAAATGCCCGCCGCTCAACGCTCCACACAACCAGGCATCTATGGATGGCTTTGCCATAAGAGTCGTCAATTCGTTTTGAGCCGGCCTGCCGAGGCGATACGCGGCTTGAATCATCCATGTACCGCCAACACGCTCAGCCAGGACAGCCCAGGAAGCCGCGGAGAGTCGCGTTGCATCTTTGAGTGAAGTTTGAATGCCGTTATCGGTTTGCATGACTCTGCTTCAAATTATACCCGCTCCCGCACAACGGACATTCTCCCATAAGTCCGGTGCCGGGTATGCGCGCCCATTCGCAAAATTTCCACCCGCGCATTCGATAAGGCGAATGTCAGCCCGTCCAAAAACGCACTCCCGCGCCGTCAACCTTCCATCCTCCAAGGCGCTTCGCCAACGCACGAGGTCCTAGAGACGCGATTCGGCCAATTGCGGAGGATTGCGATCAGGCAAAAAATCGCAGGCGCTTCAGAGCCTCTTTCAAAGTTGGCTGTCCATTCACGCCGCCCGCTTGCCGTGTTGAAAGTCCGCCGCAAATAATGCCCAACCGCAGCGCTTTTTGCAGCGACCAACCCTGCAAATATCCGTAGAGGAATCCCGCGTTGAAACTGTCACCCGCGCCGACGGTATCCACGACGTTTACGGGAATGGAAGGGACCCTGACTTTTTGGGACTGCCTCACGCCAAACGCTCCCTCCGCTCCAAGCTTGATCGCCGCCGCCTCGACCTTCCGCCCAGGCCTGATCGCTGCTTCGTCGATATTTTCCGCCGCTGTGAGCGACTTCGCCTCCGTCTCGTTCGGCAGGAAGACGTTCGTGTCCGAAAGTAATTCATCGAAACCCAGCCACTTTTCCGATGGATTATAGTTCGTATCGAGGGGTGTGGTCAATCCCAGCGAACGGCGCGACAGAATAAGCTGGGCAAATCAGGTTGCAATTTCGTTTGCAGGAAATAACTTGCCACATGCAGGTGACGCGCCTGACTCAATATGTTGTCGGGGATGTCCGAGGCTTGTATTTCAGCCATCAGCCCAGAGTAAGACAAAATTGCACGGTCTCCCTGAGCAACGTCGAAGGGCTGATTAAGAATCACACTCAATCCCGTGGATTCAGATGGTGACACGATCATATGATCCACATTCACATTTCTTTTTTGCAACTCATCAAGCATGAAGCGCCCAAAAACATCGTCACCGCACTTGCCAATAATGGCTACCCGCAGAGAATGAAGTCGGGGTTGATTTCACCCGCAACGAGAATATCAAAGGGTTTCATGGTCTTCAATTGGGTGGTCGAAGGTTCTGACTTTCGACATTCGACCTTTGGCTTGTTACTGGCAGGTTTGAATCCAGGCATCCAGTTCACGATTTTTGAGGATGGCGCTGAAATTGAGTTGTTTTGACTTTTCGCAGAAGGCGGCGAAGTCGCCAGGCAGGTCGGTGTATTCAGCGGCGAAGACAGGTTTGCCAGCTTTGACATAGGGCAGCATGGATTCGGCATCACCATAGTAAAAATAGTCCTCGGTGACGGCGAAGTCGCACACCTCTACCAGCTTTAGAACCTGGTCGGAGGCGTTCTTCTGCCCGATGGCGAGTCCGCGTTTGTGGGCTTCGTCTGCCAGCCATAGGGCATATTTCAACTGGTCGTCGAAGGTCAGCGGAAAGCCTGTATCGTTGGTGTAGATTTCCATGTTATCGGGCTCGATGGCATCAAAACCTTTGGACTGGCACAGGTCGAAGCGGGCGCGCATGATGGGCGCAAGCAGGTCAATGCGGCGGATGTCGAGCCACTTCTCCCCTTCCCAGCCGTCATAGTCCTTGCCTAAAACTTCGGCAGGGAACTGGTCTTTGTCGGGACGCCAATCCTCCCGCGAGCCGACGCTGATGTAGCAGACGACCTTCTTCCCTTTGGCGTGCAATTCGTCAATGATGGCTTGGTCAACGTACAGGTCAATGTCGTAAACATCTGCTTCGATAGAGGTGTCTATGTCGTCGTCACCGAGTTGCCATTGCCAGGTAAGTCCAACGGCGGGATGCCACCAATCATCTACGGGTTGCGGATTGAGAGTTGCAGGTTCAGTGGAAGGCATAGGGACTAGTGTCTCTGTCTGGGAAGAAGCAAACTGAGGTAAAGTGGGTTGACATCCCACGAGGAAAAGGAGCAGGAAAATAATCCTAGACCACATGATGCTTGAACTGCGGCGGGTAATCTTTGTGATGGGCAAAGAGTTCATTCGTCATCTCCTTGATTTCCGCCAACGATAACACAGAGGCGGTCAGCGGGTCGTGACAGATGGCGCGGTAGATCATGGTCGGGTCACCCGTAAGCGAGGCTTGAATCGCCATCTCTTCGATGCCGCTGGAAAGTTGGGTCAGCAGGGCGGTTAGACTGGCGTGACGATTCCCAGCGGCGATGAGTTTTTTGACGCTCTCATTGGCAAAGTCAAGCCGCTCTTCGTCAATATCCATCAAGGAGATGTGGGCATCTTCCAACAGAGGGAAGGTTAGGACGCCGCGCACGAGTTCACTTGTAAATCCAAGACTGCCCGCGCCGATAAAAGTGATTTTGGTCATATATACTCCTAAGCTTCACGTCATTGCGAGGGCGTTAGCCCGAAGCAATCCCCCAATGACAGGAGATTGCTTCGCCGCCAAAAGAACGGCGGCTCGCAATGACAGAAGGCATAAAAGGAAAATATTATGCGTTTCAGCAGCCAGTTATTGACCGAGTCAGAAAAAGAACAAGTTCACAAGGAAACCCTGCGGATTTTGGAGGAGACGGGAGTCCGCCATCACAACAAACAGGCGTTGAAGTTGTTGGAGAAAAATGGGGCGGAAATCCATTGGGATGAGAATATCGCCTACATTCCGCCTGTGCTGGTCGGTTCGGAGATTCTCATTGGCTTCGGTGAGATCGAAGGCGACCAGCTCCTCGTCCTCGAACAGATTGTGGTGGATAACGAAATCGCCCACTTCTGCGAGCGCATCTTTCAGGGCGTGGATTCCAACCCAGAAAAGATTTTGACCAACGACATTTTCGACCGTCATACCCTCGACCAGTGAATGCAGTTGGGCAAACCGTCGATGTATTCGAATGCAAGAAAAAAGGTGGAGGAGATTCTGTCCGCTCCTCTGGAATAACCTCTGCCAGATCGGGTGGTGGGTCAACTGGGCGAAATCCTCGCCAGAGCGGATCGGGAACTGGAGTAGGCAGCAATGAAAGTCCTCCGATTTCTTGAAAAAATCGGAGGACTGGCTCTACTTTCTCCCAAAATCCGCCGGTATCTCCCCCCACAGGTTGGTATCCCATTTCAAAATCTTATCCTCGGGGAGTTCGTTCTCCGCCAGCCAATTTTCCGCGCTGCGGATGAGGGCGAAGAGTAGAGCGTTTTTCGGAGTGTGCTTGAGGTTGGTCTTACATTCACCATTCATCACCCACGCAATGGCATTCTCTGAATCGGAATAGATCGGCGTATGGGAGTTGTGCTTGAACTGCCAGGTCAACACGTGGACGATGGCAAGGAATTCGCCGACGTTGTTTGTCCCCTGCTCGTAAGGTCCCGCGTGGAAAATCTGCTCGCCTGTCTCGGTAATCACCCCGCGATATTCTAATTTTCCCGGCGAACCACTGCAAGCCGCATCCACACAGATCGAAGGGAGGATGGGTTTCTCATCCGCAGTTTTCCATCGTCCGCTCGAGGCGGGCTTGCCCTTGTAATGATCGTAGTTAGCCAGGAAAGCGGCATCGGCCTCGTGACTGCTGCCAAATGCTTTGTACTGCGCGCCGACAAAGCCCTTCACCTGTTTTTCACACTCCGCCCATGTCGTGAAGATGCCCGTCTTGCGTCCCTTCCAAACGACGTAGTACTTGTGCTTGTCCACAGGTTAATTTTAGCATAGTAGAGACACAACGCTGCTGTAGCCCTACTTAAGCATCGATAACACCGCCTCTAAATTTTTCATCACCGCACCCCTGTTGAACTCGGTCACGGTTCCCGGCGTGTAATTGGCGGCATTGGTGTAGTGGATGTAGAAAATCACTTCATTGCAGGAGTTGTTATGAACCGTGCGGAAAATTTCCTGCTGATAGTAGTTGCCCGCGCCCGCGCCTTCGGCTGTGGTGTGGACGAAGGTTAACCCGTTGACAGTGACTTCGTCAGCGGGATATTCGGGACCGCCGCCGTTTGGATTCGGCTCCGTGCAGGTGGATACCACCTTCGAGTCGATGCTCGAACTGAACATCAAATAAACTTCGCTCAGGTTAGACTTTTCATACAGGTCTGTCTCGATTAATTGCAGGGTCAATACGGGTTCGGTTTTGTAATTTCCCTGCACGGGAAGCGCGGGCGCAAAGGTGTCGGGGTAAGTCAGGGAAAGTCCTGCGGCGGGCTTGAAATCGAAATATTGAAATCCCATGTTCAGCGGATTGATGGCGACCCGCATCACGTACTGCAATCCCCTGCCATCGGGTGTGAGCGTGACGAAATAATCCTGCGAAGCGGGCAGCATTCCCCGCCAGAACAGACATTGCTCGTCGGCAACTTTCGGGCAAAGCACGCTCCCATCTGCGCCTTTGATTTGCATCGAAATTGTGCTGGCAGCGTCGGCTTGCGGCAGAATTGAAACCGACATAATTTGTCCCTGCATGGCGTTAAGCAGGTAGGTTTTGCTTCCGCCCGTCACAATGTTGTCAGACACATCAACATAAGTCCCATTGGCGGGAAAGCGAATCTCGATGGGCTGTCCCGCTTCCACAGTGGGCGGCGTGTAAGTCGGAAATCCTTCCGTCGGCACAGCGGTGGGCGGGATAGCCGTGAATGTGGGGCTTGGCACAACCGTCGGTGTAAGCTGAATCACCTGCGCAGGTTCAACGACTGGCGCGGCACAGGCAGACAAAAACACAGCCAACAAGATGAACGGGATTTTTTTCATACCAACTCCAGATAGAGTCAAAGGTCGAAGGTCGACCCGACTTTTGACTTTTGACCTTCAACCTTCAACACACTACAACCCAAGATACTCCACCACCGTCGCTTCACCCTGACCGACGCCCACGCACAAAGTCGCCATGCCGTATTTGACGTTTCCGCGAATCTGCATCTCGTGAACCAGCGTGGTCAAAATGCGCGCGCCCGAACAGCCAAGCGGATGTCCAATGGCAATCGCGCCGCCATTGACGTTGACCAGTTCAGGGTCAATCTCCAAGCCTTCGATAACGGCGAGGGCTTGCACGGCAAAGGCTTCGTTCAACTCCATCAAACCGATGTCGCCGATTTTCAAGCCAGCGCGGGCAAGGGCTTTTTGAGTGGCGGGGATGGGACCATAGCCCATCACACGCGGAGCAAACCCGGCCGAGGCGGAGGTCACAATTCTTGCAAGCGGTTTCAGGCTCAGGCGTTGGGCGGTTTCTTCGCTCATCACCAGCAAAGCGGCGGCGCCGTCGTTCAATCCCGATGAATTTCCAGCCGTGACCGTGCCGCCTTCTTTTGCAAAAGCAGGCTTGAGTTTGGCAAGCGATTCCATTGTCGTGTCGCGGCGCGGACGTTCGTCGGTTTCCACGAGTTTCGGATCACCTTTCTTTTGGGGAATGGCAACAGGCACAGTCTCCTGCTTGAAGCGTCCTGAATCAATGGCAGCAACCGCCAGTTGATGCGAGCGCACGGCGAAGACATCCTGCTTCTCGCGGGTGATGTGCGGGCGTTCGCGTGCAATGTTTTCCGCCGTCTCGCCCATTGCGTCTGTGCCGTACATCTCCTTCATTTTGGGATTTGGATAGCGCCAGCCAAGCGCGGTATCGTACGCAGTGAGATTTCCAAACGGAAAGCCTGACTCCGCCTTCGGCAAAGAATACGGGGCGCGGCTCATCGACTCGACCCCGCCTGCGATGTAGATTTCGCCTTCGCCCGCTTTGATTGCCCGGGCCGCCATATTGACCGCGTTCAAGCCCGAGGCGCAGAGTCGGTTGACGGTCACACCCCCAACTTCCAGCGGCAGACCAGAGAGAAGCGCCGCCATGCGCGCCACGTTGCGGTTATCCTCCCCCGCCTGATTCGCGCATCCCATAAAAACTTCTTCAACCAGCGCGGGGTCAAACGAATTTCGTTCGAGAATGGACTTGATCACATGCGCCGCCAAATCGTCGGGACGGACGGAAGCGAGCGCGCCGCCCAATGCGCCAACGGGCGTGCGGATTGCATCGACAATGACAGGGGTTTTCATTTTGATTCTCCGAATTGAATTTCTTTTTGAATTTTACCACCAGCAAAACCAGGGTTTCCAAAACTTTTGCAGGCAACCTGCGTAAGTCACACATCGGATAAAATCACCAACGGAGGAACCATGAACAAAATCGTTCGCAATATTATTATTTTCTCGCTCTTCACCGTCGTCGGCGGCTGGCTTGGCATCTGTCTCAACCAGGTCACTGGCAGCATCATGCCGCCCATGCAAAGTTTGGGCGCGCTGGTCTGGCTGATGTCGCCCGCGCTGGCGGGATTTTTACTCCGCGCTTTGGGTGGAGATGGCTGGAAGGATTCTGGCTTCGGGCTGAATCTGCCCTCACGCTTTGGGTGGTATGTTGCGGCGATTCTGGTCTATCCGCTCGCCGCTCTGCTGACTTTTGGCTTGGGTTCCCTCTTCGGCTTTATCTCCGCTGATGGCTTTGCCGAGCAAGGCCTCGGCGCGTATTTCGCTATCGTCGGCACTATGTTCGTCGGCTCGCTGATGAAAAACTTCTTCGAAGAATTTGCCTGGCGCAGTTATCTCACCCCGCGCCTCGATGCGACAAAAATCCACCCAATGCTGAATCATCTCATCACGGGCGTTTTGTGGTGGTCGTGGCATCTGCCGTACTATTATTATTTTCTTGACCGCGCCACATTGGAAAGCGCCCTGACCACCAGCATCCCTGTCTTTCTCGCCATCGGCTTCTTCGTCATGTTCCCCACCGCCATTCTTTTCGGCGAACTGCGGCTCATCAGCAAATCCACATGGACAGTTTTTCTTCTACACTGTGTCATCAACGCCGTCAGTATGCCGCTATTGATGAACGGCTTCATCGAAGCCAAAGGTGTGACGGGTGTCCTCTTCACCCCCACCAACGAAGGAATCATCACGTCCCTGCTGATGGGCGCGGCGGGACTGCTCCTCTATCAACGGCGGATGAAACAAAACGGAGCAGAGCAATAATTATGGCTGCATATATCATCATCCCAATCATTGTTCTCAGCATTGCAGGTATTTTCTCCCTGCGACCTGTCACCGCCAAAATCAAAACCGTCTTCCACACCGACAAAACGGTGGATCACCAAATCAAATTTCAATCCCTGCAACTGATTCTAGCCGCCGTTGTTTTGCTACTGACCTACCTGCTCAACCCCGAAAACTTTGCCCGCTTCTTCCGCGTAGGTGATGTCAATGCACACATTAGCAAAATTGCTTGGCTTGGAGTCACAGGCAACGAAACCTGGCTGGAGATTGCCACCAGCATTGGAATTTTCATCACCCTCGGCACAGGCATCTTCATGTTCTTCCAGTTGAAAAAATCAGGCGCAAATTATCGCTACTTTCTGTTTAGCCTGCTCTGGTCCATTCCATTTTCCATGGCAAATGCATTTTCCGAAGAAGCGATTTTCAGAATCGGAATTGTCTCGCCGCTTTACGGAACCTTATCCGTATCAGTCATCCTGCTTATTTCGGGCGTGCTGTTTGGGCTTCCCCACTATTTTGGGCAACCCAGCGGAATCGTCGGCGTTTTGATGGCGGGCTTCCTCGGCTGGCTGCTGGCGCTGAGTCTCATCGAAACGCAGGGACTTCTCATCGCGTGGGCGATTCATTTCGTACAGGATGTAGTCATCATCACATCCATGATTTTGATGGGCAAGAAAGGCGGTTAAATCGTCATTAACCATTTTTGCGGTTTCAGCAGATAGAATTTCCCAAAAGGAGCGAGCCATGCAAACAATGACCCAAACCGAAGCGCGCATCGAATTCACCGAGACTATACCGACAGACATAAAATTCTGTGCGGAAATTTTTTGTCGCGCAGAGAAGCTGAAGGCGTTCAAGTCCAAGTCCGCCAACCCTAAAGGAGTAAATCAGGTCCGCCAATCAACCTTCCGTCCCCCGCTGGATTTTCCACCATGCCGGCTTTCTGCCGCGTCGAGTCTCGGCGTCCCCTGATGGTTTGCTCGACCCCACAGTATTCTTCTTCAACCTCGGCTGGGTGGCATTCACACTGTACAAGAAATAGTTCGCAAAGTAAACACAATGCGCTCCCCGCCATTATTAAAACGCAAAGAAACGCAAACTAAAAGGCGCTCATCGCGCCTTTTTTGTTCCGTGGCGATAACCTCTAATACCAAATTCTGAATGAGGTTGTGGTATTGGCGCTGAAACCGTTATAGTCACAGGCGACATTTACGTAGATCAAACCTCCATAAGGCTGGTTTGTAAATGAAAGCGGCACCATCCCCACGCCATTGGTATTCGTCTTCAAAGCGGTGGTGTCGGCGCGCCCGTCGGGCCAGTTCGTCTGTGTAGCGCAATTGGCGTTTGCCACAGGCTGGAGATTTTGATCCTGCACAATGACAAAGATCAACTGTGAGTCAGAGGCAAGGGTAACAGCCTTCCAGACAAAAGCGCGTACCTGTAAATTAACGATATTGGTGCTGGTATTATTCAAAGGCTTGACCGGTGAAAGCAGTCCGGGGTCTTCGCCTTGTTTGTCGAAGTACGTTCGTCCCAGGTCTGAAAGCACCACCCGCTGTCCCTCGGCTTTCCATGGCTGCCATTCCATGCGCGCCTTCTCGAAGTACTGGACTATTTTATTTTCGTGATACTCAAATCCCGATATGGGATATCCAAACTGGGTTACGCCGCCATATTGATCGAAAAACTCAAGAAAGGCAAAACATACCGGAAAGCCGGTCTCTGTATAGGTACGGCAGGCAAAGGCATTCGATACACCCAGCGGTCCTGTGGAGACGTACGTCTCGCGCCCCAGCGGGGTTACCACTACCCGCTGTCCTTCGGACAGGTCGGGCCAATATTCAAAACGCGCGCGCTGGAAATATTGCACCACCCTGCCGTTCTTTGCTGTAAATTCCTCCGTAATGGGATACCCGTACAAAAAAACAGCATTGGCATTGCTGTTATAGAATTTTAGAAAATCCCCTTTTACATTATGTCCGGTCTCGCTGAAATATTTCGGCTCCGTAGTCTGAGTCTGCGCACGAACAGGCGCCCAACCGGTGCTGAGCAGGCAAAGCGTAATAAAAACTGCAAGAAAACGGCGTGCCATGGTTAACCTTATTATACTCAGTTTTTTTTGCTCATTACAGGTTGGTCTCCGCATAAAGAAAACATGCCTGACTATAGCCAGGTGCGAAATCGTACGACATCATATATACGGTTTTCAGCAATCTGGCGATCATGGTTGCCTATTTAACCTGTGATTTGACACCCTGAACTTTGAGTGAATTTCCAATTACACGAAACGTCTTTCATTTTTTACAGTGTAGCATATAGCCGTCTTTTTATACCCTACAATTTTGAAAACAACCGAGGAGATCGGTTTCCAGCATCCAGCAGGCACTGGATAATTTTCTCCGCCGCATGGCCATCCCCGTACGGATTGACCGCCTTTGCCATTCTGGCATATGCAGATTCATCTTCCAGTAGCAGTTTCGCTTCGCGGACAATGGAATTGGTTTCCGTTCCAACCAGTTTGAGGGACCCCGCTTCCACTCCCTCCGGGCGTTCGGTCGTCTCCCGCATGACCAGGACAGGCACGCCAAATGAAGGGGCTTCCTCTTGAATTCCGCCAGAGTCAGTCAGAATAAGGGTTGCATGTTTCATCAGATGCACCAGCGGAAGATAATCCAACGGAGGCAGGAGGGTGATATTTTTTATACCGGCCAAAATACGGTTGACAGGCTCCTGCACATTCGGGTTGAGATGAACAGGGTAAATAATATGCACATCACCGCGGGTTGCAATTTGCTTGAGCGCCCGGCAGATATTTTCGAGCGGTTGTCCGAAGTTTTCGCGGCGGTGGGCGGTGACAAGAATCAATTTGCCCGGTTTTGGTATTTCCACCAGCAACCGGCTGACTTCCCTCGGTTCGGGCTGGACAGAAACAAACCTGAGCGCATCGATTACGGGGTTCCCCGTGACAAAGATTTTTTCGGGTTCAATGCCCTCGCGCAACAAGTTCCCCTGCGACCATTCCGTTGGCGCAAAATGCAGGTCAGCGGTGACGGTGGCCAGCCTGCGATTGATTTCCTCCGGGAAGGGATGCCATTTGTCGTGGGTGCGGAGTCCCGCTTCGATGTGGCCAAACTTGATTTTGCGGTAAAAAGCCAACAAGGATGTGGTGACAACCGTTGTAGTATCGCCAACCGCCAGCACCCAGTCGGGGTTGAAGTCTGCAAGAATGGGGTCGAGGTGCGTAAAAATACCGGCGCTAATCTGCGCCATGGTCTGGTCTTCACGCATCAGGTCCAAATCATAGTCGGGTTTTATCGCAAACAATTCCAAAACCTGGTCGAGCATCTGGCGGTGCTGCGCGGTGACGCAGACTCGCGATTCCACTCCCGCGGTCTGGGCAAGCAGAGTGACAATGGGAGCCATTTTCACGGCTTCCGGACGCGTACCAAAAACAGACAGAATTTTCATGGGCGGCTACGCAACGCGCACCTTTCCAACGCCCAAGACGCGCACATCAAAACCGGCATTCTTCCATGCGACATCATCCCAGCCATTGACGGTGTCGATGAGAAGACGGGATTTTGTTTTCCCGGCGACTTTATCTGGATTCAACTGCCTGAATTCGGTGTGATTGACCAACAGCAACAGCATATCGGCATCGGCAATCGCATCTTCCAGACTGGAAGCCATGTAGATACCACGCATATCGGCATACGGCTTGAACGGCTCCCATGCTTTGACTTGAGCACCTTCTTTTTGGAGGAGATGAACCACTTCCGTTGCTGGGCTTTCGCGCAGGTCGTCCACATCCGGTTTGTAGGCCAGCCCAAGTGCGGCGATCTTTTTGCCCTTCAAGTCGCCCAAAGCCTGCTTCACCTTGTCGATGACGAAATGCGGCTGGGTATCATTGACAAGCCGCGCATGATGAATGAGCGGAGTTATTTCGGGCGCGGACTCGACGAAGAACCAGGGATCCACGCTGATGCAGTGGCCGCCGACACCCGGCCCCGGATTGAGGATGTTGATGCGGGGATGAAGGTTAGCAAGACGGATGGCTTCCCAAACATCCACACCAAATTTTTCGGCAAGACGGGCAAATTCGTTGGCAATGGCAATGTTCACGTCGCGGGTGGTGTTTTCCATGATCTTGACCATCTCGGCGGTAGTCGCGTCGGTTTGGATGATCTGCCCTTGGACAAAGGTGGCATACAGGTCGCTGCCTGCCTGTGCAGATTCGGGAGACACGCCGCCGATAACGCGCGCATTCTCGATCAACTCGCGCATGATCTGTCCCGGCAGGACCCGTTCGGGGGAATAAGCCAAATGGAAGTCGCGGCCAGCCGTCAGTCCGGAACGCGACAAGATGGGGGCGACCAGGTCAACGGTGGTACGCGGCGGTGAGGTCGATTCCAAAATCACAAGATTCCCCTTCCGCAAAAACGGGACGATGGCTTCAGCGGCCGAGATCACGGCGCGCATGTCAGCCAGCTTGTAGGTCATACCGTTGTACTCGCCGAGTTTATCCTCTTTGAACGGCGTCGGCACGGCAATAATGAAGACATCCGCCTCTTCGAGTTTTGCGGCGGCTTTGAAATTGCCAGACTGGATGGCTCTTTTGACAGCGTCATGCAAACCCGGCTCGTGAATGTGGATTTCACCCCGGTTCAGGGTTTCGATGACGTGCTGATCGATATCCACACCAAGAACGTGGATGCCATGTGTGGCAAAGGTGGACGCAGTGGGGAGTCCGATGTACCCAAGCCCCACAACACAGATTTTTTCAAATTTCACAGCGACTCCAATGATTTGAATTTGGCGGACGTATTATACAACCTTCACGCCATTCCCCTTTGGGCAACTTTGGTCGGTGACAGGCGTCCATTAGACCTCTTGCAAAAGTAAGCTAGTAAAAGGCTTTCTCGGAGCAACTTTGACTTCGGGCGCTTTCTTTTCCTGTGTAGAGGCGGACGCTGCCTTTTTTGGTTCTTGCTTTGTATCAGTCGTTATGCCAAGCGTCTCAGCCCACACTTTCAAGCTGGCAATCAAGCGCTCTATGACCCAAGGCTTTCGGTTTTCAGGGAAATAGTCCACATAATGCCAACCATGCAAGCGGCGGGGGGCGGGGCAATCGTCCAAACGCAGAGGGATGATAAAAATCGTGATTTCTGGTTTTTCGTTTGCGACATCCAGCGCAAGTTTCAATTCGCGCTGGACAAATCCCTCCTGTGAGACGGATTGTTTCGATAAGAGGACAATCACCACATCCGCAATTTCAACGGCTTTTTCGATTTCCTCGCGCCAATCCTGCTCTGGCAATGACTTCTCTTCATCGAGCCAAGGGTCAATCCATTCCTCGGCGCGCAATTTTTGATACAACTCGCGCACGGCGGCTTTGTCTTTGGAGGAATGGCAAAGGAAAACGCGGAGAGGTCGTGACATAAGGACGAAGGATGAAAGAGGAAGGATGAAGGTTCGTCCTGAGCGTAGTCGAAGGATGAAAAGAAATCCCAATCACTTTGATTATATGACAGGCAGGTGGAGTTGGCGAGAGGAGTTTTGGGATTCGGCGAATCAACGAGTCAGCGATTCAGCTACAAAGCAGGTATACTTGAAAAATAACTTTATCCGTATCGAGTAACCAATGACTAACTCCCCCGCTTTTTACATCCGCGACATCCCCATCCACGGCGACGCGATTCTCGCGCCGATGGACGGCTACTCCGACTGGCCATTCCGCTCGCTGTGCCGTGAGTTCGGCTCCGCCATGAGCTATACCGAATTCGTGCAGGTGGAGAAAATTCTCAGCAAGTCGAAACAACCCGCAAAGAAACTCTACTTTCAGGAAGTCGAGCGACCCGTCACCTTTCAACTCTATGGCGACAATCCAGACAAAATCCTGGAAGCCTCACTAATCGTGCAGGAGTGGGGGCCAGATTTCATCGACGTGAACATGGGCTGTCCCGCCAAGACTATTTCGCATCGCGGCGCGGGCGTCGGCATGATGAAGTCCCCGCTGAAAATTGCGCGGACATTCAAGAAGCTCAGCGCCAAGCTCAAAGTCCCTGTCACGGGCAAGATCCGCCTCGGCTGGGAGCGGAATCAAAACTACAAAATCATCGCCCGTATCGTCGAGGAATGCGGCGGGTCGCTGATCGCCATCCACGGGCGGACAAAGGAGCAAAGCTACGGCGGCAATGCCAACTGGGACGCCATTGCCGAGGTCAAGGCTGCGGTCAAAATCCCAGTCATCGGCAACGGTGACGTGAAGCGGGTCGAAGACATCGAGCGGATGAAACGTCACACAGGCTGTGACGCGGTGATGATCGGTCGCGCCGCGCTTGCCAACCCGTGGATATTTTCAAAACTGAATCGCGAGCAGGTCACAGCCGAACAGGTGCGCGAGACTGTCCGCAAGCATCTGGCGAAGAGCGTCGAGTTCTACGGCGAAGAGGATGGGCAGCGGCTCTTCCGCAAATACGCCGTTCAATATTTACTGATGAAAACCCTTGACCGCGAAACGCGCAAGCAAATTCTCAAGCCCATGCCGTCGGCGGAGTTTCTCGAAATGCTCAATCAGGTCTATACTGTCATTGAGACCTGACAGGTTTTCGCGAAGCGAACCTGTCAGGTCTTGAATTAACGTATAATCAACCCATGATTCTCGACCTTCCCTTCATTCTCGAAACACGGCGCAATCACGCGCTCGAACACGCCACCTTGCACATGCTGTCACGAACGCATAAAGGGCGCATGGCGGGACATTCCAACCCGACTGGTTTTTTCCTGCTTGGGGATTTTTCCACACCCGACGTTTGGGCGGCGGCAACTGAAGCGCTGGAACGACTGCGCGAAGGCGAAAGCAGACTCGCCATCCATAAGGGATGTGGCACCAATCTGGCAACCACCCTCCTGCTCTCCGCGACCCTGAGCTGGTCGGTGCTTCGAGGAGCCAAATCCACACAGACGAAGATTCTGCTCGTGCCGTTTGCGGTTGCATTTGCAATTGTCGGCGTGCTGCTCTCCCGTCCGCTTGGGACATGGCTCCAGGAAAACGTCACCACCGAAGCGTTCATGGGTCACAAGCAAATCGTGGACATCATCCCAATCCGCAAGGGCGCGCATCAGGTCATCACGAAATAAATTCATGTCGTTGCGAGGAGCGGCAGCGACGAAGCAACCTCCTGCTTACGGAGATTGCTTCGTCAGGGAGAATACCCTCCTCGCAATGACATACTCATCCTTATGATTTACATTCTTTTCGGCAACGACGAATTTGCCATCACCCGCAAACTCAAGGACTTCGAGTCAGGGTTCAGCGACCCGACCACAGCGGGGATGAATACCGCGCATTTTGAATCCCGCAGCATGACCGATGAGGAATTCAACAACGCGCTCAACGCCATGCCCTTCCTCGCCTCGAAGCGGCTGGTGACGCTTGCCAACCCGTCGTCAAAATACAATAACCCCGCCGTCCGCAAGAAATTCGAGGAGTACATCAGCAAAGCGCCAGACACGGTCAAACTGGTGATTCACGAACTCATCGAACCCAAAGAGACGGCAAAGCACTGGCTCATCAAATGGGCTGAGAAAAATACCGATCTCGTCAAAACGCAAGCGTTCATGCTCCCCAAACAGCGCGATATGGCTGGCTGGATCGTCAACGAAGCAAAGAATCAAAACGGGAAAATCGAACCCGCCGCCGCCGCCAAACTCGCCGAGATGGTCGGCGTGGACACGCGACAGGCGGGCATGGAACTCGCCAAACTGCTGGCGTACGTCAACTGGTCGCGTTCCGTGCAAGGTTCGGATGTGGACGCGGTCTGCATTGTCACTGCCCAACAAAGCGCCTTCGACTTCGTGGACGCGCTTTCACTCGGCAACGGCAAAGCCGCGCAAAAACTGCTTCACCGCCTGCTGGAAAACGAAGACGCATTCTCCCTGTGGGGCATGGTCGTGCGGCAATTCCGCCTGCTGATTCAAGCGCGCGAAATTCTCGACGGGCGCGGCAACAAAGACGACGTGGCGCGCGCACTGGGCGTTCATCCCTTCGTGGCGGAAAAGACCACGGGACAGGCAAGCCGCTTCACGATGGAGTCGCTGGAAAATATCTACCGCCACCTGCTGGTAATCGACGAGAGAGTCAAAACGAGCCAAGTCACGCTGGACCTGGCTCTGGATACCCTGATTTTTGAACTGACGAAATAGACGATGGAGTCCAACCGCTTCGCGTCCTGTCGTTGGACTCAAAAGTCTCCTGACTTTTGAGTCTAAATATGAACTCGGTCAGAAAAGCGATGGCTGTTGCGAGATGTCTTCATCCTTTCCGCTCCAGCCGTATTTTTTTAAGTCCACGCGATCTTTGGCATCGAAAATGACTCCCTCCCCTTCGAGCAATTGACGTTGTTTCTGCGCCCCCGCCCGTTCGCTGACCTTGCCCTGTGAGTTGATGACCCGTTGCCACGGCACGTCATCGGGACAGGCTGCCATCGCGCCGCCCACCCAACGCGGGGCGAATGCGGCATAGGCTTCGATCTCAACGCCATTTGGAGGGGGAATCATCTTTGCGATCTGCCCATAAGTGACGACTTTTCCACACGGGATACGGCGGGCAATTTCCCAAACTTGCTGGTTGAATACCTGTAGATTTGGAGGGGAGGAAAAACTGGGCATGGGATTGTCCTTTCGTCTGACTGCGCTTCGACTGCGCTCACATTGTGCCGATGCTCTTTCGGGGGCGCGAAATTCATCCTGAGCGTAGTCGAAGGACGAGTTGTTGTCTAACGCGGCGCGAGATACAGATAATAAAACGACCGCCTGACATTGGCAATGAAATTCTTCGAGAGTTTGTCATTCATAAATTTCAGGGTGCGGATGTCGTCCGCGACGAGGGCGTTGGGATGTTCACCCTCTGGGACGCCAGGCTGTTCGAGATGTGTTACCATGCCCGAAGTTGGTTGCGCCCGCTGACCTGATTCCAGCGAATAGTATTGAACTGTACGATAGACCGAGCGGTTGATTTCGTAGAGCGGAGTCAATGCGCCGATGAAAAGTAACACGTAACACGTAACACGTAATAGGCGCGGCGATGTTTTATCAAAAATAATTTCACCCATCATTACCATAAGATAGAAAAGCGGGGCGATGGAGGCGCGCATCACAAAGTCACGTCCGCTGCCGAGTTGGATGAAGGGGATGACGGAGAGCAGTAACCCTGTCACCGCCCAGCGCCGGTCACGCCACTTGAGCGGAGCCACTAACAGCCAAAGGAGTCCGCCTTCGAGCAGGAAAAAGGCGAGGAAGTCTTTCAGCGCGATGGATTGAAATCCGCGCTCCTGGGCGGCGGTGTTGGACGAGAAGTAAAGAAACGAAACGAGGACGACGATTCCACTGGCAAGAAGAACGTCAAGGCGAAGGTTTTTGAACGGGGATTTGAAGTCGATATGCCGGGTGAGTTCGATGACGAGGTAAGGGAAAAGTCCAATGGCGGCGAGGGGGGCGAAGAAGAGGCAGAGGGAATAGACGAATAGTTTATAGTGAATAGGAGAAATTGGTAAATTAGTGGATTGGTAATTGGTAACACCTGCACTTGCGCGCGGCGCAAGTGCAGGTGATTCATCGGCAAGGAAGGCAATGCACAACCACGCGGGGACGGCTTGGTTGAAGGTCCAGAATAGTTGGGTGGTGAAGGACGAGTATTGCAGGTTTCCGCTCCAGATTTCGAGATGCTGGATGGGCGGGAAGAGGGTTGGGTAATCGCTGGCAAAGAGCAACGCGCCAAGGGAGTCTAGTCCGCTGAAGAGGATGAGGAGAAGCGCCAGTTTTACAGGTGAAGTCTTCAGAGCGTTGCCGAGTTGAAGAGTAACGAGGAGGACGCCGAGCCATGTCCACAGGAAGAGCGCGAAGTTTGCCACCTGCCAGCCGAGGAGTTTTCCAATCCACGCGGCGGGGAGAAAATATCCCACATAATAGACCAGCATCTGGATCGGTCCCTTTTCGGGAGATGAGTAAATGACAGGGAAGTCGTAGGTGATGAGGTCACGCAGGACGGCGTTACGCCAGTGATGATCCCAGTTTTGAAAGGTGTAGCCGCCAATGCCTGAAAGGAGGAGCCAAGCGCCAGAAACGAGTAATAAGTAAAAGGTAGATTGGGGAGTAGGGAATGGTGAATAGGAAATAGGGGATTGGGTAAAAAATTTCCAGATCATCCAGAGGATGAGGGCGGCGATTGGGATGGCGATGGACAGTCTCAGCCAACCCACGCAGAAGAGAATGAATGGGAGTGCCAGATAAAAAATCGTGATGCGGTGTAGAATTTTATTCGCGTTCATAAATCACATAATCGTCTTTATCAATGGCAACAAAATAGTTCTCTTCGAGATATGCGCGAAGTTCGGGGAATTCGCGCGAGGTATCGAGACCCGCGACCCAAGGCTTGTCTATTGCTGTGACTTCGATGATGAAACGTGGATTGGCGGCTTGCAAGTCGTTCATGAAGTCGACGCGGAGGGACTGGATGTAGGAGTTGGAGACGTGGTGATAGAAATAGAAATCAAAGACGTAGGGGGTAGCGATGCGGGCGCGGGTTTCGAGCATGGCGAGCAGAGAGCCGCCCGTCCAGTCGAGCGGTTGGACGGTATCTCCGCCTTTTAATTTCCTTTCGAGGAAGTTTGTAATTTCCACGGCGCGATCGGTGGAGGTGGAGATGGGTCTACCTTGGAGTTGGCGAATAAAAGTTTGAGATGGAAGAAGGAGGGAAATAATAAGGATAAAGGATGAAAGATGAAGGATGAAAGAAGGAAAAGTCGAAGGTCGAAAGTCGAAGGTCAGTGAAGCCAGAAGGATGATGAAGTAGGTGAAGGGGATGTAGTGATAAGGGAAGAATTGTCCAGAGAGGGCGGGGTAGATGGCGTAGCAAAAGGCAAGAGACGCGAGAAGCCAGGTCTTTTTGTTTTGATTGAAATAAATGCCAATGGCGGCGGGGATGAGCCAGAGGGCATGTCCACCGAGGTGGAGGGTTTGAGTCAGCAGGAGAGAGAGACGCTCTGCGCTTGAGGTGATTTCCATTTGACCGTTGATTTGGGAATAGAGTCCCCAGTAGTTTGTGGCAATGTTTAGGAAAGGAGTCAATGCCCCTATAAACCCAAGCCAGGCAAAGACGGCGGCGATGGGGATGAGAAAACCGACGGCGGTGGGAAGCAGAGTCAGGTTGGGGCGTTTAACAAAAGCCCATAGGTCGGCTGCCAGCATGGGGAGGAGTCCGATGGCGGCATGGGGTTTGATCAAAGCCGATAAACCGAACAAAACTCCCAGCGTCAACCGAAGCCTGGGAGTCATTTCATCCAAAAGAGAAATATAAAGGGCGGGCGCAAGGAAGACCAGCAGGAGGTATTCGCGCTGGAGCGACATGCTCGGTCCGCCTTGCAGGTATTTCAGACCGAAGAGAAGTGCGGCGGCGAGGGCGGGCGCTTTACCAAGGCGTTTGAGCGCAAAGTAGGTGACGGTGAGAATCGCGGCGAGGATGAGCAGGTCGAGGAGGCGAAGGCGGAAGGCGTTAAAGCCGCTCAGGGAGCCAAGCGCAAAATAGGCAATGAAACTGCCTGGCATTTGAAAGTCGAAGAGGTCGCGGTAGGGCATTTGCCCGCTTTGCATGAGGAAGGCTTCGTAGAGGAGCGGCGCTTCGTCATGGGCAATCTGCCAGCGCGTGGAATAAACCGCCTGCGTGACGAGGTATGCAGCGAGAAGGATGAGCAGGATATTCGTGAGGCGGCGCATGAAGTTTTATTTCACATCTCTACCGAGGTCCATTTCGGTTGTGGAGAGAACCTCACGCGTGGTTGGGTTGATCTTGGCGATGTAATTCTTCTCGTCGGCGCTGTAGATGATGAACAGCGCGGAGCTATCCTTGTAAACCTGGCTGAGGACTGAGTCTATATTTTCGATGAGTTCCGTGTATCCGTTGCCGCCAACATCGGAGAGACCAATGGTCAGGTCATCCTTGTAATCGAGATACCCGCTGCCATTCGTGTCCTTTTTGATGACGCTGTACACCCACCATTCGACCGTTGGGTCAGGTTGGTCGGGATTATCTGGGTCATATTGCAGCGTCGGGAATCCAGAAGTCTGGAAAATGGCATATTCATTTGAAGGCAGCAGGCGGTGATACTGTTCCGTCGCCAGGTTGAAGAAAACGTAGTTGTAGGTGTTGGACGAGTAGGACGAATAGCCACTGCTGTTGATCCAATCCAGCGGATTGAAGCTGCTCTCGCGGTCACCAGGATTGGAAACAATCCCTGCCATCAGGTAGTCTGTGCCCTTGACGGGAATGAACGAGGAAAGAACTTTTTCCACAGGTTGAAGGGTGGGGGCTGGCTCTGCGCCTTGCGAGGGACTTCGGTCAACGAATTTGGGAAGGCAAGCCGCGAGAACCGATGAAGAAACGATGAGGAGGAAAGCAAGGCGTTTCATGGTGTTTCCTTTTTTCCATGAAGGACACTAAGAGGCACGAATTCTTTATGAGACGAACTGTCCGCCTATGACGTGTTGCTCAAGCAGGTCACGATTGGCATTGAATTTCAATTCGGCTTCGATGCGCTGGAAGCAGCGGTTCTCGCCCATCAAGACTTTGCGGGCGTAAAAGATGTCACCACCTCCTTCATATTCAACGCTGAGATCATTGTTCAAGTCCACACGCCCTTCGATGACTTCTCCGCAGCGGTTACATTTGACGGAGAAGGTGTAATAGCGTTGCGTCGGCTTGGCGGACCCACCGAAGAGTTTTTGGAGGAGGTTCATGGTTTAGGTCTCCTTGTACAGCCATCAGCACCCACAGGGCAGGTGAGCTGATGGATTCCAGACTTGTGCTAAAACTTCCACTTCTTCAAAACATCCATCGCCTTGTAGTGGGTCAGGTCCAACTCCAGCGGGGTGATGGAGACGTAGCCAGCGCGGAGGGCGCCGAAGTCGGTGCCGGGCTCATCCACGCCTGTGGGAGCTTCGCCGCCAATCCAGTAGTAAGGTTTGCCGCGCGGATCGACCCGCTCGTCGAGCGCATCGCGGTAGACGCGGAGTCCCTGACGGGTGATCATGTATCCCTTGATTTGTTTTTCCTCGAGATAAGGCACGTTGAGGTTGATGACCACACCTTCGGGCAATCCGTCCTTTATGATCTTCTTCGCAACTTTGCGGGCCACAATTGCGGCGGTGGAATAATCGAGTTTGCCTTTGAAGCTTTCGGGGGAATCGAGCGAGACGGCGATGCCCTTCACGCCTGCAATCACGGCTTCCATCGCGGCGGTGACCGTGCCAGAGTAGGTCACGTCATGCCCGACGTTGGCGTTGGGGTTGATGCCCGAAACGACAAGATCGATCTTCCCTTCGATCAGACCAAGCAGGGGCAGGGCGACACAATCTGACGGTGCGCCGTCAGACATGAAGGCGGGAGTGCCGTCCACGAGCAGGGTTTCGCGCACGCGCAAGGGACGATCCATCGTTTTGACATGTCCCGAAGCGGACCAGTTTTTGTCTGGCGCAAAGACGGTCACTTTGCCGAGTTTGCGCATCTCCTGCGCAAGAGCGAGAAGTCCGGGCGCTTGTACGCCGTCATCGTTGGTGACTAGGATATGCATGGGTTTCATTAGATTTCCGATTTTGGATTTCCGATTTTGGATTGGTGGTCGAGTAGTCCGAATGCTTTTCGAGGACGTACCGAGACCACGGTTTTCGATTGGAATTATAACGCCATCCCCACAAATAAAAACGTCCCGCTTGTTGCGAGACGTTTTTGGTTTAGACCGTTCTCAATACCACCCCGTTTTGGGATGGGTCGTACAGCAAAAGCCCTTCGTCGGTCTGGTTGAATGGGATGCCTGCTTTAGTGACTCGAGTCACAACATCGTCCAACGCCTGTTGATTGGGAATGTCAACGGTGAAGTGACGCAATCCCACCGCGTCGGCGGGAGGAGGCGGAGCGTCCACACCCTGCCAGGTGTTCAGCCCGATGTGATGGTGGTATCCGCCCGCGGAAACGAATCCCATCTGGAATTCGGGCGCGACTCCCATTGAGTCGAAACCGAGGATGCCATGATAGAAATCCACGGCTTCCTGCACATTGCGGACGTGCAAGTGGACATGTCCCACGCGGGTTTCGGATGGAGCAGGCTCATCAAGACGGTCATCCGCTGTCAGGTGGCTGAACAAGGCTTTCACGTCGAGCGGCTCGCGTCCGTCGCTCCAGGAGCCATCGGCGCGGCGAGTCTCGTATTTTCCATCCTTCAACGTCCAAGAACCATCTTCAGGCGACTCGCAATACAATTCGATGCCGTTACCTTCGGGGTCGTCGAGGTAGGTGGTCTTGGTCATGATGTGGTCGGTTGGGTAGTTGCGGACTTTCAACGCGGACAGACGCGCCACCGCCCGCGCCAGTTCACGGCGGTTGGGAAACAACACTGCAAAGTGATAGAGTCCCGTCACGCCGCGATATTTCTTGAGGTTCGGTTCTTCGGTCAGGCGGAGCGAATCCGCGCCGCCAGCGCCAAGCCCCGCCTTGTTTCCTTCACGCCAGTGGAGTTTGAATCCCAGCGCCTGGCGGTAAAAAAGGATTTGATTTTCCAGGTTGGCAACAGTCAATGAAACGTGACCAATCAACGTGGCAGGGTGAATGGAAAATTCAGTTTGAGATAATGTGTTTGTTTTTGTAGACATATCTGTAAATCCAGCAGACACATCTGTGGTTATTTTCCGTACCACATGCGTGCCAGCAAATTATCCTTGCGGACGAATTGATGATAAAGCGCCGCGAGGATGTGTAAAAGGATGAGCAACGCCAGAATGGGGTCGATCAGCCCGTGCAGCATGGGGCTTAAATCCCTGGGCAGGCTTCCCTCTCCGCCAAAGACCACAGGAGCAAGTTTATATGTCACCGAAAGCATGATTCCCGTCAATGACATGAGAATGGCGAAAATGTAGATCAGGTAATGTGTCCACTCGCCAATCTTGTCGAGGAAGGCGTTACCCACCGTGACAGGCTCCGGGCGCGGGGTGCGCCAGCGGACAACGAGGCGGACAATCATCAGCAACAACACGGTGATACCGAGCGGCATGTGCCAGCGCAGGATGCCGACCTTTTCTGTCAAAGCGATGTCTTCAGTGGATATGCCAAGATAGAAAGTAATAAAGATCAGCAGAGCAATGACCCAGTGCAGGGTCACCCACAGTGGGGAGTAACGTTTGTGCGTTTGATCGGGCATGGTCTTCTCCTTGTAAAAACGAATAAGAGTGATTTATCCATTTAGACTACGCTGCTCTCGTTTACCTTTCTAGGGCAAATCTTTTCGCACAGGCTATTTCTTCAACATTTCCAAAAAGTGCTTGCGGAATTTGGCAACTTTCGGCGCGACTACTGCCTGACAATACGGCTGGAATTGATTGTTGACGAAGTATTCCTGGTGATAATCCTCGGCGACGTAAAATTGATCAACCGCAGTCACCTCGGTTACTATGGGACTGCCCCAAATTTTCTGGGCATTCAACTCGCGGATGAGGTTTTCAGCGGTTTCCTTCTGCTCGGGTGAATGATAAAAAATGGCGGAGCGATACTGCGTGCCGATATCCGCGCCCTGACGATTCAACGTGGTGGGGTCGTGGATCGCAAAGAACACATTCAACAGGTCACGGTACGAAACCACAGAGGGGTCGAATTGGATCCGAACTGCTTCGGCGTGTCCAGTATCCCCGCCGCAGACCTGTTTGTACGTCGGGTTGGGGACGTGCCCGTTCGAGTAGCCTGATTCCACCGACGAAACGCCTTTAATCTCATCGTATACCGCTTCCAGACACCAGAAGCACCCTCCGGCAAGTGTGGCTGTCTCTTGATTGCTCATGATAACTTCTCCTTTTCTCCGCTCTGTTAGGGGCTAAGCCCCCGACAGAGCCGGTGTTATACAAACAAGACGCAGCGAGTTTGGAAAATATTATGAGCAGAAGGTGATAGTTTTACCGTCCAAATTCAGATTACAATACCCCCATGACCACCTACTGCGACTACTGCATGATCCACCCGGAAGACACCTTCAACGCGACCTACCACAACACCCTTTACGGATTCCCCATCGAGAGTGACGATGAGCTTTTCGAGCGGCTGGTGCTGGAAATCAACCAGGCGGGGCTTTCTTGGATAACGATATTGAAGAAAGCTGATAACTTTCGTATTGCATATAGCGGTTTTGACATTGATAAAATCGCATCTTACGATGAAACTGATCGAGCCAGATTGTTAAGTGATGCAGGCATAATTCGCAACCGCTTAAAGGTTAACGCTGCTATTGAAAATGCTCGGCGTATCCAGTCATTGCGCAATGAATATGGATCATTCAAAGGATGGTTAGATAGCCATCATCCACAAACTTTAGAAAACTGGGCTAAGCTGTTTAAACGCACGTTTTTATTTACAGGAGGAGAGATAGTCAAAGAATTTCTAATGAGTACGGGATACCTGCCGGGTGCTCATACACCTGATTGCCCAATTTATAATATTGTCATTGCTGAGCGCCCAGCTTGGTATTTGGGCTGACATTCCCAATAATATGCTCACAGGATTAAATCGGTTGATAATACTATCCCTTTACAGTAGTTATTGTGTTCAGGTCTTGAAAAAGACCTTTGTCTTCACCGGTGGAGAAATCGTCAACGAGTTTCTCATGTCCACGGGATATTTGCCCGGCGCGCACACGCCAGATTGTCCCATCTACAAGAAAGTCGCCGCCAAGCATCCCGCGTGGATGAAATCGCAAATCAAAAATCGCAAATCGTAAATTGACATGAAACAACTTCTCCAACACGTCAAAAACGGACAGACTGTCATCGAAGAAATCCCCATTCCCACGCCGCGCGAAGGACAGGCGCTGGTCAAAGTTTCCGCAAGCCTCGTCTCGGCGGGGACCGAGCGCATGGTCGTCGAGTTCGCCGAGAAATCCCTCGTCGGCAAAGCCCGTTCCCGCCCCGACCTCGTCAAACAGACATTGGATAAAGCCAAACGCGAAGGCGTCATGCCGACAATACAGGCGGTCTTCAACCGTCTCGCCCAACCAATGGCGCTGGGCTATTCAAGCGCGGGAACCATCGTCGCGCTCGGTAAAAATATGCAGGGCTTCAAGGTCGGTCAGCGAGTGGCTTGCGCGGGCGGAGGCTATGCCACACACGCCGAGTACAACGTTGTGCCGCGCAACCTGCTCACCCCGCTCCCCAAAAACGTGGATTTCGAGTCCGCCGCCTTCACCACCCTCGGCGCGATTGCCCTGCACGGATTTCGACTTGCCGAGCCGCAACTGGGCGAAAATGTCGCCGTCATCGGCTTGGGACTTCTCGGCTTGATGACGATTCAATTCGCCGCCGCGGCTGGATGCAACGTCCTGGGCATCGACCTCGACCCGAAGCGGATTCAACTTGCCGAAGGACTTGGGCTGAGAGCTGTCACCAGACCCCAGGCTGAATCTGCCGCCCAAGCCTTCACCGTCAATCGCGGCTTCGACTCGGTCATCATCTGCGCGGACACCTCTTCCAACGACCCCGTCGAACTGGCTGGCGTCATCGCCCGTGACCGCGCGAAAGTGGTGGCGACTGGCGCAGTCGGCTTGAACTTCCCACGCAAGGTGTACTACGAAAAGGAAATCTCCTTCATCAATTCCCGCTCCTATGGACCCGGCCGCTACGACTCAAATTATGAAGAGAACGGTAACGACTATCCCCTTGGCTATGTCCGCTGGACGGAGGGACGCAATTTCCAAGCCGTGGTGGAGATGATGGCAAGTAACAAGTTGAAGGTCGAAAGTCTCATCAGCCATCGTTTCCCCATCGAAGAAGGCGTCAATGCATACGAAGTCATCACAGGGAAGAAGAAAGAGGCGTTTCTGGGGGTGTTGCTGAAATATAGTGACGAGAAACGAGAAATGAGTAACAAAGTAGTATTTCCACTTGCCGATCGTCACTCGTCACTTGTTACTTTGGGAGTTTTGGGCGCCGGGTTGTACGCAAATGCCACCTTGCTTCCAGTAATCAAAAACAACAAAGACTTTGAACTGGTCGGCATCGCTTCCTCTGGCGGACTTCACGCCCAGCATTCGGGAAAAAAGTTTGGCTTTCAGTACGCCACTTCCAGCGATGACGAAATCATTAACGACCCGAAGGTCAACACCGTGGCAATCCTCACCCGCCACGACTCCCACGCAGATTTGGTTGTGAAGGCGCTCAAAGCTGGCAAACACGTTTTTGTAGAAAAGCCCCTTGCAATCACACCTGAGCAACTCCACAGAATCGAAAAACAATTACGAATTACCAATCACCAATTACTTACTGTGGGCTTCAACCGCCGTTTCTCCCCGCTTGCCCGGCAACTTAAATCGTCAATCATCAATCGTCAATCGTCAATGTACTTACATTATCGAGTCAACGCCGGCTACATCCCCCTCACCCACTGGACTCAGGACCCAGCCCTCGGTGGCGGACGAATCATCGGCGAGGCGTGTCACTTCATCGATTTAATCAGCTTTCTCGTCGGTGCGTCCCCTGTCAGCGTGGTCGCGCACGCTCTGCCGAATGCTGGCAAATACCGCGAGGACAACGTCTCGATGACCTTCACCTTCCCCGACGGCTCCATCGGTATGGTGGACTACCTCGCCAACGGTGACAAATCCTTCCCGAAGGAGCGGCTCGAAGTCTTCTGCGAAGGGATGATTGCCATACTGGACGATTAC
>DAOUAS010000018.1:0-25149 GCA_034433295.1 Anaerolineales bacterium | reverse complement strand
CTGCTGGCAAACCCACCAGGATGACGGATGGTGATGACCACTTTGCAGTTCAACTTCTGTGCGAACCAGGGTGTGGAAAAAACCGCGAAGGGGTCTTTGAGCAGGGCGCGTTGACCAAGCAACTTGCCTTTCGCAAAAATCGAAAGGTCGCGCCCCATGCGCAGGAAGTCTTTTTGTGAACGCAATGAGCCGAGTTCAGGAAACAAGTGATAGCGGAAGTTCAGTAGTTGTTGGAAGGCTGGCAGGTAATCGGCTTCGTTTTTTGGCGTGATGTATTGATACCAGCGCTTGACCTCGGCGCGATAGACACCGCGGCGGTGCAGGAGGTTGAGCGGCTCGCTGATATAAGCGGTGACCGGGTTGGCGGCAAGCATTTTGCCGACCCAGGTGGTCCCGCTGCGATGCGCGCCGGTGACGAGGATGGGCTGCTTGTTCATGGGAACATCACATCTGGATAAGCGCGGATCGATTCTACGCCGTAATATTTTGCCGCGCAGCGATTGACCCAGTGCTTGTCATTGACGTCCATCTCCTTGACCCCGTCCACACCGTCGAATTGCTGGACGACAAGATTTGTATGTCCCTGCTCGATGGACTGATGGATCATTGCCTCGCGCATATCCCACAACCGCGCCCGTTCGCGATAGGAGGGGGTGTTCTTCTGGTAAACATTGTAAGCCGCCCTGAGTGGATAGACTGCGGATAAAGCCACGAGAGCCGCCAAGCCAAACCAGAATAAATCCCCGCGGCGGCTGAACGGAATTTGTTTCAGCAGCGCTCCAAGGATGGAACCCTCGAGCATCATGACGATGATTATCGTTACGCGGGCGAGAAAACGCATCCGCTCGACGGGGAAGCCCTGTCCGTAGGCGCTGGGCGCGAAACCGGCGGCGATCAACAACCAGGCAAGCAGCGGCAGGGCAAGCATGATGAGCGCGGTCTGCGCTTTATTGCTAACAGGGATCGAAGGGGCTTCCTGTGGATGCAGCGAGAACACCAGCATCGGGACGAGCATGGAGATGGAAAGCGGGAGCGGCAGGGCGCTCAGTGAGTCGGTTATAAAGAGGTAACTGTACTCGAAAGAATTGAACAAAGTATCGAACAGGCCTGTCTGCTTCTCCTGCGCCGCGTCCGCGCTGGCAGGGGAAACCAGCATGACGATCAATCCCAGAAAAACACCCGCAAGGAGAACCGCCGGCAGGGCAAGTTGCCTTTTTCTAGCGGAGGGGTTTCCCCAAACCCATACCGCAAGCATCGACAGGGGCAGAGCGATAAGCATTGTGGTGGTGGGCGGCTCCGAAAACCCCGCGATGATGAAAGCGGCGAAGAAAATGCCGGCATGGACCAGCGGTGAAACTGGACGGTTTTCCGCGCGTCGCATTTGGTTTGCAAGGAAACCAAAAAGATAGGAGCCAAAAACCAACGGTGCAAAGTGAGTCATCATGGCGGAACGCCAATAGATGCTTTGAAACAGGTTGGGAGCCAGAAAAAAACTGAAAAAGGCGGCCAACAGCCCAAGCAGGAGATCAACCGGAAAGGCCCAATTCCATCGAAGGAAAGTCCGGGTTTCGCGGATGAGGTAAACCAGTCCCCCCGCCCAGAGCAGGATCATGGAGGCAATGGTAATGGGCATGTCGCGGCTTCCGAGCATTTCGCTGAAACCCACGAAAAGCAGATTGGAATACCGCATGGTTGCCCGCGGCCAATTCACTTCGGTGTAGCGCTGAACGACCGCGCCAAGAGGGGAAGTTTTATTGACGAGCATGGCCTCACAGTAATCGTCGCCGATATAACGCGAAAAAATCCCCAGCCATGCATACATGGCAATGGAGATAAACAAGGCAAGAGCAGACAGCATCAGTACATACCGGAATGCGACTGCTTGAAAGTCTTTTCCTGTCAATTGCATTCGAGAATTAACCTTCCTTACTCTGGGATTATGGCATTAACTTTTTGGATTCGATCTCCCGGCATAAGGCGCCATTGCATGTGGACATATCCTTGAGCCAGGCGGAAAAAATTTCGAGCAGTTGCGAGTCGGCGCTGGAGGCAAGATTTTCCAGTTCGTAGGGGTCTTTCATCAAATCATACAATTCCAGGGCGCCGTCATTATATTCCACATACTTATAGGCGTTGGTGCGAAGTCCGTGATAGAGGGGATCGAACGGTTTGGGAATGTCCAATAAGCTTATCCCAAGCGTGGATTCAATCAGGCTGGCGGTTGCGGCGAGGGGCTGCCGACCACCGTTTTCCCCGTCTCCCTTCAATTCGGGGTAAACCTCCAGCAGGAATGCCTGCCGCCAGTCTGCGGGGACAGGCTCACCCGTCAACACCCTTGCCAGCGACCTGCCTTCCACGAATGACGGCGGGACAATCCCCGCCCATTCAGCGATGGTGGCGGTGATGTCCACATTTCCAGATAATGCGCCCGAAATTGTCTTTCCTTCGGGGATGCCCGGCCCACGGACAATAAACGGCACCACAATATCCTCTTCATAGAGGGTGCTCTTGCCTTGGAAGAGCCTATGCTGCCCCAAATGGAAGCCGTTATCGGAGGAGAAGATAATGTAGGTGTTTTCCAGCAGGCTATTCTCATCGAGTGTGTTGATCAGCGCGGCAATCATTTCATCCACCGCCTGCATGGCAAGAATGCGCTCGCGGTATTTTTGGGAGAGCGTCAAAACGTTCGCATCCGTTAAAGGCGGGTTGAACCTTGTCGCGCCCGGCTTGTCCGAAACATCCTCCTCGTTGAACGAGGGGGTGATGGGGACGCGTACATCGGGAAACATATCCAAATGTCTGGCCGCCGGGGTGGACGGGACATGCGGCGCAACAGGCGCAAGGTAAAGGAAGAATGGAATTTTGTCCTTTGCGGCGCGTTCGATAAAGTCATTTGCCTTGCGGTTCAGCACATCCGTAAAATAGTTCACCTGCTTCGGCGGATATTCAACCAGAACGCCGTTCTCGTTCAGGACGTAATCATAGCCGTTATAGGGAATGTTCTTTGCATGGCTCACCCACTCGGACCAGCCTGGCGGAACGTACTTCCTGTCGTTCGAATAGGGATAGGCATTGAGGAATTTACCCATCAATGCCGTGCGATATCCGGCAGATTGCATCCAACTGCCAATCGTCGAATCAGCAAGCCCTGTTTCCTTGAATTTTATAAATCCCCCGTTCGGCGGCGTATTGTTGAAGACCTGGTGGCTGTGACTGTATTGTCCGCGCAGAACAGTGGTGCGCGAGGGACAGCATACCGGGTCGGTAATGAGAAAATTCTCGACGTTGACGCCGCGATCAACCATTAATTTCTGCAAACTCTGCATGTAATCAATGGTATTCAGTTTTGAATCCAGATCATCCGTAAAGATAAAGATAATATTGGGACGATTTTCCCTGGGCAGCACAACCGACTCGGAAGTGGCTCGATGACTGCCGCACCCCGAAGATAATACGACAGCCAATGCCAGAGAAAGAATTCCCCCCAGCCAAAACCGACTTTTTTTCACATCCATTTCCTTCCAAACTGTGCTGAACAGCCGCCATGTTACCATAAACCCGCGTCCCGTCATGGCGTAGCCTCTGCCTTCAGGTTGAAGATCACGTAGCCATCGCCCTCGGCAAAGACAGGATACCCTGATAGTTTTTCCTTCAAGAGCGGCTGACGTTTCAGTTCTTCGAAATCTGTAACCAAAAACAAATCCTTTTTTGAGGCAAGAGCAGAGAAAGTTTGCTCAAGGTTGTTTTCCGCGTCGCGCAGGCCTGTATGGTAAACCATATCGCCGTAGGTCTGCCATGAGGTGGGATTCTGCCAGCCCCAGTAGGCAAGGCGGGCGCCATAGTCCTGGGTCAACCCAACCACTTTTTTATTATCGACAAGCCTGCCGATCTCCGCCCACATGGCCGCTTCTGGACGATAATCGACCCGTTTCATTTCGGCGCGCAGATTCCAAAGTGTGGCAAAGAATCCGAAGAGCAGGATGCCGTGGATGGCAAGGCGGGCAGAACGTGACGCTGTGAGTTTTGTCGATTGCGCGAAGAACCAATCTGCAAGGGGAGCGAGCGAAAGCGCCGCGATTGGAATGAGCGGCAGGCTGTAGTAATCGTGGGAGGAAATGTGGTAGTTGAAGTAAAGCCCGAAGAGAAAGTACCCAGCCCAAAGTCCAAACGCGAAGCGGCGGTTTTCAATCTCAAAAAAGAACAAGCCGAGCAAACTCATCGTCAGCGCCATTCCGCCAATCACCAAGTTCAGCATCCCAACCCAGCCGAGATAATAGGATGGGCTGAGGAAGTAATCCGCGATGAAGCGTCCGCCGAATTGTTGACCGAGAAAACCCGCGACCCATACCCCGTAGACGACGTACGCCGCTCCGGGCAGAATCCCCAAAAGAGCCATGACATAAATCTGCGGTCTGCGGACGACATCCCGAAGCGAATCGCGTTTGAGGACCGCTCCAAGTCCGCCGGCGATGACGAAGAACGCCGCCACAAACTTGACGTAGATCGCCAGTCCGCCGAATAACCCCGCGATGACAGCCCACTTGTAGGAGGCGGGACTCCCTGACCATTCGTAAACCGCCCACCAAAAGACGACGGTGAGCGCAACCATCAGGGGGTCGGGCTGAAAACTGCGGCTGGCAGTTACGGTGTACGGCGCGAAGAGATAAAAGGCTGTGGCGGCAAGCGCTCCATCTGTGGAGGTCAGTTTCCGGGCAAGTAAAAACAAAAAGAATGCGCCAATCACCCAAAACAACGAGGAGTAAATCCGCGCAACCCACAATCGCTCTCCGGTGAATCGATAAGTGAAGGCGGTCAAACGTTCGATGACTTCCGGTTCGATGGCGGCGCGGAATTTCCATTGTTGAATGGCGAAACTGCGTTGTTCGGCGGGGACACCCGTGAGGGTCTGGTAGTACATGCCTCGCGCCTTGAGTGCCGAAAGTAATTGACGCGTGGGGTGGAAATCGAGCGGCAGGTCGGTCAGATCGTAGAGACGGATGCCCAGTCCCAGAGTCAACAGCAGAACGAGAACTGCAATTTGGGAGAAGCGGGTGGAGAAAAAGGGGACTTTCATCTCGGACACAGCCCGCCTATTGTAACGTAAAAAGATTGGGTGAAGACAAGCAGGGAAGCCGCTTCCCGATCGACAACCAGTTTTGTCGATGACTCACCTTATGACATCCAGCGCCTTTTCCAAATCGGACAAAATATCCTCCACGTCTTCGATACCTGCGGATAATCTTACCAACCCGTCGGAGATGCCGACTTGGGCGCGTTGTTCGGGAGTCAAACTGCGGTGTGACGAAGTGGCGGGATGCAGGACGAGGGAATATACGTCGCCCAATGTGGTGGCGGGGAGGCATATTTCGAGCGCTTCCATGAAACGGTATGCCTCAGCCCTGCCTGCGTCCTTGAGTTCAAAGGACAACATGCCGCCATAACGGTCTTGGAACAACTTTTCAGCGAGGGAATGTTGAGGGTGAGAATCCAGCCCGGAGTAGTTGACCTTTGCCACACGCGGGTGCTTTGTCAGCCACTCGGCAATCCGATTGGCGTTCCGGCAATGCTGTTTCATCCGCAGGGGGAGAGTCTTGAGCCCGCGCAGGGCAAGCCATGCCTCGAACGGGCCGAGCACGCTACCCACAAGTTTGTTCAACTCGAAGAGTTTTTTCTTGTTCCCGCCGGTGGTTGCGACCACACCCGCAAGCGTATCGCCGTGACCGGATATGTATTTGGTCGCGCTGTGGATGCACATGTCGGCGCCGTGGGCGATGGGATTGAACATGTACGGCGTCGCAAAGGTGTTATCCACCAGCAGGGATGCGCCGTACCGGCGCGCCAACCCGGCGAGTGCGGGAATGTCTGCAACCTTCAGCAGCGGATTGGAAATCGTCTCGGCGAACAGCACGATGGCGCGGCTTTCCTTCAAAGCGGACTCGACCTCGGCATGGTTGGTCACATCGACCATATGCAGGGTCACATCCATGCTTTTGAAAAGCGAATTCAACAGCGAGAAGGTCGCGCCGTACACATCCAGAGCGGCGACCACCGCAGTCCCGGCTTTGACTCCTGCCGCAAGCAAGGCCGCGTGGATGGCGGCCATCCCGGAGGAATACGCCTGCGCCGCATCCGCCATTTCTAGATCTGCGATGGCATTTTCGAACGCCTCGGTGGTGGGGTTGGAGTAACGCAGATAAACTTGTCCGCGTTTTTTGCCGTCGAAGACCGTGTCGAGATCGTCCATGCTATCGTAGAGGTAGCCAACAGTCGTCCAGATGGGCGTAGTGACGGGGGTGAAGTCGGCGGGCGGCACACGTTCACCGGCGTGCACCGCGCGAGTTTGGAAGGATTTGTTGGTTGTGGTTTTCATGGGGGATTTCCTTTGTTTGTGAAGCGGTGTGTTGGAAACTATGGTTTGGGTTCGAGCCCAATCAGTTGCGAGACAGTAACGAAGATGAATCCCCTGCCCTGCAAATATTCGATGACGGAAGGCAATGCCTCGGCCGTGTGCCAGCCGCGTCCGTTGGCGTGCATGATGATGATCGAGCCTTTGCGGACTGTCCGCTGGATTTCTGCCAGGATGGTGGCGGCATCAAATGTCGGGTCGGGGTCGCCAGAGACGGAATCCCAGAGAATGGTGTACAGCCCATGTTCGGCCGTCACTTGCAGGGTCAGGTCATTGTATTCCCCCGATGGCGGACGAAACAGCCGAGAACGTCTGCCGGTGAGTTGAAAGAGCATGTCTTGTGTCATTTCGAGTTCCTGCGCCATTTCTTCGGCAGTGAGCGTGGTGAAGTCGGCGTGGCTCCAGGAGTGGTTGCCCAGTTCGAGCTTTGGGTTGGAGGCAAGCAGGCGGGTTTCGTCGGGATGAGTTCGCATCCAGTCGCCGCCCATGAAAAATGTAGCCGGGACATCATAGCGTTGAAGTACGTCCACGATGGCGGCATCATAGCCTGCGGGGTATTGCGGATCCTGACACAGGTCAAAAGTCAGGGCGGCGTAAGGCTCGATCCAGTCTCCGCTGGTGATGACTTCGGCGGGGGGGGTGGGCGTGAGCCAGGGTTTGGGCGTGGGTGTGGGTGTGGGGGTGACGGTCGGTGTCAGCGTGGGTAGGGTAAGGATAAGCGTGGGAGTTTCAGGCGCGCAGGCGGCTAGAAAGAGCAGGGACAGCAGAAGAAAATGTTTTTTTGTTTGATCCATTTTTGTCGTCGAATCCCGAAGGCTTTATTTACGCCTTTTCCACCACCCAGAAATGGGAAAGCCCCAATCCCTGCAACGGCGTAGATTCAAGGAATTGGAGAATGGCGCGCAGGAACTTTCCCAATGTGCCAAAGCGCGCAATGATGTTATCGTACGCGCCAAAGATGACCGCGCGTTCGATGAACTTAACAGGCAGGTTATCGAACAGATGTCGTAAATCCCGTTTTGAATACACGCGAACGTGTGGAGCAAGTTTGTCACGCAGGGCACGGGGCAGATAATTGATAAACAACTTGTTGCCGAAACGATATGTTCCCCTCCAAAAGATGCCATGCGTCTCGAAGGGATAACCGCGGTTGGGACAAAAAACCACGACCCGTCCGCCGGGCTTCAATACGCGGATCATCTCGCTGACGGCGGCACGGTCATCCTGGACATGCTCGAGCACTTCATGACTGAGGATCAAGTCAAAGGTGGAATCAGGAAGGGGGATGAATTCGCCTGCGGCGTTGATGATCTCCTTCGAATTGGACCCGGCCTGGGTCGCGCGATCCAGATCGTATTCCAGCCCGATTACGCGCCCGCCGAAAGCGGATAGCTTCTCCACATACATGCCCACCCCGCAGCCATTTTCGAGGATTGCCCCGCGGATGCGTTCACCCGCGGCATTTAGAATCATATCCAGCCGACGCTGTTGCCCCGCCCGCCAGACATAGGAAGGTTCGCCGCGCAATGCGGCTTTTTGCATATCTCTTTGAGTCATGGGTTTCGATTATACCAACCCTATGGTAAAATCGCTCCCGCCTGGAGGGATGGCCGAGCGGCTGAAGGCGCATGTCTTGAAAACATGTTTGGGTCACACCAACGTGGGTTCGAATCCCACTCCCTCCGCCAGGCTCGTCATCTGTAGTGACAGATTTAGCAACTGTCCTCGTGCGATAGAAGTCGCTACTACCCATGCGATTGGGGAGGTGCCAGAGTGGCTGAATGGGCTCGCCTGCTAAGTGAGTGCTGGGTAAAACCAGTCGCGGGTTCGAATCCCGCCCTCCCCGCCACGAAAAACGCGCCCATCATGGGCGCGTTTTTGATTCGATATCGATGTGGTTTTTTTATCTGTTTCCAAAATCCTTGGGCGGTAACGACATCAAATAGGTATACACCGCTTTGAGTTCGTCGTCGCTCATGTGGCGGTAGGACTTCCACGGCATATAACCAGGGTTGATCTTCCGTCCATGATGCTCGCCCGTGCGCATGATCTCGATGAAACCTTCCTCGCCCCAGCCCGGCAGACGGCTGCCCGCGCCAGAGGTCAGGTTGGGAGCGGAAGGCCACTCGGCAGGGAAGCCGGGGATTGCGCCGCCCGAGTAGGTCGGTCCGTGACAAACGCGGCATGAGAGGGAAAGGTACTCGCCATATTCGGCTGTGACTCCGGGAGCAGGCGCGGGTGGCGGAGTCTGGTCATGAGGAATCAGTTCGGCCGGGAGGAAGGTGATGGTCTTGGCAATGTTCATCACGATGAAGCCAGTCGTGGATAATTGACTCGGCTTCGGTTCGTTGTCCGCTGGCGGCATACTGCGGATGTACGCCAGCACCTTGCCCAGGTCGGCGTCGCTCAGGTAGTAGAACTCGGTGGACGGCATGAACAGGAGCGGCGTGCCGTCTTCGCGGATGCCGTGCTTGATGGCGCGGATCAAATCCTCGTCTGTGAGGATGCCGCCCTTGCCGCCTTTTCCAGTGGTAAGGTTGGGGGTGATGACCTGTCCGATGGCGGGGTTGTCGAGATAGACCAGCCCCTGCAAATCCTCGCCATGACAGGCTTCGCATCCGCGATATTGGAAGATACGCTTACCTTCCGCAAGAGATTCTTCGTCGGCGGGAATCTTAACCATTGTCACAGGCACATCGTATTTTTTGTTCAGCCGCGATTGTCCGATGCCATACAAGCCAAGCATGACGACAATGATCAGTCCAACGAGAACGCCAAAGATAATCCCGAACCATTTGAAAAATTTATTCATGCTTCCATCCTTTTTCGTCCGTCATTGCGAGACGGCGTTCATCCGTCGAAGCAATCTCCTTACTAAATTAAGCAGGAGATTGCTTCAGGCTAACGCCTTCGCAATGACATGAAATTTCTATCCTTTTGTATGAAGTTTCAACTTTCCATCTTTCAAAATTTCCACGCGCAGATTTGCCAGAGGCTTCTGCGCGGGACCTGCCAGCACATTCCCATTTTCGTCGTATTGTGAGCCGTGGCAGGGGCAATCGAATCCTGTTGCGCTTTCGGCGACGGTACAGCCAAGATGCGGGCATACCAGACTCTTGGCGGTGATTTGTCCATCCTTGTTCAAGATGGCCGCAGGAATGTCACTGCGGACGGTGCGTGAACCGACGGGGTAATTGGCAATGTCGCCGAGGTCAAACTCGACGGGCGCTTCGGGTGGGTAGTAATTGAAGTAACGGAACAACCCGGCAAGCCCGAGAAGCCCGCCCAAACCGAAGAGGGCGTTGGTGGATAATTTGATGAAGTCACGACGGGAAAGTTTGTTCATATTTTTTACGGAGTCCGAATGCTTCGCGTCCTGATTTCGGTACAAAACCAGGAGATTTTGTGCTCCAAATTTTACTTGGGAACCGCCCTCAAAACGGTCAGCAACAAAATGGTGAACATAATCGCAACGGCAATCACTTGCGCGATGCGGTTTCCATGCGGGAACCATCTGCCGAGTTCATTGCTCTTGGCATTGGGCAGGATGTAAGGTAACGCGCCAAGCGTAATAACCACCAGGATGGGGATGAGGATTCCCATTACGAAAGGATCGCCGAATTTGAGCAGGTACTGAATCCAGAGGAAGAACCACGGCGCGGTCGAGTCGCCGCCCAGTGTGGTCGCTTCGGTAATGGGCTGGTCGGTTGGCGCGGGGAAAAGCAGGGAAAACAGAATCAAGATGACGGCGGTGACCGTCATCGCCAGCACTTCGCGGCGGACCAGGTCAAAGCGGGAGATGCGTTCGTTCTCTTTACGCTCAGTCGGCGGCGGGATTGCGATTCCGCCATCGCGGCGGACTCTAAAGGCATGCCAGGCTCCCAGAATCACCACACCAATTGTCAGCCCGAAAATGTGCCAAGCGTAGAAGCGGATGACGGTGGCATCGCCGGGTTCGCTTCCGCCGATTACGAATTGATACAAACCTTCCCCAATGAACGGGACGGCCTTCAACATGTTCGCGCCAACCACCAGCGCCCAATGGATGCCCTCGTCCCAACGCAGGACGTAGCCTGTGAAATCGAGCAGGAGGATGAATGCCAACAGCGCTACACCGAGCACGTGATTGAAACGTCGCGGCGGGGCATAAGCACCTGTGAGAGTCACGCGCAAGAGGTGAATGCTCATCACAACGACGAGGAATTGTGCTGACCAGAAATGCAGGTTGCGAATGAGACTCCCGAACGGTACGAGGTTGGTAATGGTTTGAACGGAGATTGCCGCCTGACTCGACGTGGGTATGTAGTAATACATCTCCAGCAGACCTGTGAGGAGCAGAATCAAAGATAAAAAGACTGCCGCCCCGCCTGCGCCGAGCGTGTACCGAAAACGGGATTGCACCGTGGGTATGGTCGGCGGATGCAGGTGATGGAAGAAGTTTGGCTTGCCTGAAGGCGGATTGAGTTGGGAATAGATATTCACACCGACAGCCGCCAAAATCAACACCCCGACCAGAATCAATCCGCCTGGAACCGGGCTCTTGGGAGGCGTCACTTTATGGTGGACGGAAATCGCCGCTCCACTGGTTTCATCAATCGTGAAGTTTGCGAGTTCCCTGTCATTCATTCGCAAAATATTAGCCGTCAATGCCCAGGCTTCTTTGGTGGTCAATGAGCCGGCGCGAAAGAACGGCATGTTCTCGTGGATGAAGCGATAGAGTTCGAAAGCGTTGGAAAAACGGGACAGCTTCCCTGCGCCTGCCAATGCGGGAATTCCCGTTTGCGGAATGACAAAACTGTTCTTTGGCGCATCGTCCGCGTGACAGCCAGAGTCCCAGCAATTTCTCTCTTCGGGTGGAAAGGAATTGAGCCAATCCTCGGTCAAGCCCTGACCCCTGTCTCCGTGACAGGACATGCACATGCCCCAGTAGATTTGCTCGCCCGTGTCTGCTTGCGCGGGCGGATAGACTGTCGGCGGCTGCTCCAGACGGCTGGCATCAAATGTAGGAGTGGTGGAAACTGTGGGTGTGGCTGTGGGCTGTTGTAAAGCTGTGGAGCCCCCCGTGAGATTGGAAACCAGAAATACAAGTGTCAGAATGCCAGTGGCAATGAAGAAGATGGCGCGGCGCATAATAAGGAATTATACATCCGCTCAGCGTGACATCGAATGTCAGTACATCGGTATCCTTGCCCCGTTGACCTTTGCTGCTTCATCTGAAAACAGGTAAGTCAAGGTGGAGACGATTTCTGCAGGCGTGGTTCCTTTACCTTCATTTTTGACATCAATTGATTTGACATGGATGACGTTCGCGGTTAATCCGCTGTCTTTGTATTCTTCGGCGAGGGTCAGCACGAGGCTTTCCTGCGCCGACTTGGCGGCGGCGTACAACGCCATCTTTGCCGAAGGTTTCACCGTGACAGGCATCGAAACAATCATCACCCGTCCCCACTTGCTGGCAGCAATGTGCGGAGCAAATGCTTGGAGCAAATGAAACGTCGTCCAAGCATGTTGGTTGAGCATGGACTGGAAATCGTCCGCGCTGGACTCGGGGATGGTTTTGCCGCCCGTCCAGCCGCCAACGAGATGAATCAAGGCGTGGACCCCGCCAAATTTAGAAGCAACAGTTTCGGCTGAGTCATGCGCCGCAGCCGCATCGAGCAGGTCAACGGTTTGGGAGTAGAGTCGCTCGGTGGGTAGATTCAAATCGCGGGTGAGGGAATCCAGCTTGACTGAATCCTTGTCGAGCAGGGCGATATTATGTCCGCGTTCAGCAAAGGTCTTCGCGACCAGATTCCCCAATACGCCCGTCGCGCCAGTGACGACGATTGTTTTCATGCCGCCTCTGCCATGCCTTCGACGAGGGTCTGGTCGCTCTGTTCGGGGAGATGCGCCTTGCCGTGGAAGTCGATCATGTGACCCGACTTGGCGGCTTTGGTTTCGAGGTAAAAGCGGTTGTGTTCGTTGGTAGGCAGGATGTGCGGCAAGCGCTGGCTGACTGTGACGCCATATTTTTCGAGTTGGGCAATCTTGTTGGGGTTGTTGGTCATCAGATGTACGGATTGAATTTGCAGCGCGTGGAGCATGTGCGCGGCGACGGCGTAATCGCGTTCATCGTCGCGGAAGCCGAGGGCGAGATTTGCCTCGACCGTATCCAAACCTTTGTCCTGCAAACTGTAGGCGCGGATCTTGTTGGTCAGCCCGATACCGCGTCCCTCCTGACGCAGGTAAAGGACGACGCCCTTGTCCATCGAGCCAATCTTCTTCAATGCGGCTTCGAGTTGGTCGCGGCAGTCGCAGCGCAGCGAACCGACCACGTCGCCCGTCAGGCATTCGGAGTGCATACGCACAGGGACATCCGACGCGCCGAAGACTTCGCCCTTGATGATGGCAACGTGTTCCTTGCCGTCCTGGTTGTTCGAGAAGGCAACAATGTGAAAATCGCCGAAGCGCGAAGGCAGTTCAGCAATTGCTTCGATGTGTACGCAGACAAAATTCTTGTGGATGCCTTCGCATCCTAGGCAGGAGTTTTCTTCAAGTAAAAGTTTGATTTGTTCGTGTGTTGATGTGGTCATGGTTTCCTCTTATTGGGCGGGGAAACCCCGCCCCTACAATTTGTATCGTAAAACAATTCCGCCGTCGTCGTGTGTTTCGACCTGCGCCAGTTTCAACGCGACGGCATCGTCTCTGGTCAAGCCCAGCCCGTCGGCAAGGGTTGGGGCGTTTGCGCCGCCAAAAATCATCGGCGACACGTACAGCATGATTTCATCCACCAGCCCCAAACGGATGAGCTCGAAATTCATCGTGCCGCCGCCTTCCACCATCAGGTGGTCGACGCCGATCTTTTTCAAGGTGAGCGCCATCTTGTTCAGGTCGACGCGTGGGGCATCGTCCACAAAAACTTCCACGCCATGCGCGCACAGGATTTCAATCTGGCTCTTGGACGTTCGAGACGTGGTAAATATTACGACCCGCGTATCCCCTGTTTGGATGAAGTCCGATTCGAGAGGGACATCTGCCATCGTAACGACGCCGACCTTAATCGGATTCGGCGACAGCCCACGGTTGATTCTGTCCTCACGCAGCGCTTCGCTCTTCACCGTCAGTTTGGGACTCTCTTCGAGGAGCGTTTTTCCCCCGACGAGAATTCCGTCCGCCGCGGCGCGCAGTTCGTCCACACGCTGTTTATCGCGTTTGGACGAGATCGCCGCGCCCTTGCGCTCGAAGGTATCGATTTTTCCGTCCGCCGTCATGGCGACGTTGATAAAGGTATAAGGTCTGTTCATGCTTCATCTTTGACGCGCTGAGTCCCCCTGCGTTTACCTGCTGCACTATTCGTCTTGAGCGTAGTCGAAGCGCGAAGATCAATACGAACTCGAAAAATAATTCATAATCACATCGCTGATGTCCGCCTTGGTGTGGGCACGGACAGTGTTGAAGAAGTCGGCGCTGGTCACACGTCCGCGGGAGTAGCGGGCGGCATAATCCTTGAGGAAGGCATAAAAATTATCGTCACCCATGCGGACGCGTAAATCCTCCATGAAGTGAGCGCCACGCAGGTAGACCGCATTGGTGTAGGCGCGGAAGGTCCCGCCACTGTAGATGGGCGTATCCACATAGCCTGTCGGGTTGAAATAATCCACGCGGAATTTCCACCACCAATCGCCGTAGCGCGGATAATTGAACTCGTAGAAAATCCGCTCGCTATAGGTGGACATTGCTTCATCCAGCCACGGTTCCAATGCCTGGTCGTTGCCAACCAACCCATACCACCATTGGTGAGCAATCTCATGCACACCGATGGTCACAAGATTGTTCTTCGCGCCGCCGCCGTATTGCCCGTAAAAGTCCGAGGCAAGAAAAACCAGTCCATCCGTTTCCATACCGTCGTGAATGTCGGTCTGCACGATGGATAAAGTCTCGTATGGATACGGCGCAAACTTGACGGAATAAATGCTGACTGCCTGCACTGCCGCGTAGAGGATTCCCTCGCCTGCTGCTTTATATCCGTTGAAATAATACGAGCGGATTTTGACCGACCCGACGGCTGATTCGGACATCAGGAACTCGTCACTAGCGGATAGCGTGAACGCGCGCGCGCCATACAGCCGATAGCGGGTCCATTCACCGTTTGGTTCGGCGGGCGCGCTGGCAGCGACAATAATGCCAGAGCCAGTTTTCAGATTCAACTCGATGTCCGAGGAATCGTAAACAAGATGTTCGCCAAATGGCATTGGGTCATGTAAAACCCATCCGCCAGAGTACGGCACAACAAAGGGATACCAATCCACCAAATCAATCTGGTTGAAGTCGTAGCCGAAGAGCCCCTCATTGGCTTTGGCGGGAATGTTGATCTTGAACTTGATTCCCAGTGTGGTGGCTGCCCCTGGCTGAAGCGGTTGCGGCAGTGTGAGGGTTAGCCGCTGGTCGTTGAGCGAATATGTGGTCAGTTGAACATTGTCCTGATAGATCACCAACAGGGAAAATGCGCCACCGTAGCGGTTGGGCTGGACGGACAAAACAATATCCGAAAGCGCGACGCCCGTTGTGTTGTAGAAGCGGATGGTTTCATCCACGTCGAGGGTGTGGGCGTCGAAGTCCAATGTGACGTAGAGGATGTAATTCGTGCGCGACGCTTCGCGAGTCGTCGGCGGGGGAACAGCCGTCGTAGCAGGAGCAATTATCGCCGTGGGCGGAATGGGAGTCGGAGAAACTGTCAGCGTTGTGGTAGCTGTCATCGTCGGCGTGTCAGATGGAATCGGGGACAGGGTGAAGGTCGGCAGTGGCGTATCAATTCCTCCCGATGGCTGGAAAGGCGTGGGCGTGGGCGATGCATTTGGATCCTGAGTCACCAGAATGAAGGTCGGGAAGACGGGCGGAGCGGAAGCGGGAGAGGCACAGGATGCAAGGAGGGTGAGAAGTAACGAGTAATAAGTAATAAGCAACAAATGCTTATTACGTTTGGATTTCGTGGCGACAGTGCGGGATGGGTTCATTAATAGATGTTTCGGAAATACTGGCGGACGATGTCGGAATAGTCCGTGCTGGTGTGCGTGGCAAGAATGCGGAAGAAGTCGTTGGCGGTGACGATCTTGCCGCGACCTTGCGCGAGGTAATCTTGTAGAAAGGCGAAGAAGGCTTCGTCGCCAATGCGGGTGCGGAGTTTGTCGAGGAAGTGCGCTCCCTGGAAATATGCCGCATTGGTGTAGGGACGGAATCCCTGCCCGTCATAAATAGGAATATCCACAAAACCCTGCGGGTTGTAGAAGTTAATACGATACGACCACCACCAGCCAATGAGGTCGGGGTGGATGTTTTCGTAGTAAATGCGTTCAGAGTAGGTGCAAAGCGCCTCATCCAGCCAGGGCTGTTGTGCCTGATCATTGGCAACCTGCTCGAACCACCACTGGTGCGAAGTCTCATGCACGGCGACGAAGATCAGGTAGTTGACAGGAGTCCCATCATAGAGGCTGTAGAAATCACGGCTGAGATAGAAGAATGCGGAATATTCCATGCCGTCGTTGAAGTCGCCCATCACCAGCGAAAGCGTCTTGTGCGGATATGGTCCATAGCGGTTGCTATACACACTCAATGCCTCGGCGCTGGCTTGAAGTGCTGCCTGTCCGCCCCATTGGAAAAATGGAAAATAATAACTGGAGACGGTCACGTCTCCAACCTGCAAGCTGGAGACTTGAAACTCGCGGCTGGCGGCGAGTGCGAAAGTCCGCGCGGCGGTGATGGTGTAACGAGTGAAACCGTCCCCCGCTTCGGGGACTCCGCTGGCTGCGACAGTCGGCGTCGTGGCTGGGTCGGCAAAGCGGATGTTGACCTCGTAGTCGGCGGCATCATAAACCAGGTGTTCGCCGTAATACCAGGGTTCATGCAAAACCCATTCCCCGTTGATGTGCGGCACAACAAAAGGGTACCAGTTCGTCAGGTTCAGTTGTCGCTTGGTGTAACCGTAGATGCGCGGACGCGAAACACTGGGGTCCTCCTGCTCGGCAAATGGCAAAACCAGCGAAAACTGGATGTCAATTGTCATCACTTCGTTGGGCTTGAAGAAGTCGGGCAGGGCAATGTCCAGCCGCTGACCATCAAGAGTGTAGGTGGTGACGGGCGTCCCGTTGAGCGCAAGCCCAGTCAGGGTGAAGCTTCCGCTCCACAAGTTGGGGACAACGGCAATCACCAGCGTGTTGAGTTGTTTGCCCGTCAGGTTGGGATACAGAATCTTTTCGTTGACCGTGACCGTGTGCGCGTCGTAGTCAATGGCAGTGTCCAGCGTGTATTTTGCGCGTTCGAGAATGGGCGCGGGTGTTGGGGTTGGCAAAGGCGTACTGGTCGGCTGCGGCGTGACGGTTGCTGTGGGAATTAATGAGGCGGTCGGAGGCACCGTCGGTGTGGGCGCAAGGGATGAACATGCTGAAAGAATGAACGTCAGCAAAAGAAGGGCATGGATGTTTTTGTTTCGCATGGGCTGTATTTTAGCAAAAAAACTCCCGTTGAGTGTGGCTCAACGGGAGGAAAGGATATAGTAGGGGCGGGGTTATCCCGCCCTCATCCTTCGATCAACTTTTTCATTGTTGCCAATGTGGCTTCAAAACCAGCCAGCATTTGCTTCTTCATCATATCCTCCATGCCTGGCATCTTGGGCATTCCCGCAGGGGTGAGGACGGCATCGATCTGCATGGTCAATTTCGTGCCGTTGCCGTCTTCTTCGAGGACATAGGTGTTGGTCACATCGGATGCAGGTGGGGATGCGAAGGTCTTCACGCCGAACTTTTTGTTTGGTTCGAAGGCAACGACCTCGTTCAGCGTTTCGATGACGCGCCCCATGCTGGTGGTCTGAATCTTGTATTTGGTTCCAACCTTGAGCGGCTCACTGACTTGAATGCCTGTGATGTAGGAACTCAACTTCTTCTGGTTTTCGAGGTTGGTAATGAATTCGAAAACCTGTGCAACGGGGTTGCTGATCTTGACGGAAGTTTCTAAAGTAGCCATGGTCTCTCCTCTAAAGTATGGTGGATAAAGCGTGCTTTTTGTGTCGCCCTGATCGCCAGCGACACTTGCGCCGCACTGCGTTTGGCGCAGTGCGGTGAGGGTCTCGTACCAGGATGGGAGATTCTTCGCTTCGCTCAGAATGACATGCTAAAGCGCAGACAATAAACCCATTATAAGGATTTCATCCGCTTCCACAAGAAGGCAAGCAGGAAAAACGCGGTAGCCGTTAGTACTATCGCCGCGCCCGAGGCAATGCTCAAGTAATAGGACAGATATAAGCCGATGATGCCTGCCAGTGAAGCCAGAACAGCGGCAAGCGCCATCATGACCCACAGGCGGTTTGTGAGCAGGTACGCAGTCGCGGCGGGAGTGACCAGCATCGCAACCATCAATGCCACGCCGACAGTTTGAAGTGAGACGGCAACAGTCACGGCAATCAGTCCAAGCAACAGGTTATTGAGCAGGTTCACGGGCAGACGGAGCGTCGCCGCTAGGACAGGGTCAAAGGAAAGGGTGAGGAATTCCTTGTAGAACGCGCCGATAGTCAGCAGGATTAGGACCGCGAAGATGACGATGATCCACAGGCTTTGTACAGACACACCCAACACATCGCCAAATAAAAAGTGACTCAGGTCCACGGCGTAGCTGCGGACTGTGGAAATCAACGCGATGCCAAGCGCAAACATCCCTGCGAAGATGATTCCGATTGCCGTGTCTTCCTTGATCTCCGCCTGCTTGCTGATTGCGCCAATTCCCCACGCCGCAACGACGGCTGTCCCCAACGCCCACCAAAACAAAGTATCCCTCGCGCCACCTGAGACAAGGTAGCCGATGGCAATGCCAGGCAGGATGGTGTGTGCAAGCGCGTCGCCAAAGAACGCCATGCCGCGTAGCACCACATACGTCCCGACAACGGCGCAGACAATTCCAACTAGCACAGCCGCGATCACGCCGCGTTGCATGAATTCGTATTTGAGAGGTTCGAGAAGGAAGGTCATTTGATTTTGGATTTACGATTTTGGGTTTACGATTGGCTTGCGGTTGCGAAGGGTTTTGATGGAAGCGACGGTCATGGCAAGAATTTCGTCTGTTTCTTTGTAGAGACTGGCTATTTGATCTTTTGGAGCAAGCCCTGCTTCAACTAAGAGTTCAAGCCAATATTGGGTCTCATCGCTTTCCTCTTCGACGATTTTCATTTTGTTGATCATGTCGGGTGTGGATTTTGCACGGCATGCGGCTCGATAGTTCGCGCCAATGGAAGTGCATGAACGAATTACTTGCTTTCCAATCACGTCCGCGGCAAGGAAGCGGGGCATTTTTTCAACCTGCTTGATAATGGCGACAGCCAATTTCTTCGTGCGAGTCTTGAAAGTCTTTTCGTCCATGCCAATCTCCTTAATCGTCAATCGTAAATCGCAAATCGTCAATTGTGAACATGATCGTGTTCTCCTTCGTCACAACAAGAGTCGTCAACGGTCAATAGATCCCCTTTTCCTTCCACCGTGCGGAAACGTCCGCCGTAAGCTGACAATAAATTATCAGCGTGCAACACGGTTTCCGCATTGCCAAACGCTACAATCTTTTTATTCAACAACATAATGCGGTCAAAATGTCGCGCCGCTTGTTCAAGGTCATGGGTGGCAACCATTACCGTGACTTTTTGCTCACGCAGGATATCAAGCAGATCAAGCAATCCTTCCTGCGCTGGTGTGTCGAGACCTGTGAGCGGCTCGTCCATCAACATCAGTTCGGCTTCCTGCGCCAGCGCGCGGGCGATGAACATCCGCTGCTGCTGTCCGCCTGACAATTGGTTGATCTGCCGCTTGGACAGGTTCCCCAACTCTACAGTCTCAAGCGCATGATTGACGAAATCCCAATCCTGTTTCTTGGGGAAGTTGAATGGTCCCAACTTTGCCGAGCGTCCCATCATCACCACATCCGCCACGCTGACGGGAAACTTCCAATCCACCTGGCTGCGCTGTGGGATGTAGGCAATGCAACTGTGTGAAGCGGGTTTCGAGCCAGAGATGGTCACTTCTCCGCTGTTGGGCTGCAACACGCCAGAGACCACCTTGAACAGGGTGCTTTTCCCCGCTCCGTTTGCTCCCACCACCGCAACGCGTTCTCCGACATGCAGGTGAAAGGTGACATTGTCGAGCGCGACACGTCCATTATAGCGGACAGATACATCGCGCACGTCGAGAATGGGTTTGTCGGTTTGATGATGGATGTGAGGATACATTCTATTTCAAGGCTTTCACAATTTTCGAGACATTATTTTTCATCATGTCAATGTAAGTCGGCGCAGGCGCGCCGTCAGTCAACGATTCCAAATGCAGGTCGGCAACAATCATAACACCTGTTTCACCGGCAATTTGTTTGGCAAGAACATCGTTGTCCGCTGTATCCAAAAAGATGGCAGGGACATTTAACTTTTTAATCCCATCAATCAGCCCAGCCATTTCCTGCGCGGACGGTGCGGCGTTGCTGCTGAAACTTGGGATGACAGAACCAGCCACTTCAAAGCCGTAACGTTCGGCGAAGTAGCCCATCGCCTCGTGGTTGGTGACCAGCAGACGGCGTTCCGCAGGGACGGCATTCACCTGCTCGACAATCCACTTGTCTAAATCCTTGAGTTCAGCAATGTAAGCATCGGCATTGACTTTGTATGTTTCCGCGCCTGCGGGGTCGGCTTCGATGAATCCATCGCGGATATTGCCAACGTAGGTAATGACGAGATTCGGGTCGAGCCACATATGCGGGTCAACTCCATGCTCGTTTCCAGCATCCTCTTTGGGCTTCAAACCTGTTGTGGCTTCGATTACCAAGCGTTCGCCACCTGCGTTTTCCAATAAAGATTCAATGAAATGCTCGTACTCCAGCCCATTGAGAATCAAAACCTTGCTTTCGGCAATCTTTGCCACATCGGATGGGGCAGCTTGATAAGAATGCGGGTCTGCGCCGACTGGCAGCAGGGCCTCGACCTTCGCGCGATCTCCCGCCACGTTTTGAGCAATGTCCGCGAGGAAGGTGGTGGAGGCGAGGACGTTCAGAGCGCTGTCACTCTTCGATGGGGCAGATCCGCACGCGGCGAGAAAAACCGCCGCGATTACAAATACAGTAATGGAATTGAAAACCTTTTTCATTATGAACTCCTATTTTATCTCCCACCGAAATGATGAGGGATGGATTGACTTGTTGGGGCGACTCGCCCGTTGTAAGCAAGTCATCTTGATTTGTCGGGAAGGGTCGCCCCTACATTTGATTAATTGCCGCGGCAATTCGCACACAGACCGAACAATTGCAGCCAGTGTTCCTTGATCGCGTAGCCCGTTTTCCTCGCGACGGATTTAACGAGCGGCTCGATGTCGTCACCCTCGAAGAAGGCGATTTGTCCGCAATTTTGGCACAGCAGCAAATGCTGGTGTCCCTGACAAGCCGAGATGAACGCCTGACATCCCATTGGCTGGTGAACACGCTGGACAAGGCGCAGCTCCTCCAGCTTTTCGAGCGTGCGGTACACAGTGACCAGCCCTAAAGCGCGGTATTTCTTCCGCGCCAGATCGTACACCTCGACGGGGGTCAGGGCGCGGTTGGATCGAACCACCGTTTCCACCACCGCGCCGCGTGCTTTGGTAACGCGGTAGCCGTTCTCGCGCAGTTGGGCAAGCCAGGTTTCAGCGGACATCGTCACTCTTGTAAATGAAAATCATTATCAATAATTATAGGCTGCAAAAAGACCAGAGTCAACCCGTCTTTTAAAACAGATCCTTGGGATGAAGTGGGGTTGGGGCATATTCCGCAGGGATGAGCAAGCGAAAGTGGTCGAAAATTGGGAGTCCAAAAACCCGACATTTGGATTTTGTTGTTGACCCTTCCATACCGTATAAAATAAAAATCCGCAAGGCTGTGCGCGAGACGACTGCCTGAAAGCGTTATAATATGGACATGATTTAGGAGATGGACTATGTTTACCCATATTGCTTATAACAATGAGATTCTAAGCGGGAAGCCTCACATCGTCGGCACGCGCCTGAGTATTGAATTTATCCTTGAATTGGTCGCCAGCGGCGCGACCAAAGCCGAAATGCTGAAAGCCTATCCACAGTTGACCGCCGAGGCGATTGAAGAAGCGCTTCGATATGCCGCGCAATTTCCAGAAACCATCGAGCAAGTCCTGAACAAGAACGCGAAACTCTACAAACGGCTGGCGTAAAATGCGCTATTTGACGGCGGGAAAATAAATCATGGAGTTTGATCCAAAAGAACATCATCGTCGTAGTATTCGTTTGAAGGGATACGATTATTCGCAGGCAGGCGCGTATTTTGTCACCATCGTGACATGGCAACGGGAATGTCTGTTTGGGGAAATTACGGATGGGGAAATGATGCTGAATGAAATCGGCGAAATTGTCCGCGAAGAATGGGAACGGACGGCGATGGTTCGCCTCAATGTTGAATTGGGGGAATATGTGATTATGCCGAATCATGTTCACGGAATATTGGTGTTTGTGGATGATGGTGATGTAGGGGCGACCCGACGGGTCGCCCCTACATTGATTACCCCAACATCGACCACATTACAACCAGGTTCATTGGGCGCGGTTATGGCACAATTCAAATCCATCGTCACGAAACGGATTAACAGATTACAGAACGTGTCGGGACGTCCCGTCTGGCAGCGGAATTATTACGAACACATCATCCGCAACGAACGCGACATGGACAGGATTGCCCGTTACATCGAATCCAATCCGTTGCGTTGGATGGATGACGGCGAAAACCCAAATCGTGTTGTTCCGTCGTCATCGTAGGGGCGAGTAGGGGCGAGTCGCCGACTCGCCCCTACGGATACCGTTGTATAATGACCCCATCGCGGATATGAACCCTGAACCCAAACGCCCCCTCAAAGTCTTCCTCTGCCATGCCCACCCTGACGCGGACAAAGTCCGCGCCTTGTACGCGCGCCTGAAAGCCGATGGCGTGGAAACATTCGCAAGCGGACTCTCACACGGAATCGCGGACAAAAGCGGACTCGTCCGTTCCAGTCCGTGATTTCGTGACATAGTTCGTTGATGGATGATTGGGAATTGGAAATCCGCAAAGCCGTGCGCGAGGGAAACGGCGTATAATTCCATCACCCACACGGGGACATCCCATGCCCGACGACCAACACGCCCCATCCGTTTCCATCCGTGAATCCGTTATGAAATCCGTTGACGCCCCCCACCGCCCCCTCAAAGTCTTCCTCTGCCATGCCCACCCTGACGCGGACAAAGTCCACGCCTTGTACGCCCGCCTGAAAGCCGATGGCGTGGACGCATGGCTGGACAAGGAAAATACTTGTGGTGAGCGAAGTCGAACCATCATCCCAGGACAGGATTGGGAAATGGAAATCCGCAAGGCTGTGCGCGAGAGAATCGGCGTATAATTTTATATACTGTTCAACAATTAAGGGTGTTTCCAATGAGTCATATATTTATCAGCTATAGCCATCAAGACAAAAAATACGCCCATAAACTGCGTCGTCATCTACTGGATCAAGGTTTTGACGCATGGATTGATGATCGTATTGACTATGGATCTCATTGGTCACAGGAGATTGAAAAGCAACTGCGAGAGAGCGCTGCATTTATTCTCATTATGTCTTCCAGTTCATATAAATCCGATTGGGTTCAAAATGAGCTTTCGTTTGCTCGAGAATTAAAGAAGCCCATTTTCCCTCTTTTACTGGAAGGAAACGTCTGGTGGCATTTACATACGACCCAATACGTTGAGGTAAAGGACGAAAAACTTCCACCTGCAAAATTTTTTATTCATTTGGCTGAGATTGTATCTCAACACAAAATGAACACTCGTTCGGCTGAAAAATCTACTAACCCACAAACAGACAAATCACAAGAAATGCCTTCTACCAATTTAGATATTGGCGGTAATATTTCTGGTAGCGTCATTATTGCAGGTAATGGCAATGTGGTGCATCTAGGGCATAATGAGAAAGAATCTGCCGAAAAAGCGCGTTTGGAAACAGAAGAACTAGCAAGGCAGAAAGCCGCGCGCGAAATCGCGGAAAAAGCAGACCGTGAAGCGAAGGAAAAAGCTGCTGAAAAAGCCCGCCTCCAAGCTGAAGAACTGGCAAAGCAAAAAGCAGCAAAAGAAAAAGCAGAGCGCGAAGCGATTGAAAAGGCTGCTCGTGAAAAAGCACGACAACAGGCAGCAAAAGCGAGGAGAGACTTAATAAAAAAAGCCATTGCAAATTTCTCTTCAACGCTGAAGTCTACTATTTATGGAATAAGTCCATTTGCTTGGGTTGTTGCGTTTTCACTTGTTTTGGGTGTGGCTTTGACGATCTGGATGTCACAGAGAACTACCATATTACCTTTTTCAGGCAGCGAGGAAGGTGGAGTCAACATATACATATATGATAGTAAAAAGTCACTTAGAGCGACATCACCTTCTAAAAACGTACAGAATTGGTCTCCAGTGGTGAGTATAGATAATAAAATATATTTTGCATCCAATCGCGATGGGAAAAACGAAATATATCGCTTGAATAATAATGGAAGTATAGAGCAGGTTACGACTACAGCTGGAAAATATGAAAGTTGGTCTCCTGTTTTTAGCTTGGACAACGATTTGTACTTTACATCGAACAGAGATGGAAAAGCCGAAATATATCGCTTGAAAGATGGAAATATAGAACGTGTTACGACTACACCTGAAAAGTATGAAAGTTGGTCTCCTGCTTTTAGTTGGAACAATGATTTGTACTTTACATCAAACAGGGATGGAAAAGCCGAAATATATCGCTTGAAGAATGGAAATATAGAACGTGTTACGAATACACCTGGATTATGTGATAGTTGGGGGGCGGTAGCAAAAGGTCGGGATATTTATTTCACATCCTGTACTCAGTGGGGTAAATATAGAGTTTATGTGTTAAAAGATGAACCAGTTGAAGTTTCAGATATTTTAAGTTGGACAAAAGAAAAGAAAGATAGACTTCCATAAATTTGGCGTTTCCCGATCTGAGAAGCCCACCGTCCACGGTCTTTAGTACAATAGGGGACATGCAAAAATACCTCCCCATCCTCCGCACCCGCCGAGAGCGGCGACTTGACAAGCAACGAAAATCTTCGGGTCGCGCGCGCGGCGCGTTGCTTGGCTTTGGGATGGTCTTTTCACTAATCCTCGCCGCGCTGATTTTGCTGGGCGCCTTCGCTTATGCCGACGTCACCCGCGACCTGCCCTCGGTGGAGATTCTGCCGCGACTGCTCAACCCGCCCGACGGACTTCTCCTCCAGCCCACGCGCATCTACGATCGCACGGGGCTTCATCCGCTTTTCAGCTTCTCATCCGCTCCCGAAGACGCCCCCCGCCGCTACATCCCCATCAACGAACAGAACCCTCAGCACATCCCAACCAGCCTGGTCAACGCCGTGCTTACCGTTGCCGACCCGCGCTTCTGGTCGCACTCGGGTTACACCCTTCAAAAGCTCGACGACCCGAATGTGCACCCGACCATCGCGCAAAAACTCGTCAGCGACTTGATTCTCTACAACGAAGAGCCGTCCCTGCGACGCGCAATCCGTGAGCGGATTCTCGCCGCGCAGATCACCGCCCAATTCGGTCACGGACAAATCATCGAGTGGTATCTCAACAGCGCCCACTTCGGCAGGTACGCCTTTGGCGCCGATGCCGCCGCCCAGCTTTACTTCGGCAAATCCGCCGACCAGCTCACGCCCGCC
>DAOUAS010000017.1:0-1655 GCA_034433295.1 Anaerolineales bacterium | reverse complement strand
GACTCAATGGATGATGTCGTCGCTTCTGCTGAATTCATGATGACACAACAGAACGACCCTAACAGTACTTTTCGATTGTCCTTTTCTAAACTATTATGACCGACTACTTAGGCGCAAATACGGAGAGCCGCGTTTGCTCATACGCATTTTTGTGCCGTTGAACTGTCCCGATTGGTGAACGGTTGCGTCGATGCCCGCATAGGCAACCAGCTTGTCTTCGCTTTCGAACCGCGCAATATCCCCAATCTCCGCCAAAATCGCCGCGCCAGTTGGCAGCGCAATTCCCGGAATGGTGGTGATGTATTGCGGAATGGCTTCCATCAATTTCTCCTGGGCTTTGTCCACCTCCGCCTGCTGCCCATCCAACAAATCGATCTGTGCCAGCAGACAGCGCATCTCCACATGCGCCACATCCGCCAAGAAGCCGATCCCAATGGACCGCCGCGCCTGTTCCTGAATCTGTTGCGCCTTCTCCGTCCCGAACCGTCCGCGACTGGTCTTCGATAACAGTTCGGTCAGTTCCCGCAAATCGAAATCGGCAAACTCCTGCGCGGACAGCGCTTCCTGAAGCATGGCGCGCGAAGACTGTATGAACACATTCGAAAACAGGCTTTCGTATTCGGGAAAGACGCGGTCCAGGATGGTGACCAATTTTCGTTTGCAATCGCCGATCTGTTCGGAAAGCCAGAAGCGAAAGCGGCTGAGTTCGCGCAGCTGCAGCAGGGTCGGGATTTCACGGGTGGAGGCGGGCAGGTTGGAGATGCGCAGGAAGTCCGCAATCCAGACCGCATCCGTCTTGTCGTTCTTGACCTTGCGCACGCCGCTTTTGCGGTAGGCGGAGATTTGCAGCGGGTTGATCACGACGACGGGGTATCCGCGCCGCATCAGGACATCATAGAGCGAAAGCCAATAGTGTCCAGTGGCTTCCAGCCCGACACAAACCTCTTCGCCGAATGGCTTCAAGACGTCGAGCAGGTATTCCATTCCGGCGTGGGTGTTTTCAGTGATGAAGACCGGCTTTTGCGCCGCTCCGCGCTCATCAAGGAGCGCGACGGCGTGTTTGTGTTTGGCGACATCAATTCCACAATAGTACATCACAGCGCCTCCGTATGTAGGTTGTGAAGCGAGGTGATCCCCAGACAGCCATGAGCCTCTCAGCCTTGTTCGTTTTGCGCCGCCTTTGGTGGTCGAGTATGTCGAGACCAAGCGGCTACCTGCTTATACGAGACCTCTCATGGCGCTGAGGCGGCAGTCTTATCTACGAGGCAGTTTCCTCAGACGAATGCACCGTCGCCCTCAGCTTCCACAATTATTTTATGCTTTTTCGGCGCGAAAACGACGGAAAAGCGATAAAAATCAGGCAAATTTGAGGTTGTTAAGGTGCTTGTAATCCCCGATTTTCGTGCTACACTGAATTTGCCCCCCAATTCAGAAGACGGACTGAACTCCCATGTTCGGTTCGTCTTTTTGGACGGGGGAGAAGATATTACAAAGACGCACATTATTTGAAAGGGTTTTTACGACAAGTTATAGAGAGCTAACTTATTGATGTTTGATTAAATAAAGTCATCTGTGTCATTTCCAAGAAAGGTCAGCGTTTTTCAAGCAAGCCAGTAGCCTGTTTTTAGACGTTCTTGTGCGAGCAACGCCAGCTT
>DAOUAS010000016.1:0-7881 GCA_034433295.1 Anaerolineales bacterium | reverse complement strand
CGCATTGGATCCGCAGGAATGGCGCGTCATTGTGGTGGACAAGGACGAGAACCACTACTACCAACCCGGTTTTCTCTTCATCCCATTCGGAATCTACTCCCCCGCCGACGTGGTCAAGCCAAAGCGCAATTTCCTGCCGCCCACAGTGGAGATGATCTACGGCGACATCGAATTGATCGAGCCGGACCAGAACCGCGTCAAATTGAGCGGGAACAAATCCATCAACTATGACTATCTGGTTGTCGCCACCGGCAGTTATATCCGTCCCGAACAGATGCCCGGTCTGACCGACGGCGGCGGCTGGCGCAAAAACATCTTCGATTTTTACACACCCGACGGCGCGGCGGCACTGGCGCGCTTCTTCAAGTTCTGGAAGGGCGGACGCATGGTATTGAACGTGGCAGAGATGCCCATCAAATGCCCCGTCGCCCCGTTGGAATTTCTCTTCCTCGCCGATTGGTTCTTCAAGGAACGCGGCATCCGCGAAAAGGTGGACATCACCTTCGTCACACCGCTGCCCGGCGCGTTCACCAAACCGCGCGCCTCCGCCGTCCTGGGTAACATGCTCGAAGATAGGGGAATCAAACTCGAGACCGAATATTCCATCATGGAAGTGGACAACGCCAAACAGGTCATCCGCTCCTACGATGAGCGCGAAATCCCCTACGATTTGTTCATCACCATTCCCACCAACATGGGCGCGGAAGTGATCGGCGCATCAGGCATGGGCGATGAGTTGAATTTCGTCCCGGTCAACAAGAACACGATGCAAAGCATCAAATGGGAAAACATTTGGTTGATCGGCGACGCCAGCAACGCGCCCGCGTCGAAGGCTGGTTCGGTGGCGCACTTCATGTTGGATGTGGTCGTGGAAAACATCCTGCGCCACATGGAAGGACTGGAGCCGCTTCCCAAGTTCGACGGTCACGCCAACTGCTTCATCGAATCGGGCAATGAAAAAGGCGTGCTGATTGACTTCAACTACGACGTGGAGCCCCTGCCCGGCATGTTCCCCCTGCCCGGTTTTGGTCCCTTCTCCCTGCTCAAGGAATCCCCCGCCAACCACTGGGGCAAGATGATGTTCAAGTGGATTTACTGGAATGTCCTGCTCAAGGGCGGCGAGATGCCCTTTGAGTCGCAGATGTCGATGGCTGGCAAGTGGAAGTAGGAGTCACGATGGAAACAGAACTTGCCGAAATCAATAGAAAATTGGATTTCCTCATGGCGCAGTTTGAAGCGCAGCGTGAGGGTCAGCAGGCGATGAAGGAACTGGTGGATGATGCTGTGCCGATTGTCAACAACGTCATCAAGCTTTCCATCGATGAGCTTGCCGAAGTCGGCAATGACTTTGAACTCGGCGACTTGCTCTTCCTCGTCAAGCGCGTCCTGCGCGATACCCGACTGCTGGTCGGTTTGCTCGACCAACTCGAAGCGGTAGCGGAACTCGCCGAGGAAGGCCAACAGTTCGGAAAACGAATCTTCCATCAGGTAACAGTGGAACTGGACCGCCTCGAACGCGAAGGGTATTTCGGATTTGTCCGCGCGGGAGTCAAAGTAGCAGATCGACTTGTCCACGACTACAAGCCTGAGGATGTGGAAGCCCTCGGCATCCGCGTGGCTGAGGCGTTGAAAACTGAACCGCCTGCGAATATCTCGCTCTTGGACCTGCTCCGCGCTATGAACGACCAGAAAGTCCGCCGCGGGCTGTATCGTTCGCTCAATCTGCTCAAAGCAATTGGTGACTGAATGTCACATAAAACAAACTTAACAAGGAGAATCGAAAATGACTGTTGACCTCACTGCAATCGCCTTCAATGCAGAAGGCTTTATGACCAATCCCAACGAGTGGACAAAGGAAATCGCCGAAGTATTGGCAAAACAGGAGGGACTCGAAACCCTGACTCCCGACCATTGGAAGATCATTGACTTTTGCCGCCAGACCGGCATTTCCAACGGCAAGTCCCCCACCCTGCGGCAAATCACCACAGGTACGGGCGTTTCCACCAAGGATTTGTTCGCCCTCTTCCCCAAGGGACCCGCCAAGAAGGTCGCCAAGATCGCCGGTCTCGGCAAGCCCGAAGGCTGTGTGTAAAAAATATAAAAACCTGACAGGTCTTTGCGAAGCAACCTGTCAGGTTTCATGAAATTATAAAAGGAGAAATCTCATGGCTGAACAACCCCGCAAGATCGCGTTCATTTGCTCGAAAGGCGACCTGGACATGGCCTATCCCGCCCTGATTATGGGATGGGCTGCGCTCGGCAACGGCATTGACGTCACCATCTTCTTCACGTTCTGGGGACTCGACCTCGTCACCAAGAAGCGCGTTGACCGCCTGGAAATCGCCCCCGTCGCCAACACCAGTTTCAAGATGAGCATGATGGGACTGCCCACCGGCAACCTCGGCATCCCGAACATCATGGGCATCATTCCCGGCATGACAGCATTTGCTTCATGGTTCATGAAGATGAAGATGAAGGCGCTCGGCGTCCCGCCCGTCCGTGAATATCTCGAGATGCTTTCGGACGGCGGCGCAAAGATGTACGGCTGCAAGATGACCGTGGATATGTTCGGCATCAAGAAGGAAGACTTCCTGCCCTGCATTGACAGCGTGGTCACCGCCAGCGACTTTATGGACATGACAGAAGGCGCACAGATTATTTTCATCTAGTTTGATAATTTTGGGAAAGAAAACGACATCCGAGATGGATGTCGTTTTTGATTCGCAAACTTTCCAGTAGGGAGTGCCTAACATCGAGTATATGTGTCTTTCTGAGGGAGCAAAGCGACCGAAGAATCCCGCCGCTTTGCGGCGGAGACCCTTCGCTGCGCTCAGGGCGACACCTCTTTGTTTTGTGTTATAGGTACTCTCTTCCAGTGCGACGCACCCTCGGCGCATCAAAATCGTAATAAAATAAGGAAGCCGCCGTTCCATTTATTCAACAGGAGAAAAACTCATGGAAATCAAGACCGTCAAAATCGAAAAGCCAGAAGACATCAACTTTATTCTCGGACAATCCCATTTCATCAAGACCGTGGAAGACATTCACGAGACACTGGTCGGAAGCGTGCCGGGGATCAAGTTTGGACTGGCTTTCTGCGAAGCGTCGGGGAAATGTCTCGTGCGCTGGACAGGAACCGACAACGAAATGATCGAACTGGCAAAGAAGAACGCGCTGGCAATTGGCGCGGGACATTCTTTCATTCTTTTCCTCGGAGAAGGTTTCTTTCCCATCAACGTATTGAATGCAGTCAAGTCAACGCCGGAAGTGGCGCACATCTTTTGCGCCACAGCCAATCCCACCGAGGCGCTGGTCGCCGAAACGGAGCAGGGACGCGGAATCCTCGGCGTGGTAGACGGGTTCTCCCCCAAAGGCGTCGAGGATGACGAGGGCATCAAATGGCGCAAGGATTTCCTGAGAATGATTGGTTACAAATCGTGATTGGCAAACGAAGACCTCCGAGCGAAAAATACTCGGAGGTCATTTTGGCTCCTGACCTAGGACTTGAACCTAGAACCTAGCGGTTAACAGCCGCTCGCTCTGCCGATTGAGCTAGTCAGGAAGGAAAGCGACCGACATTATACGGATAACATGGGGGAATGTCAAGGTGAAATCCGTAAAGTTTGGCTAAATCAAATTGACATGCCCACAAAATCAATAACGGATGGAACTCAAATTGTCGAGCTTTTCAACGCTGTGCGTAGCAGTGATACGCCGGATTGTGCCAGTCAGTCCGCGCACCACGAGGCTTTCGGTTGTGATGTGACCGCCTTGATAGCGCACGCCTTTTAGCAATTCACCATCGGTGATGCCTGTGGTAGCGAAGAACACATCCTCCGATGAAACAAGGTCGTCAATCGTCAACACCCTGTCAAAATCGAAACCCGCGTCACGTCCGCGCCGCAATTCGCTTTCGTCACGGGCATAGAGTTTGCCCTGAATTTCTCCACCCATGGCGCGCAAAGCACAGGCAGCGATGACACCTTCCGGTGTACCGCCGATGCCCAGCAAAACGTCCACGCCGGAATCGGGCCAGGCAGTCATCAACGCGGCCGCTACGTCCCCATCGGGGATTTGACGAATACGCGCCCCAGCTTTGCGGATTTCGGCAATCATGTCATCGTGGCGCGGACGGTCAAGGATGATAGTGGTCAGGTCTTCGACGTTCCTGCCCTTGGCTTTGGCAATCGCTTTGAGATTATCGGCAATTGGCTTTTCGATGTCGATCACGCCTTTCGCTTCAACTCCAACCGCCAATTTATTCATGTAGAGGAACGGTCCCGGGTCGAACATCGTGCCGCGCGGAGCCAGCGCCACCATTGCCAGGGCGTTCGAGCGTCCAAAGGCCAGGGGACGTGTGCCATCAATCGGGTCGACAGCCACATCCACATCGGGAGTGAGACCGTTCCCCACCTTTTCGCCATTGAACAACATCGGAGCCTGATCCTTCTCCCCTTCCCCAATGACAACGACGCCGTTCATATCCAGCGTGCCGAGCACCAGGCGCATCGCATTTACAGCGGCTTGATCCGCGCCTTCCTTGTCGCCGCGTCCCATGTAACGGCCAGCCAGCATTGCCGCCGCTTCCGTGACACGAGCCAGTTCAAGCGCAAGGTTACGAGTAGGGGTGGCGCCAAGGACAGTCATTTTTGCCTCCAATCTATAAGATGAACCAGACGAGGAAATAATAACCAATGACCGCACCCCACAGCCACGAGTCGATGCGGTCGAAGAATCCGCCGTGACCGGGGATGATGTCGCTTGAATCTTTGATCCCGGACTGACGTTTGATCATGCTCTCGCCGAGGTCTCCCAAAGGCGGAATCGAGCCGAGGATAAATCCCAGAATCGCGCCCTGCCAAAGAGTAATCTGACCCGCAAGGTTTCCATAGGTGGTAAAGGCATATGCGGTGAAAATCCCCCCCCAGGTGGCGGTAACAATGCTGGCGGCATAACCCTCCCAGCTCTTCTTCGGGCTGAGGCGCGGAGCCATCTTATGCCGGCCGTACGCCTTGCCAATCATGTACGCGCCGGTATCGCCATACATGACACAGAACATCACCAGCATGAACCACCAGCCGCCTTCGGGAAGATTGCGCAGGTCCAGAAGGTATGAGCCAATCCAACCGAGATATGCAATCCCGCCAACCGCGATGCCAAAGTCAACGGCCGATTGATCCCTTCCACGCTCGTAAGCAATCAGGTGATACGTTATTGCCACGAGGACGCTGCTCGCAAAGGCGGGCTGGGCGTACGCCGGAAAGAACATGCGGGCGATGGTAATGAGAGTCACACCGCCAACAGTCACACGGAAGTTTGGTTGATACTTCGCAGCGTGAAAAAGATGAACATATTCCCGCGCGGCGCCGATCAAAAACGTCCCCATCAACAAATAGTAAAAAGGGCCGCCGAGCATGATGAGCGGCAACCCTATGAGGGCAAGACCCAAGGCAGTGACCGTTCGTTTAAGCATTTGATTCCTGGAGTTCCCCCGAAGATACCTTTCCAAAGCGCCTGTCGCGGTGGGCAAAAGCCTCCAACGCGCGGCGATATTCATCCTTGTCGAAATCGGGCCAATAGGTCGGGGTGATATACCACTCGGAATAGGCGGCCTGCCAGATCAGAAAATTGCTGACCCGCAGTTCACCCGAAGTGCGGATGATCAGGTCCGGATCGGGAACACCGGCCGTGTAAAGGTACTGCCCCACCATTTCATCGGTCACTTTTTCTGGCAACACGCCGTCCCGCATCATTCTTTGAATCGCCTGCACGATTTCGTCGCGCCCGCCGTAATTGAAAGCGATGTTCAGGATCAGACGGTCATTGTTTTTGGTCATGTCGATCGCCTCGAGGACTTTTTCCTGAAGCGACGGGGCAAGCCGTTCCAGCCGCCCGATGTGACGCAGCTGAACACCCTCCTGATGTAATTCGCCCAACTCGCGATCGATGACATCTTCGAGGATGTACATCAACCCCCTGACCTCTTCAGGCGGACGCCCCCAATTCTCGGTTGAGAAAGCGTAGATTGTCAAGTATTTGACGCCGAATTCAACCGTGGAGCGGATGACACGACGCAGGTTTTCCGTCCCAGCCTTGTGACCTGCCAGGCGCGGCAAGCCGCGTTGAAGCGCCCAACGCCCGTTGCCATCCATGATGATGGCAACGTGCCGGGGAACTTTTTCAAGAGGAGCAGAGGAAGTGGTCTCGGTCATGAGGATTAACTCTTTTCGATGCGGCTGGCACACCTTCAAAGAAGCTACACTTCCATGATCTCTTTTTCTTTGGTCTGCCCGTGCCTGGCGATGTCTTCGATGAACTTGTCGGTTACCTTTTGCAGTTCCTCTTCGCCCTGCAGACGGTCATCTTCTGTGATCAATTTTTCCTTTTCATACTCGCGGATGTCGTTGTGCAGATCGCGCCGGATGTTGCGCACGGCAACACGCGCCTCCTCCAGCCGGTGGTGCATCTGTTTGACCAGGGCGCGGCGGCGTTCTTCGTCCAGCGGGGGCAGGTTCAGGTGAATTACTTTTCCATCGGAATTGGGATTCAGTCCCAGGTTCGAGGTGCGGATCGCCTTCTCGATATTCTTGATGGATGCCGCATCGAACGGTTTGATCATTATGGAACGCGGTTCGGGGACGCTGATCGAGGCCAGTTGCATAAGATGGGTGGGGGTTCCGTAATAGTCCACATGGAGTCTTTCCACCAGCGCGGGGCTGGCGCGCCCTGTGCGGATTGCGGCGAGATCGTCTGAAAGGGATTGAATCGCGCCGCGCATTCGTGCTTCAGCATCTTTCAACAAGTCTTTGATTTCGTCGGTACTCACGATCTTCCTCCTACAAAAATGATTACAGTGCAAGGATACCTTAAAACAAGAATTTCTGCTATGGGAAGGGCAACAACGTGATGGGAATTGTAAAAAATCGAGAGCCTCTCAGAAAAAATCCCTTCACCCTCCGCTTTTCCGGAAGGTGAAGGGCAAGGGAACATGTCTCTGCTAGCCGTTTTCCCCGCTCACCAGCGTGCCAACGGCCTCCCCGCGCAAAGCGGACAGCAGGGCGCTCGAATCCCACAGGTTCAATACAAGGATTGGAAGTTTGTTTTCCATGCAATGGGTAATGGCGGTGCTATCCATGACTTCCAGGCGGCGATTGAGCACTTCGATGTAACTTAGTTGATCGAACTTTTTTGCGTTCGGGTTTTTCTTCGGGTCGGAATCGTATACGCCGTCCACTTTGGTAGCCTTGATGACCACGTTGGCATCGATTTCGGTTGCCCGCAGGGCCGCGGCGGTATCGGTGGAAAAGAATGGATTTCCGGTTCCTGCGCCGAAGATCACAACACGGCCTTTCTCCAGGTGACGCATCGCGCGGCGGCGGATGTAAGGTTCGGCGATGGCGCGCATTTCGATTGCCGACATGACGCGGGTAAACACACCCTGTCGTTCGAGGGCATCCATCAACGACATGGCGTTCATAACCGTGGCGAGCATGCCCATGTAGTCGGCGGTGGCGCGATCCATGCCATGCTCAAGTCCCTGCTTGCCGCGCCATAGATTGCCTGCGCCAATCACAACCGCCACTTCCACGCCCATCTCGCGGACTTCCTTGATACGGCTGGCAATGGATTCGGCTTCGTCCACATCGATCCCACGTCCCGATTCGCCGCCGAGCGCCTCGCCGCTCAATTTGAGAAGAATTCGTTTGTATTTTAGTTGAGTCATTGATACCTCCATATTGTTACGAACCATTTTAAGCCAAAAATAAAAGGTGATGGTTAAGACATAAGTGATACGCTTGCGAGCGCCGAAGGCTTTTTAACGCGAATGGCGCAAATTGGGCGAATTTCACGAATGTCTTTTGGGCTTTTTCGCGTTATTCG
>DAOUAS010000015.1:0-6145 GCA_034433295.1 Anaerolineales bacterium | reverse complement strand
CCATAGGTCACGCTGAAATCCGAAAAGTTTATCCCGTAAGTTGGTTGGGGATTGCTCCAAAACAACCCATGCCATTCGGTGGTCACGGCCAAAATGCTGGTGGACAGGGGAATCACAGACAGGAATGCCACAATACGCCGTGGTAATGTATTGTTTGGGGTGGCGTAATTAATGGAGAAGATAAACCACAATAACGGCGTAAAGGCCACGCCGATATATTTGATCTCGCTGAATATCAGTTTGGTGTGCAGGTTCGAGCCCGCAATTTGCAGGGCATAAAAGACCAGCCATTCGGTGATCGCAACCGAGAGAAGGGAAAGCAGGACTGCATGATTGACCTTCCTGTGCTGCCAGGCATGGTAGAAAATCCATGCAGAGATGGCAGAGGCGGCCAGCAATGGCAATATGTATGGGGAGTATTGAAACTGCATGAATATTCCTTGAGTCGATCAGCAAAAATCCTGGTGCGGTGATTTTACCATCGGGTTTTGTAATCCAAATATAACCAGTTCATGTTAGAACCCGTTGTCATCCAACTCACGGCAGTCATATTCTCGGCATGAATTGCCTTGACTTAATTTCATACTGGATTTATACTATATATGCTATATCCTATATAGTACAGGTCTATTATGTCGCTCGATTTTGCCATCCTCGGTTTCCTCAACTACCACTCCTATACAGGTTACGACCTGAAGAAGATTTTCGACACGTCCATCCGTCATTTTTGGCCGGCGGACCAGAGCCAAATCTACCGCACCTTGTCACGGCTGACAGAAAACGGCTGGGCGGAGATGGAGAAAATCCCGCAGGAAGACCGCCCCGACCGTAAGGTGTATCACATCACCGACGCCGGACGCGCCGAGTTGCTACGCTGGCTTGCCGGCCCCCCACCGAAGGGTGACCAACCACGCAGCGCCCCGTTGATTCAGATCTTCTTCGCGGCTCGGTTATCCGATGAAGAAATACTGACAAAGTTCGAAGGTTATGCCGCCATCATGCGCGCCATCCTCAACCAATATGAGCAGGTCCCGGGTCAGATCGAGCCGTTCCAAAAAGAAATCACTTCATCGCGGGAACATTTCTTCTGGATGTTGACCCTCGAAAACGGCATCGCCAACATGCGCGCCAACCTCGCCTGGGCGGAGAGCATCATCGAACGAATCAAGAACGGCGAAGTGCCACAAAAATAGGAAACCATGACCAAACAACTCCCCCTTCGACAGCGGATTCGCAAAGCCCTTGTCATTCTCGCTTTCCTCTCCTTTCCCGTCACCATGAACTTTCTCTCGCCCTACGTCATCATCGACGGGGCAATGAACGGCATACTCAATGGCAGCGTCGTGATGTTTGGGCTGATGTTCGTCTCCTCCCTCTTTCTGGGACGCGCCTGGTGCGGATGGGTCTGCCCCGGCGGCGGGATGCAGGAGATGGTCGAGCCGGTCAATAACAAGCCGGTCAACAGCAAAAAGATCGATTGGATCAAGTGGCTGATCTGGATTCCATGGATTTCGCTCATCGTCTGGTTGGTGATCTCTGCGGGCGGATACAAAACCGTTGACCTGCTTTACCACACTCAGGGCGGCATCTCGGTTGCGGGGTCACCGGAGCGACCGATCTTCATCGCCTACATCATTTACTATGGTGTGGTCAGTCTCTTCGTGGGCCTGGCGATCTTCGCGGGGCGGCGGGCGGGATGTCACACCATTTGCTGGATGGCGCCCTTCATGATGATCGGACGCTGGATTCGCAACTGCTTTGGCTGGGCTTCGCTGCGGCTGATTGCGGATTCCTCCGCCTGCGCCGATTGCAAGAAATGCACCAGCAATTGTCCGATGAGTCTGGATGTCAATGGCATGGTGCAACTCGGTAAAATGGAAAACGCCGAGTGCATCCTGTGCGGCACCTGCGTGGACAATTGCTCCAGCAAAGCCATCCGCTATTCGTTCAGCAGTGGAAAGTGAGTTCCCCATGTGGTTTATGAACAAGATTGCCAACCCGTTCGTAAAACTGATCTTGCGCTCGCCCCTGCATGGCTGGATGAGTGCCGCCGTGCTGCTTATCACTTATCGCGGACGGAAGAGCGGCAAGGAATACACCCTGCCCGTCCAATATGTTCAGGATGGGAATAACGTTTACATTGTTCCCGGCTTCGCGGAGAAGAAGACCTGGTGGCGCAACCTCAAGGGCGGCGCGGACTTGCGCGACAAGGTTCTGCGTTACTGCGTCGGCTGTTGGGGATGTTGGGTCAAGACTCTGGGCGAGTACGCCAACCGCGACGCTTCGCTTGACATGGACCGCGCCGTCATCAACGCCGATTTCGTGTTGTGGGCGTCGCCGCTCAAGATGGGCTTCCCCGCCGAACTGCTCAAACGCGCCCTCGACAAGCACCTGCCGCTCATCCATCCCTGCATGGTGGTGGATCAGGGTGAGGCGCATCACCTGAACGCTATGCCAGTTATCCGCGCGTGGGACTGCTACTTGAAAAGGAAGCAGACACTGATGCCCGCGACCTGCAAATCGTGAGCGGCATCCATTGCCGCACGGCGCTGAACTTGAAGACCCGTCTTCCGTCTCTTTCTGCGTCTGCCCATTGCCCATTCCTATTTCGATGAGATGCTGAAGAAGAACGGGGTCTTCGAGAAACGGTTCGCAAATGTTTGGCAGGTGCAATGTTCGAGCAAAACCGCCTCCGTTATAATGAAATGGGACTCCTCTTTCATTTTTTCGGAGATTTCAGTGTCTGAAGCAGATATCCTCCAAGCCGGAATTTCAGCGTTCCAATCCGGCGACCGGGCAAAAGCGGCCGCCCTGTTTGCGCAGGCGGTCAAACAAAACCCTACATCCGAGCAGGGTTGGTACATGCTGGGGATGAGTGTCTCTTCGCCTGAACAGCGCGAATATTGTTTGAACCGCGTGCTGGACATCAACCCCAACAATCAGAATGTGCGCCGTCAATTGACACCCCAACCGCCTTTGGCGGCTCACCCCGAACCGACCTCCCGCCCGCAGAGACCTTTTGTAGAGGAGCCAAAGCCTGCCCGTCCCGCCGTCCCGGAGGATGAATTCAGAGGCGCTGTATCCGCTCCGGTCGTGTTCGAAAAACCGATTCCGTCCGGCGCAAAAAAAACATCCGCACGAAGGAAGAACAATTCCCGCATCCTCGTTGTCTCGCTTGCCGCCTCCTTTCTGGTTGGGCTGTGTACATTGGGTGGGGCATTCTTCATGCTCAGCGGCGGATTGACGCCTGCGTTTGCGCCTGCCAACCCGCCGGTTGCCATGCCTGCCACGCAGACCCTGCCGCCCATCCTTCCCACTGCGACCTTGACCGTTCTGCCGCCTACAGTCCTGCCGAGTCCCCTGTCTACCGTGGCATATACACCGAAGTTCGAGCAGGCTTCCTGTTGGTTCGATGTGCCGGATGGGGTGGATGTCCGTTGCGGATATGCAATTGTCCCCGAAAGCCGAAGTGGAGACCCATCGGACACGATTCGGCTGGCGGCGGCGGTCTTCAAGGGGAGGAAATCCTCGCAAACGCCGGTGATGTTCCTGCAGGGCGGGCCCGGCGCCGAAGCTGTGACTTTGAGCGCGGATGCCTACGATGTGCTGGTCAAGCCATTCCTCAAGGATCGCGATTTCATTGTCTTCGATCAGCGTGGGACGGGATTGTCCGAACCGGCCTTGAAATGCGACGAGTTGCAAAAAACCCACCGTCAGGATATTTACGGAACCATTCCCGCCGAAACGCGCCGGCTGGTGTATGGGACTTCCTTCTCATCCTGCAATGGACTGCTGCTGGCGAAGGGGGTCAATCTGAACGCCTATACCACCGTAGAAAGCGCCGCAGATGTTAAGGACATCCTGCAATTGCTGGGTTACGGCAAAGTTCACTTATATGGCGCGTCGTATGGAACGCGCCTGGCGCAGGTGGTGATGCGCGATTCCCCGGCAATTGTCGAGTCTGCCGTTCTAGACTCCGTGGTTCCGCTGGAATCCAATTTCTTCAAAAGTTATCCCGAAGCCATCCAGGGCGGGCTTCGCGCCCTCTTCGACGCCTGCATGGTGAACGTAAAATGCAATACGGCATACCCAAATCTCGAGACCGTTTTTTGGGAGACATATAATTCGCTGAACGAACGGCCGGTTACGCTAACGACATCGGTTTATCCAATCGGCTCGGTGACCGAAACAGTTGATGGCACAGTCTTCATGTCCATTGTGCTGGGTTCGATCAAGAGTTCGTATTTCATCGATACCGCCCCGCAGACCATTTACCGCGTGCGGAACGGCGACCTTTCGACCCTGATCGCGGCGCAATACTCGCTCCCCTTTGCCTTTGACGGAATCAACCCCGGTTTGTATATTTCCATGATGTGTCACGAGCATATCATGGCGACCACCCCGCAGGAACTCGAAGCCGTATCCACCCAGCCGGGCATCAGCAGTTACGCGTGGCTCCCGTTCTACGGTAATGCCAACGACCTGTATAAATCCTGCCAGTCTTGGGGAGCGGTGGGACCGTTGCTCGGCGAGAACGACGCTGTGTTGTCAGGCATCCCCTCGCTGGTAATGACGGGGCGATTCGATCCCGCCACTCCGCCAAACTATGCGCGACAACTGGCAGAGCATTTGTCGAAGAGTTATTATTTCGAATTCGACAATCAGGGACATGTCCCATCGGCGTCGAGCAAATGCGCGATGGAGATCGTCCTCGACTTTTTGCGAAACCCCGCCGAAGAGCCCGCCCGCGACTGTATGAACGATCTCAAAGCGGTTGACTTTTTGACGCCATACACCGGCGACCCTGCAGTATCCATGTCCAGGGAAAACCTGTTTGGCGTCTCGGTCTACATCCCCGACAGTTGGTTTTACGGCGGCGACGGTTTCTTTGTTCGCGGCAACTCGGCTTTCGACATCACCCAGGTCGGCGCATTCCGCACGCGTTTTTCCAGTGCCAGCGAATTGAAGGATTTCTTCTCTTTGAGCGCCTACGGTTATCGTGGACTGGACGCCGCCCCGCTGGAGGCTGGTGCGCGTTCCGCCAACGGCCGCACCTGGATGTTGTATTCCGGCAAATCGAACAACCGTCCCGTGGATATTGCCGTCGCGGATCTGGGCAACACTTCAATTGTCATCATGATGTTCAGCCACCCCGACGAGCATGATGCCCTCTACAGCACCGTCTTTTTGCCAATGATCGACTCGGCAAAGTGATCAACGATCAGCCGCGATGCGCTATATCAGCATCGCGGCTGATTTTCTATCCCAGATATTTTCCCAAATCCGCTTCGGAGGTCTTCTCCAGCCATTCGCAGACGGCAATCGTATTCTCTTTGAACGAACCATTCGGCGCGAACTTCTTATCGAACAAGGCGCTACCGATGGTGAATCCCCACGCGCCCGCCTGCCAGACTTCCGCGATGCGCTTGAAGGAATCGATGGAGCCAGCCGAGACGATTGGCACGTTGGTGGCTTTGACCACCTCTCTCAGCAGTTGACGCGCGTCGCCGACGTAGCGGTAGCTCAGCAGGTCCATGCCGGGGACGCCTTTGCCTTCCAAAAACTTCGCATGTGCCACCACCTCTTCGATGCTCCCGTCCATGATGCTGGGATGCCCGAAGATGTGACCGGGGAATGGGTAATATTTGATGGGCTTATCCTTGAGATAGTTCAGAATCGAGTCGAAGAAGACGGTCCCCATCAGGATGTCAAAGCCAGCTTCGAGCGCGATTTTTGCCCCGCGCAAACCTTCGTCCTCCGAAAGGCTGACCACCTCCAGATAGCTGGTCTTCCCCGCATCCTTCATCTCGCGCACCAGCGCCTTCATTTCCTCAGGCGGGAGTCCAACGTCCTTGAATCCCCAGTGCGTGACGGGTGTGTCCCTGCATTCGCGGAAAATCTTCAGGGCGTCCTTGACGGTCGTGTCGTTGTAAGTGAGCATCAAAATGAATTCAGGTTTCATGCCAACTGGTCTCCTGCTTGATGGGTCGTGTGGTGACACCCAGGATGATACACCAACATGCGCTAAAATTGGTCATCTCGACCACAGGAAAAATGACACACAAATGAAAAATGAACCCCTCCTCAACGTAAAATGCTTTCTGCTCGACATGGACGGAACCTTCAACCTCGGCGACGGGCTGAT
>DAOUAS010000014.1:0-59389 GCA_034433295.1 Anaerolineales bacterium | reverse complement strand
ACCCATAAAATACAGCCACCTTTCAAAATTGAAAGGTGGCTGTATTCAACTTCAAGAGTCCCCATCCGGGGAGAACAATATATGTCAAGCATGGGACGGGTAGAGGTATACCGGCGGCTATACTATGCACCGTCCCAATGGCTTTAATCGGAATTTCATAATGCCGGCGTCAAACTCTCCCGTAATTCGAGCAGACGCCATGACCGGATCGGGTTTTATTCGTTTTTAGCGTCCCAAAGGATTGAGGTCAACATGTCAAAAAATGCACGGCTGCGGTTTCCAGGAAGAGTTGGCTCGATTCTTCTTTTCGTTCTTACACTGACGGCCTTGCTCTTCCAGGGCAATATGAGCCCCGTCAAGGCCGAGGGCAGCAGGGAACTTGTTGCCTCCGGCGGCAAGCGCGCTTTGACCGAGTGGCGGATTGACACCACTGCGGGTTTTATCCGCCGCACGTTCTTCAGGGTATATGCCAATGAGGGCGAATACATCCTGATGGGTTCGAGCGCCATGGGACTGGGGTTGGGCGATATCGCACTTTACCAGGAGGGACAGGTTTCGAGTTCCCAGATTTCCTCCGCCGCCCTCGCCGCCATCCCCCCCACACTCAGGTGCAGTGTTGCCAGCGGCGGGGTACTAAGGGCGGCTACCCCAGCGCTAACCCGCAGCATGGAACTTGTGGGTCCCACTACCAATGGCGGCGTGGATGGAGGTTATATTCCCTGTGTTTACACAGTTCCCGCAGGCGGGACGGGTATTTATTGGGTGGCAATGTATGGTCCGCTTGGGCCTTCCTCCGCCACTGATGGCGACGCCGGAACAATCGATGCGCCCAACATTACGGCGACACAACAGAGCGGGGTATCGGTTTGGGATATCACCGTGCGGACTGGAAACCCGTCCACCGGAGTGACCAGGCCCGGCCGCGTCTTCGTCGATTACCTGGCGCAAATTACCGGAGGGAATGGCGTTGCGAATCGAGTCTATTCAACCATCTATGCGACAACGACCACCGGTTACGTTTATCAGGTGGATTTGAACGGACTCGACCCATACGGCTACATTTTATATGGCAACCGGGTCGGGTTTCTGGACCCGGACGGCGTCACACCGCTGTATCATGATGTGGTGACGACCAATAATTTATTGAACAACCCAGCCGGCGGGGTGATTCTCCCGCCAGCCTCGGCCAGGATGTTTTTCAGCAACCCGCTTTTATCCGATCTGCCTTCCAGCATCCTGCCAACGCCAATTCCACCTACAATCACCAACGTCACGTATCAAGGGTCCGCCGGCGGCATAACCGGCTACCGTCCGATTGGCGGCGATTTTTCGTTCATCGGAAACGTCGACGGCATCAGCGAAATTGTGATCAGTCTCGACGGGGTGGATTTTCAACCGGATAATCCCCTAAATCGCGTGATTCGCAGTCAGACCTCGGTTGGGACGAACACCATTCACTGGGATGGAAGGGATAATTCGGGGTCGTTTTTCCCGGTCGGAAACGGATACAAGTATCAACTTACGTTTCATGCGGGGGAATATCATTTCCCTCTTCTCGATGCCGAGAACAGTCCCAACGGCGGTCCCGCGCTTACTCTGCTGAATCCCACTGGCGGCGTATGTCCTTTCAATTCCAACTGTCATATCGGTTTCTATGATGATCGCGGCTACAGGGTTTCGACAGGCGCCACGGTGGGAACGGTTGGCGTAATTTTGCCGGGGGACGCCAACAGCGTCAACCCGCCCACTGTAGACCACGCCGACGATGTCAACGGTTACGACACAACCACCGCACAAAGGGCTTGGGGAAATGGGACTAGCAACGGTTTTGGAAACTGGAAAGGATTGGACCTTTGGGCTTATATTCCGGTTGGTCCGGAAAGCGGCCAGATTAACGTGGTCGATATAAATCCGTCCATGACGGTGGAAAAAAGTTCGACGACCACGATCCTTTCCGCGCCGGGAACGGTAAACTACGGTTATCTGGTGACGAACAACGGCAACGTGACATTGACAGGCATCACCTTGAGCGACGATAACGACAACGAAGACATGAGTTGCCCGGACTCCACACTCGCCCCTACGGAAACCATGACCTGCACCGCCACGCACACATTCACCCAGGCGGAACTGATTGCAAACGGCTCGCCAACTCCCGGAAGCGGAACGTTGAGCAATACCGTGACTGCAAGCTCAAACGAAACCCAGGATGTAACCGATACGCTTAACATCCCGATTGCACAAGTTGACCTGGCCTTGGCCAAGAGGGTCAACAATGCATCGCCGAAAATTGGAGATGCCATCACTTTTACGATCACACTCACGAATCAAAGTCCTTCGGTCGACGCGACAAACGTCGTCGTTGCCGATGTGCTGCCCGCCGGGTTGACTTTCAATTCGGCCACCCCGAGCCTCGGCTCTTTCAATAGTCTCACCGGCAATTGGACGATTCCGACGTTGGCCAGGAATACCAGCGTAACCTTGCTTTTGAATGTTACTGTAACCCAGGTCGGCGTCATCACCAATACAGCCGAGGTTATTGCGTGCGACCAGCCCGACATAGACTCGACCCCCAACAACCAGATATCCACTGAGGACGACCAGGCAAGCGTAACGATAGGCAGCCTTTTCGACCCGCCGAGCGGCATCAAGAGTTTCACCGAAGCCGGCCTGCCGGTGCTGGAATTCCGCATGGTGTGGATTAACAGCGGCAACACAACAGCCATCGACACACAGGTCACCGACGATATTCCCACCGGGACAATCTACCTGCCGGGGAGTTTGACCTGCACACCGAGAGGCTCTTCATCCAATGCGTCTGCCGCAACCGCGCTACTGAATACCACCGTGACAGATTCGTTTTGCGCATATGACCCGATCAACAATCGGGTGCAGTGGCAGGGCATCATTGGCCCGGATAACGGCAGATTTACCGAGGCGGCCGCCGCGAATGAAGTCGTGATCACCTTCCGGGTCACTGTGAATGACGGCATAAACCAGGTGCGGAACTTTGGCGTATCGCGCACCGATTCAGATGGTAACGATGATTTTACCGATGAGACAGTGCTGAACGTTTCCGTGGTTATTTCCAACCAGGTTGTTTGGAATCGCAGATCCGACTCCGGCGGCGGCGATTCGGATGGCGACGATGAAGACAAAGGTCGCACCCTGCCCCGCGGCGGGGGCGGATTTCTCATCCCGGTGACAGGTTTTGCTCCCGGAGTTGTAACCAGACTGGACGCGGAAACACGTCCATCGTACGGGTCCACCACGCTTGCTCTTGAGATTCCCGTGATCAAGGTCAAATCGACCATCGTGGGTGTCGAGTTGAAAAATGCCAATTGGGATGTGTCGTGGCTTCAGGACCAAATCGGATGGCTCAATGGGACGGCTTATCCCACATGGACAGGCAACAGCGTTCTCACGGGACATGCCGTCAACACGGCTGGAAAACCCAGCATCTTCTCGAAACTGCGGTGGTTGAATGTCGGCGAGTACGTTTATATCTACAGCCAGGGGTACCGGTATACCTACAAGGTGGAATCGAACAAACTGGTGCAGCCTGATGACATCACAGTGTTGAAGCACGAGGACAAGGCGTATCTAACCTTGATAACCTGCGACAACTACGACGAAAAAACCGCCACTTATCTCAACCGCATTGCGGTGCGGGCGGTGCTGGTGGACGTGCGGGAAGAAAAATAATCCCCTTTATGAAAGCGAACGCCTCCGTGGATCAAGCCATGGAGGCGTTCAATCATTCTAATTTCTGTTGAATTACTTCGTTTCTTTCTCGGCGGCGGTCAACGACTCTTCCAGTATCCTCAAGCCTTCATCCATTTCAGACTTTGTAATGCAAAGCGGCGGCGCAACGCGAATCACACTCTTGCCGCAGGATAACATCAGCAGTCCGCGTTCGAAGCCCTTGCTTACCACATTCTCGGTGAGTTCGCTCGCGGGTTCCTTCGTCTCGCGGTCCTTGACGAATTCCACGCCGATCATCAAGCCCTTGCCACGCACATCGCCGATGCTGGGGTGGCGCGCCTTGATCTCTTCCAGCGCCTCGATGGCATATGTGCCGACTTCCGCCGCGTTCTTCATGTATTCCTTTTCGATCAGGTCAATCGTCGCCAGCGAAGCCGCGCAGGAGATGGGATTTCCGCCGTAGGTGTTGCCGTGCGTGCCGGGCGCCCAATCCATCACAGATTTGCGCGCCACACACGCGCCAAGCGGCATACCGGAAGCGATTCCTTTTGCCGCGGTGAACATATCGGGTTCCACGCCGAAATGCTCGATCGCCCACCATTTGCCGGTACGTCCCATGCCCGATTGGACTTCATCGAGGATCAACAGGATGTCGTACTTGCTGCACAGTTTCCGCAAAGCGGGGTAGAACCCGTCGGGCGGGATGATGTATCCGCCTTCGCCCTGGATCGTCTCGACCAGAATCCCAGCCACATCCTTGGGCGGCAGAATCTGACCAAGAATATCCTCCTCGATGTAGCGCACCACCGCCTCGCCGTAATCCTCACCCTTGCGTCGTTCGAGCGACGGGCGGTAGGAATTGGGGAACGGGGCATGGGTGACGCCGTTCATTAGCGGATAGAATCCGCCGTGATACTTGGCTTTGCTGGCGGTGAAGGTCACTGCGCCCATCGTGCGTCCGTGGAACGCGCCGGTAAAACCGATGAAGTTCGAGCGCTTGGTGTGGTAGCGCGCCAGTTTGATCGTCGTCTCCACAGCCTCGGTGCCGGAGTTGGTCATGAATGAAAGCGCATCCTCTTTGAACGGCGCAATCTCGTTGAATTTCTCGGCAAGTTTGATCCAATTCTCGTGATAGAAATCCGAAGAGATGTGAATGAACTTTTCGGCCTGTTCCTGAATTGCCTTCACGACCCTGGGATGAGAGTACCCCGTCGACGTCACCGCAATCCCGCCCATGAAATCCAAAAAGCGGTTGCCGTCCACATCCCATACTTCACTGCCTTTGCCGTGATCCATCACAAACGGATAGCCGCGCGGATAAGAAGGCGAAATCACCTTGTTATCGCGTTCGATCATTGCCTTTGCCTTCGGTCCAGGTAGGTTGGGTATTTTCATATTTACTCCTTTATTTATTTATCGCTGTGAAACGAGTCGCGAGAAAAATAATCCCCCACCAGGTGAGGGAAAAGAAACGCCGCTTTCACAAGGATATTACGAATCCAACTTCAACTCAGCCAGCGCGCGCGCGCCAAGCAAGCCTGAGTTATCACCAAGCTCCGCCCTGGTAATTACCAGGTCCTCCAGATAGCGCGGATGGATCACACATTCCTTCAAACTGACTTCAAAGGCGTCGAACAACAAAGGTCCGCTTTGCGAAACGCCGCCGCCGAAAACAATCACCGATGGATTGAAGATGTGCAGGAAATTCGCCACGCCGATTCCCAGATATTTCCCGGCAATCTGATACGCCTCGATGGACAGAGAATCGCCCTGCCTTGCAGCCTCGGAGATATCATGGGCGAAGTTTCTCTTCGACGGATCTAACTTCGACTGCCGCCCCGCCGTGAGCTGGTCAGCCACAAAGCGCTCGATTCCAGTCCCGGACGAGAATGACTCCAGATGTCCGCGTTGCCCGCAGCCACAGGCAGGACCATCCGCTTGCACGATGATATGACCCAGTTCTGCCGCGAGACCATGTGTGCCCTGCAACAGGCGGTCATTAATGATGACACCGCCGCCCACGCCCGTGCTGACGGTGAGATAGAGGACGTTGTGATGCCCGCGCGCCGCGCCGAACTTCCATTCCGCCAGCCCCGCAAGGTTGGCGTCATTATCCACATAGGTCGGGAAACCAAAACTCTTCATCAATTTGGCGGCAAAGGGAAAATCGCGCCATTCCTTGATGTTGGGCGTGAACATGATGACGCCCGTTTTCGGGTCGACGGGGCCGGGACACGAGGCGCCGATGGCATCGACCTTGCCATCGCGCGGTATGACCTCTTCGATCAATTTCAGAAGTCGTCCAAAGGTATCAGGTTCGTTCGCGTTGGTTTTGATGCGCTTTTGGGTGACAGGTTCGCGTTTGTCGTCCTGATAAACGGCGGCGCGCAGTTGCGTCCCGCCGATATCGAGTGAAATAATCTTACGCATGTCACAATTATACCGCCGCCTCCACCGCCGTTTATAAGATGTGGATGTAAGTCACATGTGAAACATGACTTACGGAATGTAACCGCGAGCCTCTAAAAACCCTTGTTATAATCGCGCCAACCTGCCAGAGGAGAGTAAAGTCATGACCAAAGTTTACGATTACGTCATCATCGGGAGCGGATTTGGGGGAAGTGTCTCAGCCATGCGTCTGGCCGAAAAAGGTTACTCGGTGCTCGTCCTCGAAAAGGGCAAGCGCTTTGCCGACCAGGATTTTGCCAAATCCAACTGGCAGTTTTGGAAATATCTCTGGCTGCCAACCCTGCGCGCTCACGGTATTTTACAAATCAGCATTCTCAAAGGCGTGATGGTCCTGCACGGAGCGGGGTTGGGCGGCGGGAGTCTGGGCTATGCCAACGTGTTGGAGATCCCCACCGACGAGACGTTTGCCACTCCAGCGTGGAATCAAACGGGCAAATGGGGCGAACTGCTCAAAGAACACTACGCCACCGCCCAAAGAATTCTCGGCGCGGCGCGCAATCCCAAATTGTGGAAAGCGGATGACCTGCTCAAACAACTCGCGCACGAACGCGGCATGGGACACACCTTCCGCGCGACAGATGTGGGCGCATACTTCGGAGAATCTGGCGTCACCGTGCCTGATCCATACTTCGGCGGCGAAGGTCCAGACAGGGCGGGGTGCAAACACTGCGGCGGCTGTATGGTGGGATGCCGTTACAACGCGAAGAATACCCTGCCGAAGAACTACCTGTATTTTGCGGAGAAGATGGGGGCGGAGATAAAATCCGAAGTTGAGACGACTGACGTCAGCCCGTTAACAATGAATGGTGGACGCTACGCCGTCACCTACCGCAACTCGACAAAACTCTTCAAGCAGAAACAAACCGTCCACGCAAACAATGTCATCTTCTCGGCGGGTGTGATGGGGACGATAAAGCTGCTGTTGACCCTGCGCGATGTAAAAGGCTCATTGTCAAAACTCTCGCCGCGACTCGGTCAAATGGTCAGGACCAACTCCGAGGCGTTGCTGGGCAGCGTGGCACGCAAGTCGGATATCAACTACTCCGAAGGCGTCGCTATTTCCTCCATCTACAACCACGACGAAATCACACGCATCGAGCCTGTCCGCTATCCGGATGGTTCGTCGCTCATGCGCTTCCTCGCCGCGCCCTTGATCGACACCGACGTCAGCGTGCCGGTGCGATTGCTGAAATTCCTCTGGTGGTCGCTCACCCATCCGCTCGACTTTTTGAAAGCATTGGTCCTGCCGGGCTGGGCGCACAACGTTACCATTTTGCTGGTCATGCAGCATGCAGATAACCGGATGCGCTTCCGCATTGGACGCAGTCTGTTCACTTTTTTCCGCACCGGCATGGTCGCGGACGAGGAACCCGGTTACAAAATCCACGCGCAAGTGGAGGGGTCACATCAAGTCACACGCGAGTTTGCCAAGCGCACGAACGGCGTGGCGCTTGGCTCGATTGGCGAAAACCTGCTGGGGCTTCCGACCACCGCCCACATCCTTGGCGGCGCTCCAATTGGGAAAAATACTGATGAAAGCGTGGTGGATGAGAATTTCCGAATCCACAACTACGAAGGCTTGTACATCATCGACGGCTCGATCATGCCCGCCAACCCCGGCGTGAATCCATCGCTGACGATTACCGCACTGGCGGAGTATGCAATGAGCAAGATTGGAAGTAAAAAGTAATCAGTTGCCAGTGGGTGGTAATCAGTTGGGTTATTTGCGGGCAAGATTGACAACGGAAGCGCCGCCGGCTGAGGTGATGGTCAGGGAATCGCCGTTGACTTGAATTTGCAGAGCATCATTATCAGAAAACACGCCGAGCACTCCCTGCTCTTGAACCGAGGTTGCTTCGCAGAACATCATGGTGGACATGATGCCGTTGAAGGTGATCTGGTCGCCGTTTAGTTTATATTCGCCGCCGAAGCCGTTGCAACCCACATTGCCACCCATCTGCCCGTCCTTGAAAGTGACGGTTGTGTCAACATCGGGCAGGGCGGGCGTCGGGTTGGCGGCGTCGCCGTAGGAAACGAGTTTCCAATCGCCACTGACGTATGGTTTTGCAGGGGAACATGCGGCAAAGGCGAGGATAAACAGGGTGGTCAACAGTAAATAGGATTTTTTCATTTTAATCTCCGTGAAAAAGTATCCCTTTTTTGACGCTGAGATGCCAAAAATGTTCCCAAAACGAAAGGAGTCAGAGACACCCATCCCCGACTCCTTTTCATCATTCATCCTTCATCTTTGCATTTACATACACCGTCACCGCCTCGAGCATGAACTCGGCAAGTTTGGGATGCATGTCATCGAAATTGGCTTTGAACTTGGGATCGTCGTTGTACATGCGGGCAAGCCCAAGCAGTTGATCGAGGTTCGGCGTCCAGAAGTAATCCATGTGACGACGCCAGCGCTCGACAATCCCCTGAACCTCCGGACTGGATGCGCCCTTCAGCATAACGGCGATCATATCGAGGTAAATTTGGCTGCCTTCTGTCAGGATGGCGTTCTTCTTTACCTTCGAGTATGCCTTCCACTTACGGTTGGACTCGCGCACCGTTTCGGGATCGTACATTTGCTCGGCTTCCTGCGCCAGTTTTTCCTGTTCCTCTTCGCTAAAGCCCTTGAATAAACCTTTCTGGCTCATAAGTTTTTCTCCTTTGATATGTAGAATGGTGTTATCTACGGTGACAAGCAGTTGATTCAACCGCGCCGCCTTCTTTTGCAGCGCCTCGCGGTGACTTTGCAGCGCCGCCAGCAGGTCGAAGTCACAGCGTCCCGTGATTTTTCTGATCTCTTCGAGCGGCATGTCCAACTCGCGATAAAACAGAATCTGCTGAAGTTTCAACAACGCCTCCTCCCCGTAGTAGCGATAGCCATTCTCGCCGATTCGGGACGGCTTGAGGAGACCGATGTCATCGTAGTGATGCAGGGTGCGCGGGGTCACGCCCGCCAGTTTGGAGAGTTGCTTGACCGTGAACATGGAACAACCATAAACCATGACGTTACGTTAATGTCAAGAGAAAAATAAAACTGAACATTCGAATACCCGCCATGAATATTTGGGATATCGGAAAGATGACGCTTGCATCGCGCTCGTCGATTTGCTATACTGATAGAAGTTGAAGCCAGTTTGTCGTTCCCACAATAACGGAGGGTATCCGCCATGTCATCAGATGACCTTGAGATCAACAAGTTCAAGACCAAAATTTTAAAACCACACCGCCGGGTCAATCCCTGTTTTATGACGGGCAAGGGCTGTGTCTATACCGAGCAGATCGACCGGGAAATCGAACTGAGAAAGAATAAGAAAGCCAATTGCGGTTTTATGATTCTTCCCTTTCAGCCAAACATCTCCGTTTTCTTCGAGTTATGCCTGAAGCGATATATCCAGGGGGCGTATGGCAAGCCGGACGAACCCATGGAAATCATCAGGGCAGATCAGGTGCGCAAAACCGGATACGTCATATGCGAGAAGATATGCAAGAAAATCCAAGAGGCGGATTTCGTCATGGCCGATGTGTCTGTGCCAAACGCCAATGTTTTCTACGAATTGGGGCTGGCATATGGGATTGGACATAAAATCCTGGTCGTCTACCATAAAGGGTCGAAAATCGGCGATTACATCAGCAATTATTTTTCGGGCTGCATGGCATATTCCTATACCGACCTGACCCCATTGACCATAGGGCAGTTTCAAGTTTCATCTTATCTATGGGAAAGGGAAAACCGATCCCCCATCATCGAGTCAACCCCCATCACCTTGTTGATCGACACGTTGAACGCGCCGGGCATCAAACCGGAAAACGCCAAAATCAGCCCTGCAAATGAGCAGCAGAAACCAAACGCGGAAGATATAGACCTGAACTTCTCCACTCATGCGGGCGCGGCCGTGGGCGTTGCAGTCGATAATATCCAGAAGCGCATTAGGGAGTTACAGCAGACCATCAAGATTCCAACCACCTATTATTCCTTGATCGATCAGCTAAAGAATGCCGACCTGGTGCAAAGCAACGCCAGTTTCAGGGAAATTCTCGAAAAGATAAACCAGTCATTCTGCACGTTGATCAAAACCGGGGGGAAGGACTGCAACCCAATGGTGTATTTTTGGCTGGGCTATTGTCACGCGCAGGGAAGGAATGTAATTCCCATCACGGTCATCGGAAAGAAGAAGGATAAGGAAGAGGAAAAAAAGGACGACATAGACGATCTGGCATTCGACATCAGAGCCCTCTGGCACATGACCTTCGAAGAGGATTTCCCGGTGCGGCTCGAAGGCGAATTGGAGGAGACGATGTACCAGATGGTCATTTCCGATTTTGCTGAATGGTCCCGTAGAAGGTTCTGGGACGAGGTGCTGGAAAAGCGCGGAAAGGTATCGGTATTCACTGGCGCCCTGCACAATCCGATCGGGCGTGAGATGATCGGCGACTGGGACCTGAGGGCTGCATCGGAACTTACATCGTATTTTGCAAGTCACCAGTATCGGGCCACCATCGAGTCTCCCGTGTATCAAATCGAACAGGTGGTCGAAAAACAAAGAGCGGTCGAAAGAGACCAGTACATCAAAGAACTGGAAAAAATGCTTAGCGGCAAGAATTGTGTGATCATCGCCTCGCCCGATGTCAACCCGCTGACCGAGATCGTCCTGGGAAAGATATACGGAATACCAAGGGAAAACTGGTTCGATCCGAATTTCAACGCCGAAGGCGTCCCGAACGCGGTCGTCGCATTCAAACAAACGGACGCGCACGCAAAGGATCATGCGAATTCCCAGGATGTGAAAAGGACCTTTTACAGAGAGGAATTTGCCGATGACATCAAGGATAACCCCGAAAGGGGATTCAAGGCTTCGTTTTTGGATAATAGGAAAATCTTTGGGCAATTCATCAGCCAGACCGAGACTGAAAATCCGAGCGAGTTCATCGTTCACGCCCACCTGGCAATTGTCCCCAACCCCTACTCCAACGAAACGGAGGAGGAGCAGAAATATATCATCCTGCTGAACGGAGTTAGCGGGCCTGCCACGTTTGCCCTGACCCACGTCCTGACCGGCGGCGTCAGCAAGGAGTTTGTTTCGTACGGGGATTTCGATCCGAATTCCGAATCCGAAAAGATCATGAAACAGATCCTCGAAGACCTGAATTCGATCAAGAAAAAGAAACAACCTACAGGCGTTCAATACATCATCCAGGTGAAGGTCGGACCGCCGCAGGTGCATGAATCGCAGGACCGCGGATCGAGCCGCGGCATTTTCGACTGGCGACACATTAGTCACTGGGAATTGGTCAAGTCGACCAGCATGTTTCCGTTAAAAGTATAAACGCGGGGCGCAATGCGTTTTCGGTCATGATTTACGTGGACGGGAGATTGCCTCCTTATTCTCCCGTCTATTTTTGTTTTGATGAGAAGTCCGATTTTTAGGGGTTACAGAATGACGAATCCTCAAATACAATACCCATATGCCCCTCATCCTCTTCGACTTCGACGGCGTTCTTGCCGACACTTTGAGCGACCTGCTTCAATTCGGTCAGGAAGTCTGTAATGAATTAGGAGTACAACATACCGCCACCCAAGATGACCTGAGTTCACTGGAGGTCATGTCCTTTGCGACCTACGGGAAGCAAATGGGAGTTCCTGAGCATTTGATCGATGAATTTGTTCGCCGATGCCTGGCAAAGTTCGGGGGAAAGAAGTCCCCGCCGGATATTTTCAAAGGGTTGGCAGAGGTGGTAAAGAAGTTATCCGCGACGAATAACATTGGCGTCATCACAGGCAATTCGACAGAAAATGTGAAAGCCTTTCTCGTCGAGCATGGACTAAATGAGTATGTCCGCGCGATTTACGGGGTGGACATGCCCGGCTCGAAGGCGCAGAAAATCGCATCGGCGCGAAGTCAATTTGCAAAGAAAGGCGAATCCGTGTTCATGGTGGGCGACTCGGCCAGCGACATCCGCGCAGCGAAGGAGGCGGGCATTAAAAGCATTGCCGTCGTCTGGGGGCATCAGAGCGCCAAAACGTTGATCCGCGCCAAGCCCGACTTCCTTGTCCGTTCACCGGAAGAATTGCATAAAGTAATCAACGAAACGATTTTCCTTCAAAAAGAGGATCCATGCGAAACAAACTTCCCATAACCGCGCACATCTTCTTTCTGCGTGACGCTGAAATTCTGTTGCTGCGCCGTTTCAACACCGGCTACGAAGACAGCAATTACAGCGTGGTTGCCGGTCACGTGGACGCAGGTGAAAGCGTGACACAAGCCGCCGTCCGCGAGATCATGGAAGAGGCTGGCGTCGTTGTCCATCCGAAAAACCTGCAAATCGTCCACATCATGAACCGTAAATCGAACGACGAACGCGTCGATTTCTTCATGGCGGTCAAGTGGTGGGCGGGAGGGATTACCAATAACGAGCCTGAAAAGTGCGACGACCTGTCGTGGCATCCCATCACAAACCTGCCGGAGAACACGATTCCCTACATCAGACATGCAATCGAGTGTTTCCAAAAGGGAATCCTCTACAGCGAGTTTGGCTGGGATAAATACAAATGATCCTTCCCGTCAAAGCCGAAACCCTGATGTGGCTTCTGCCCATCGTCTTCATGTTCCACGACTTCGAAGAAATCATCATGTTCAAGCCGTGGCTCACTGCCAACCTGCCAAAGTTTGAAAAGCGTTTCCCCAAATGGGTGTCGCGAGCAGCGGCGGGAAAAAGTAAAATGTCAACTTCGGCGTTTGCATTGGCAGTGGCGGAGGAATTTGTTGTTCTTTCCACACTGACTTTACTTGCTGTGGAATTGGAACTGTTTCCCTTCTGGGCTGGGATGATGTTGGGATTCTTCATCCACCTGCTGATCCACATCGGACAGTTCGCCGCCTATCGCGGATATGTCCCCGTCATCCTGACCAGCCTGCCATGCGGACTCTACTGCCTGATCGCCCTGCATGACCTGAACATTTATCATCCACTCGACTGGGGGCTGGTTGCCACCTGGACTCTGGCATCCCTGCTTATCATCGGCGCGAATCTGGCGCTGGCGCTCAGGCTGGCGGTAAAATTCGATGCGTGGCTGGAGAAAAACTCCCCGGAAAGGAACGAAACATGGAAATGAAAAACATCCCCTTTGGGTTGACAAACTGGTCGAAAATCGTCCCGACCGAACACAAGGGCAAGACCGGAATGGCGCTCTGGCACACTCAGCAATTCGATACCGTCCGCGTGCGGATGGTGGAATACAGCGCCGGGTATCTCGCCGACCATTGGTGCGAAAAAGGCCATATTCTCCTGTGTCTGGAAGGGGAACTGCACACCGAGCTGAAGGACGGCAGGAAGTTCGTCCTCACACCGGGCGTAAGTTACCAGGTCGCCGACCACGCCGAGCCGCATCGCTCCTACACAAAAACCGGCGCGAAACTATTCATCGTCGATTAAGAAATGGCGGCGGGGACTCAGGTATAATCCCGCCGCTATGAACACAAACCCTTTTGACCTTGTCATCTTCGATTGTGACGGCGTGCTGGTGGACAGCGAGCCGATCGACTATATCGTCATCGAGCAGATCATGCGCGAGCAAGGGTATGCCCTGAAAGAAACATCTCTTCTGCATAATTATCCGGGCATGGCTCTGCCGGAACGCGTCGCCGCAATGAGCCGGGACCTGGACTGGACTCCCCCCGCCCGCTTCTTCGATATTTTCAGCGAGATTCTCGTCGATGTTTCAGAGAAGGAACTCAAAGCCGTTCCCGGCGTTCACGACCTCCTTGATAGTTTGTCCGTGCCGGTTTGCATCGCTTCAAATGGGACTCAGGATGAAGTGACCATGCGGTTGAGAATTACCGGCTTGACGGATTATTTCAAAGGCGCAATTTTCAGCGGGTTGGACTTCCCAAACCCCAAACCAGCGCCCGACGTTTATCTTGCGGCAGCCAGGGCGTTCAACGTGCCGCCCAGCCGCTGTGTAGTTGTCGAAGATACCGCAGTCGGCGTCACTGCCGCCGTCCGCGCGGGAATGAAGGTTTATGGTCACGCTGCGTTTACACCCGCCGAGTCCCTGAGAAAGACAGGCGCCATTCCATTTGAAAACATGGCAGAATTGAAGCGTATTTTGGGTAATGGACATAAGATCGGCGGCAATGCGAAACTGTCTCTTGTCAGCAATTTGAAAGTTGACATTGCACCCTAAATCTGATAATATCTGTCAAAATTACTAACGCCAAAAGGAGAAAGAATGCTCCAGGAAATCGAAGTAAAACTCTTTACGCTCACCCCGGCGGCCAGCCAGGCAGTAAAAAATATTCTGGAAGAGCGCAAATTGGAGGGGTATGCCTTGCGCGTATATGTGGCGGGCGGCGGATGCGGATGCTCCGGCGTAAATTTTGGCATGGCGCTCGATAACAACATCCGCGATGTGGATATGACCTTCGACGCCAACGGTGTCAACGTGGTGGTGGACAATATCTCCATCGATTATCTGCGCGAAGCGACGATTGACTTCATCAACGACCCGCAACGTGGCGCGGGTTTTTCGGTCAACAGCCCGAATGCCGGCAAAAAAGAGCATGGCAGTTGCGGATGCGGCGACAGCGCCAGCGAAAGCGGGAGTTGCTGCGGCGAAGGCGACGCTTGCTCCTGCAACAACTAGTGCGAAAAAATGACCAGGATCGACTGGTCATTTTTTTTATTTAATGGGTTGGCGAAATTACCTGCCGCGCAGGAAGGAAATCAACGTACCGAGGGCCCCGATAAACCCAAGACCAAAGATCAATAATCCCATCGGAACGCGCCTGGAATCTGCAACCTCTACAAACGTCGCCACTGCTAATGGGGCTGGAGCGGTAAAGGTCGGCAGGCGGGTAGGTTCAACAAGTGTTACAAACGCCGCGACCAATGTCGGATTGATGTCCACAACAGGAGTGGCGGCTGGTGTCGGCGTGGGAGGCGCTGGAATCCTGGGCAGTTCGCCGTTTCTCACGATTTTGACATAAGGCGCATATACCCAGGCAACCGAATCCGGAACGCCGGGATAATAAATCTGCATGTAATCTCCATCTTCAGAGATGCCGTATGCGGGCATTTCCTGTCCCGCCAGCACCACGCCGATGCGCGGATATAAATACTCGCTGGGACCGGCGTATACATCCTCCTGGGCGCGGTCAAGGTAAACGGCGACAATCATCCCTGCCGGTGTACCTGTCACAGTTGGAATGGAGCCTGTTGGCTGTTGGGCATGGACAATGTATTCGGAAGGGGCACGATGAGCAAGCGCCATTCCCCCAAGCATCAGCGGCAAAAAGAGAAAAAAAACGATCCTGCGCGCTAATCTCATTTTGACTACCGCCGCACAAACAGGGACAGCAACAGGCCGATGCTTCCCAAAACAACGAGGGCAATAATGATTGTCGCCAGCGGAACGGATTCGAAACTCTCCGAGGCTGGGGATTCTGTGTAAGATGGAATTACCAGCTCAGGCGGTGGGGTAAAGGTCGGCAGGCGCGTGCTGGTGGGCACAATACTGAACTGCGCCGCCAAGGTGGGATCGATGGTGGACGTGGCGGGCGGAACCGGCGTCGGTGGGGGCGCAACAATCCGCAATGTGCCGGGAGATACCTGCACAAGCGGAGAGTACACCCATCCTACATCGTTTGGAGCGCTCTCGAATTGTATCTGAATCCAATCCCCACCCTGCGACCTGCCCAAAGCCGGGGCAGTGGAACCTGTCAACAGCGTTCCAACAATCGGATATACGGTGGAACTGGGACCCATACGGACGTTGATCTGCGGCTCGTCGGTGACCACTGTAATATACATGCCGGAATCGGCGGCTGGAGTGGACGTCACCTGCAAAGCCAGCGCAAATGCCGTCGAACGAGTTGCGCAGAATACGGCGAGGGAAATCAAAACAACGGACAGGGAGGAGACAAGGAATTGAAACCGGTATTTCGTCATTGCGTAAATGGCTCTTAAGGAGAATCGCAAAGGCGATTATAATCGAATTCATGGAACGAAAAATATTTCACGGAAGCATCAAACCAGTGGACATTGCGCAAGCATTGCTTGGTGAATTCAATCAGGGCAATCTCCGGGCGCAAATACTCGGGCAAAGCGATAAGATGGTCGTTCAAATCGGCACAAAACCCGGCTCCATGTCCGGCGGGCAGACAGCCATTACCGTCACCATGCAAAAATGGGAGGATGGTGTCATGGTGGAATTGGGACAGCAAGCCTGGTTGGGAGTGGCGGCCAGCTTGGGAGCAAGCGCGCTCGCCGCAATGCGAAACCCCTTCAGCCTGCTTGGACGACTGGATGACATAGCACAGGACATCGAAAGCCTGCAAATCGGCGAGCGCATCTGGCAGGTGATTGCCCGGACCGCAAAATCGGCCGGGGTTTCCACAGAACTATCGGAACGCTTGAAAAGGGTGACATGCGAATACTGCGGCGCGGCCAACCCCATTGGGGAACCTTCCTGCGTCGCATGCGGGGCTCCGCTCGGCAAAGCACAGCCCAACACCTGCCCAAAGTGCGGGTATGTTCTTCAACCCGGCGATAAAAAATGCGGAAATTGCAAACAGCCCTTGTAGGATGATCAAGCAAAAATGAATTTACAGGAACTTGAAAGCCGGTTGCAATCTCTGATCGAAGTGGACCTGCTCAAACTTCTGCCAGGAAGAAAAGTGGAAGATGTGATCGTTCAAAAACTGGCGGCGGCAATCCACCTCAATACAGCCACGCTCGAAGACGGTTCGACTGCCGCGCCAAATGTCTATACGCTGGTCATGCATCCCGATGAAGCCGTCAAATGGCAGGACCAGAAATTACTTGCAATCTTATTGCATTCCATCGTCACAGTGACGCAGGAGGCTGGATTTCGGATTACAATATCTCCCACGATCACTTTCGCAACGGATGAAAAAATATCTTTCGGAGATGCCCAGATCGTGGCCTCTCATCGGATTACTTCTATGGCTGAGACAAATGCAAGCCCCCTTGAAACTGGAAAATTAGAAGACCCCACCAAACTGCCCGAAAATGCCTTTTTAATCGTGGAGGGCGTCAAGGTATTTCCTTTAAAGCAACCTGTCATTAACATTGGTCGGCGGTTGGATAATCAACTCGTGATCGACGACCCGCGCGTCTCGCGAAATCACGCCCAATTGCGCGCCATCAAAGGCAGGTTCGTTGTGTTCGATTTGAATTCCACCGGCGGAACTTTCGTCAACGGACAGCGGGCCAGTCAGACCGTGCTCTATCCCGGTGACGTGATCTCCCTCGCTGGAGTGGCCTTGATCTTCGGACAGGACAACCCGCCTCCGCGTCCCGACCTGAAAGAGACCGCTCCCCTGCCGAAGACTCCCACGACAGAAAGACCAACCGCCATCCTTGTGGATCATTCCACCGCAAGATTGAAGAAGAAACAAGACTGAAAAAGAAATGAGCGGCGTCATTCTCCTGGCATTGCGTCTCATCCTGGTGGTTGCGTTGTACGGCTTTCTGGGATGGGCGCTGTTTATTCTATGGCGTGACATACGCAGGCAGGGAATAAACCTGTCCGGCCGGCGGGTTCCAGGCATCAACCTGACCATCCGCCACAAACAATCGCCGCCAGTCACAACCAACTTTATCCAGCCCGCCATCACAATTGGGCGCGACCCCGGCTGTGACATCCCCCTAATCGACGATACCGTTTCCACACGCCATGCGCAATTAACCTATCATCACAGCCAATGGTGGCTGGAAGACCTCTCCTCCACAAACGGCACAATCCTCAACCAGATCATCATCTCCATGCCCACCGTGTTGACCGCCGGGGACGAAATCCGCTGTGGCGACACCCGGCTGATTGTCAATCTTTCGACAAACACTCCCGTTTCACCCACGCAAAAATTGGAGAAAAGATCATGACGGAAAAGGTTTTAATCGCGGTCATTGGCGGCTCCGGCTTGTATCACATGGCGGGTTTGCAGGACACCAAAGAATACTGCCTGGATACCCCGTTCGGAAAACCCAGCGCCCCGATTGTGGTCGGCACATTGGAAAATACACGCGTGGCATTTCTCGCCCGGCATGGTCATGGACATCACATCACGCCCGGCGAGATTCCATATCGCGCGAATATCTACGCATTGAAATCCCTCGGTGTGGAACGCGTCATCAGCATCAGCGCCTGCGGCTCACTACGCGAAGATTACGCTCCGGGACACATCGTCATTCCCGACAATATCTTCGATAACACGAAGAACCGCATCCGCTCGTTTTTTGGCGAGGGACTGGTGGCTCATGTGGGGGTCGCCAACCCGTTCTGTCCCAATTTGTCGGACGCTGTCGAAGCGGCCGTCCGGGCAACCGGAGCGGCGACACATCGCGGCGGTTCATTTATCGTAATCGAAGGCCCGCGTTTTTCGACAAAAGCAGAATCGAACGTCTTCCGCACCTGGGGCATGTCCATCATCGGTATGACGGCCGCGCCCGAAGCCTTTCTCGCCCGCGAGGCGGAAATGTGCTATGCGACGATGGCGCACGTCACCGATTACGATGTGTGGCACGAAAGCGAATCGCCTGTGACCGTTGAAATGGTCATCCAAACCCTCGCCAAGAACACGCAAAAAGCGCAGGAAGCCATCCGCAACCTGATTCGCGGATTGAAGTCCAACCGTCCCTGCGAGTGCGGGCAGGCGCTCTCCACCGCGCTCATCACAGACCTCAAAGTGATTCCGTCTGCCACCCGCGCCAAACTCGATTTGCTGGTCGGCAAATACCTGAAATAGCCATCCTTTCACTCAAGAATCATCTTCCAATAAACCATGTATGACAAAACCCAAAGCCTCCTGTTGCGTTGGGCGGCGTTCTTCCTCTTTATTCAATCCACGATCCTCACCCTGTCTCCCGCCGTGCGCGAGCGGACATGGGATGTGGATTATCGTTTCTCGCATTGGGCGGGTTATCTTGCCTGGGCCGTCCTGACCGAACTGGCTCACCGCGCAACGATCAAACATTTGCCTGAACGCGATCCCTATCTACTGCCGGCCGCCGCACTGCTTAGCGGCTGGGGATTGCTGACTGTCTGGCGGCTGGACGAAGGGTATGGTATTCGACAGTCCATCTGGTTTGGGGTCAGCATTACTATCTTTATCATTGCATTGTACGCCCAACAAAAAATCATTCCCCTGTTCAGGCGTTACAAATATCTGCTCCTCAGCGGAGGGATGGTCATCACCGCGTTTACCTTAATCTTCGGCGCAAACCCGATGGGAATCGGTCCGCGCTTGTGGCTTGGTTGTTGCGGCGTCTACTTCCAACCATCCGAACCGCTCAAATTACTGTTGGTCATTTATCTATCGGCCTATCTCGCGGATCGCGTCAATCTGCGGCTCTCATCGCTGGCCCTGCTTGTGCCGACGACAGCTGCTACCGGAATTGCGCTCCTGCTACTGGTTGTCCAGCGCGATCTCGGCACCGCATCCATTTTTATCTGTATATTCACCGTTGCCATCTTTATCCACACCGGCAAACGGCGCGTTCTTCTCAGCGCAGCCCTTGTTTTGACAGCCGCCCTAGCCATCGGCTATCTTTTCATAGACGTCATTCAAGTCCGCATACAAGGCTGGCTCAACCCCTGGCTCGACCCTGCAGGACAGTCCTACCAAATCGTGCAGTCCCTGCTTGCGGTTGCAAACGGCGGAATCATCGGCCGCGGATTTGGATTGGGGAATCCGCTCCTCGTGCCGGTGGCGATTTCAGATTTCATTTTCGCGGCCATCGCAGAGGAAACCGGACTGGTCGGGACGATGGGGCTGATTGCCCTCATCTGGCTGATCCTCGCCCGGGGTTTGATCGTCTCCCTACGCGCCGAAGACAGGTTCCGCCGCTATCTGGCAGCTTTTACCGTAGCCTATCTTGGCATTCAGAGTCTGCTCATCATTGGCGGAAACCTGCGCCTCCTGCCGTTGACCGGCGTCACCCTGCCCTTTGTTTCCTATGGCGGCTCATCCCTGCTGACATCCTACATCGCGTTGTTTCTCCTACTCTTTGTCAGCAACATGGAAGATAGCGAGCCGGCCATCCTGTCAGACCCAAAACCATACACGCTTTTAGCCGGCATCCTCGCATTGGGACTTCTTGCGATTGCCCTGGCCAGCGCGTGGTGGTCGGTCATTCGCGCGCCCGATTTGCTGACCCGTACCGACAACGCCCGCCGTTCGATTGCAGATCGCTATGTGCCGCGCGGCGAACTGCTGGACAGAACCAATCAGCCCATCAATATCACCGAAGGCGAAAGCGGAACTTATCAACGAACCTATATTTATCCCGACCTTGCACCTGTTACTGGATACACGCACCCTGTCTACGGGCAGGCAGGACTGGAATATACGCTGGACAATTACCTGCGCGGCTTGCAAGGAAATCCCTCCAGCCGCATCTGGTGGGACCACCTGCTCTATGGCACTCCCCCATCCGGTTTGGACGTGCGGTTGAGCCTGAGCCTCACCCTGCAATCCAAAGCCGATCAACTCCTCGGCGGCCATGTCGGCGCAATTGTCTTGATGAATGCTGAAACAGGCGAAATACTGGCCATGTCCTCCCATCCCACGTATGACCCAAATCAATTAAGTGAAGAGGGCGAGTCTTTGGCGCAGAATCAATCCGCCCCGCTGATCAACCGCGCCACGCAAGGCTTGTACCCGATTGGCACAGCCGCACTGCCGCTCGTCCGCGCGAAGTTTGGAGGGGAACAGCCCACAGAAACCGAATTGAAAGCCTATTACGAAGAACTTGCTTTTTTCCAGCCGCCCATCATCAATCTCCCTGCGGCTTCCGACGCGGCTTCGTCGCCAATTGAAAAGTTGAAAGCCAGTCCTTTGCAGATGAGTCTCGCGGCGGCAGTGCTAAGTCATGATGGAATCATGCCTGCGCCACGCATCGCCACCGCGGTTAACACGCCTGAGCAGGGATGGGTGGTGCTGTCAGCGGAGGGAACGCCCAAAGAGGTGATTCAAGCCGGGGCGGCGAATGAAGCGGCCGCATCGTTCATCACGCAGGGAAAGTCATACTGGAGTCATGTCGGGCAATCCAGTCTGGACAACGACACCATTACCTGGTTGTTGTCCGGGACCCTCCCTGACTGGAAAGGCACGCCGCTGGCACTGGTTGTCGCGCTGGAGGAAAATAACACCTTCCTTGCCGAGTATATCGGAGATACACTTCTCAGCGCGGCCTTAAATCAATGAACAGATAGAATCAAAAGAGTCGGGCTTCGCCCGACTCTTTTGATTTAAGGCACCTACGAACCTTCGTCTTTGTCTTTGGAAGAGTAGCCGGGGCCGGACTTGAAGAAGTCGCTGTTAACCTGGATATCGCCGGTCAAGTCAATGACTTCGCCGACAGTCAACTGACGGGTGGTATCCAGCACAACGGCCTTGCCGTGATGATTGGCGCCTTCGTAATGTCCCGTGAGACTGGGCATGTTGATGTATTCGCCGCCTTTGGCTGTGTACGCGGAGGGGACTTCATCTTCGGGGAAGATGGCCGAAAACGGACATTCCGGCACGCAGGCCCCGCAGTCGATGCAGGTATCGGGGTCGATATACACCATGGGGAACCCGTCCGCAGGCTGTCCGGGAACAATGCATTCCACGGGGCAAACTTCGATGCAGCCGCGGTCACGAACACATAGACTTGTAATTACATGAGTCATGGGATTTTCTCCTTACAAGCTCTGTTAAATAAAACGACAGGATGATGACATCCTGTCTTGTTGTTTTACTTCGCAGCGTAGCGGGCGGCAACCGCGTCCCAGTTGATCACGTTCCAAAACGCGGAGACGTAGTCGGCGCGGCGGTTTTGATACTTCAAATAGTACGCATGCTCCCAAACGTCGATGCAGAGGAGCGGGGTCAGTCCATCGGAAATCGGCGTGTCTTGATTGGCGGTAGAAATCACAGCAAGTCCACTGTCCTTTTTGACAAGCCAGGCCCAGCCGGAGCCAAAGCGCCCCATGGCGGATTTTTCGAATTCAGCTTTGAAGGCGTCGAATGAAGTGAAGGAGGCGTCGATTGCCTTGGCAAGTTCGCCCTTTGGCGCACCGCCCGCCTTGGGCGCCATGAACTCCCAAAACAGATTATGGTTGTGCGTCCCGCCGCCGTGATTGCGGATTCCCGTGCGAACGCTTTCGGGGACGGCATTGAGATTGCCAAGTATCGCTTCGAGCGATTTCCCGGCCAGTTCGGGAGTTTTTTCGATCAGTCCATTCAAGTTGGTGACATAGGTGTTGTGATGCTTCGAGTGATGAATTTCCATCGTGCGCGCATCGACGTGCGGTTCCAGAGCGTCATACGCATAAGCGAGTTTGGGAAGTTCGAAAGCCATGTTTTTCTCTCCTTGAAAAATGGTTGGTCTTATATTGTAGTGTTTCACAAAGTATAATTTTATTTTACACCGAACAGGAAAACCCCGCAAGAATTTGGATAATTTTCATACAAATATCATACAATTCCGTCTCCAGAATAAAAAGCGCCGCCACATCCGCAAGGGACGCGACGGCGACTTTTATCAGGCAAAGTTTTACTTCTTCCCGCCCAGCAGGCCGCCAAGCAAGCCCGCCGCATCATCGAGACCAATGCCGTCGCTCAAGTCAACATTCCCGGAAAGAACAGCATCCACCTGCCCCGCAACAGCCGGCGGCAATTTCTGCTTGAGGAAATTCACAACCACTTCCACCGCCTGTTCAGCCTTATCAGCGGGTATACCAACCTTCTTGGAAACCAAACCGGCGACTTCATTTTTGATGTTGGACATTTTTCATATCTCCTTTTTTTGTGATGAGATAGCATACTAGCATATCTTGTACGGAATGACAAGTTTCGGCACGCGCACCATCATTTGCGGTAAACTCAACGCAATTATGACCCAGAACACTCCGCCCCGCATCCTGCTCCCGATCGCAATTCTGATTGCCATACTCGCCGTCTCCACGGCAAGCATCTTCATTCGATTTGCCCAAAGCGACGGCGCGCCCTCGCTTGTGATTGCCGCCCTGCGATTGACCTTCGCCACGCTGATCCTCGCGCCGATTGCTCTTGCCAGACATCGCGACGAATTGAAACGCTTTACGCGGACCGAGGTCCTGGCCGGTTTTTTCTCGGGTATTTTTCTCGCTTTGCACTTCGCCACCTGGATATCGTCGCTCGAATATACCAGCGTGGCGAGTTCGGTTGTGTTCGTGAGCACGGGTCCGCTTTGGGTGGCATTGCTCTCACCTATTCTGCTGAAGGAGAACCTCGCGCGGACGGCAATCATCGGGTTGGGACTGTCGCTCGCCGGTGGGACAATCATCGGGTTGTCCGATGCCTGCGTCTGGGATTCCGGCCTATCCTGTCCCGCTTTGGGAGATGTCCTGCAAGGCCGCGCCATGTTGGGGAACTTCCTCGCCCTGGCCGGCGCATGGACGGTGACGGGCTACCTTATCATCGGCAGGAAACTTCGGGCGAACATTTCCCTCATCCCATACATCTTCATGGTATATGGATTTGCCGCGCTTGTATTAATCGTCATCATGTTTGCGGCTGGAAACTCCCCGTTTGGGTTCGCGCCCAAAACCTACGGCTGGATTTTTCTGCTGGCGGCGCTCCCGCAACTAGTCGGACATTCCACATATAATTGGGCATTGAAGTATTTGCCGGCCGCGCTGGTGGCTGTCACCACACTGGGCGAACCAATCGGCTCCGCAATTCTGGCGTTTTTCATTTTGGACGAAACACCAGCCATTGCAACGCTCACAGGCGGCGTGCTGATTTTGACGGGCATCTATCTTGCTTCAAGAAACAAATGATCGTAGTCGTCATGGGCGTGGCTGGTTCGGGCAAGACCACCGTTGGTTCGCTGCTGGCAAGCGAACTCGGCTGGAGATTCTTCGATGCGGATGATTTTCACCCGGAAACCAACCGCGAAAAAATGTCCAAAGGGATTCCACTTAATGACGATGACCGCGCCTCGTGGTTGGGCACCCTGCGGGAATTAATTCGCGCCAACCTCGAGGCGGGGACATCCGCCGTGTTGGCATGTTCCGCGCTGAAGGATTCTTATCGTGTCGTCCTCAAGGTAGACGAGCAAGTCAAATTCGTTTACCTGAAAGGCGCGCATTCCCAAATCGAAGCGCGGCTGCAAAATCGAATGGGACATTTTATGACCGCCGCATTACTGGCAAGTCAATTCCAAACACTGGAAGAACCAAAAAACGCCCTGGTGGTGGATATCACCAGCCCGCCGCGAGAAATCATCCAACACATTCGCAAAGGACTCGTGTTATGAAACTCCCCTCTCACATTTATCTGGATGAACGCAGCATCCCTTACGAAGCGCGTAGTTTTTCACCCGCAACCGAGAAAGGCGCGGCCAATGTGGCTCATGCGCTGGGCTTCTCCGAACGACAGGCCGTGAAAACCCTCATCTTTCAGATGGATACAGGGGAACGCGTGCTGGTCATGCTCGGCGGCGACCAAAATGCAATTTCAGGAAATCTGAAGAAGGCAATCGGCTCACGCAACATCAAAATGGCCGAGCCTGAAGTTGTAAAAGAAACAACGGGTTATGTCATCGGCTCGATTCCCGCCTTTGGCTGGCAGCCCGAAAATTTCCGCTCGTTTCTCGAAGCAAGCCTGCTCAATGAACCCATCCTCGGCACGGGTGGAGGTCAATGGGGCGAAGAGATCATGATCACCCCCGAAAACTTGATCAAAGCCAGCAACGCAATTGTGGTGAATTTGACGGAGCGGGACAAACCGGTGTAGGCGCTAAACAATCAAATTGTCCAGCGCGAAGAACGAATCTACGACCTTTGGGTCGAAGTGAATGCCGGATTTCTCGTAAATCATGTTTCTGACGTTTACCGGGGCAAGCGCCTTGCGGTAGGGACGATCGAAAACAAGGGCATCCCAGACGTCAACCACGGAAAAGATTCGCGCCGCAAAGGGGATATCCTCCCCCTTCAACCCGCGTGGATACCCCGAACCGTCCCATTTCTCATGGTGACAATATGGAATGTCGAGCGCCGGAATCAGAAACTTGATCGGGCTTAGCATCTCATAGGCGTAAACGGGGTGTTTTTGGATCAATAACCGCTCTTCGGGAGTCAGTTCGCCCGGTTTCAACAAGATGCCGTCGGGGATTGCCATCTTGCCGACATCGTGCAACAACGCGCCGCGCGTGATGTGCACCAACTCATCGTCGTCCACCCCCATTGTCCGGGCAAGGCGTTGGGTCAGCATCGTCACCCGTTTGGTATGTCCCTCGGTCTCCTTGTCGCGCAAGTCGAGCGCGCGCACCCAGCCTTCGAGCGTAGCCTGGTACGCGATTTCCAATTCCGCATTGCTCGCTTGCAAGTCATCGAATAAACGGGCATTGTCGATTGCCACCGCCGCCTGATTGGAAAAAGCCGAGATGATTTCCAAATCGTCTGCGCTGAACATGCTTGTATGGGCGCGGTTATCTACATAGATCACGCCAATCAGATCATCCTTGATCTTGAGCGGGGCGCATAAAATCGAAAGCAGATGATACATCGCCACACTGTACTGTTCGCCAAAACGCGGGTCCTCCTGGGCGTTCGTAGTCAGAACAGTTTCCCCCGACTCGGCCACGCGACGCACGATGGTTCTGCTGATCGAAAAAACCTCTTCGTTCAAGCTAACGCTGTCTATCCCCCGCGCAATCCGCACTTTCAATTCGCCGTTCGGCTCGCGCAACATCAGGAAACCGCGTTCGGCATTCATCAGCGCGATCAGTGTATCCATGACCTTCTCCAGCACCGACTTCAGCCCAAGCGAGGAATTGATCACGCTCCCCACGCCCACCAACGCCCCGATCTGCCGCTGACGGGCGTCCACATAACCCGTCACATTCTGCTTGAACGAATTGATGGTGCTTGAAATCTGGGTGAGGTCCCGCAAGATCAGGGAGGTCTGTCCTTCGTTCATACGGGCGAGGTGCGCCATCACGCGCATCAACATCTTCTCCATCTCCCCCACCTGTGAATGTATCGAACGCACATCAAAAGACTGAGCCATGGTTACACTCCTTGTCTTTCAACCTATAATTTCGGCAAGACTATGGACTGCTGTTTTTGATATTTTCCCTTCTTGTCGGCATAGGAAACATCGCAAATTTCGTCCGCTTCAAAGAACAACACCTGGGCCAGACCCTCGTTGGCATAGATCCGGGCTGGCAGGGGCGTGGTATTTGAAATTTCGAGAGTGACGAAGCCCTCCCACTCCGGCTCGAACGGCGTGACGTTGACGATGATTCCACAGCGGGCGTAGGTTGATTTACCCAGGCAGATCGTCAAAACATTGCGCGGGATGCGAAAATATTCCACTGTACGCGCCAGGGCGAATGAATTCGGCGGCACAATACACACGTCACCCACAAAATCCACCATCGATTTAGCGTCGAAATGCTTTGGGTCGACCACCGCCGAAAAAACGTTGGTGAAGATCTTGAACTCATTCGCCACACGCACATCGTAACCGTACGAGGAGACGCCGTAGGAAATCACCCCGTCCCGAACCTGACTTTCGACGAAGGGATCGATCATTTTGTGTTCGTGCGCCATCTTACGAATCCAGTGGTCAGGTTTCAATCCCATACAACTCTCCTTGTATTTTTTGATTTCTAGCTTGATTTTATAACAAAATTGTAAATTTGGAATTGTAAGTTCATGTTTATGACTTGAGTTTAGAGATCAAAGTACCTTAACAAGAAATGGAATTTGCTGATAAAGTTTCTGAGTGAGCGAAAACAAATCGATCAGCGAGTTCCGAAAAGCAGTATGCCAAAGTCTGAAAAGGCGGGCAGATATTTTGTTGGATCTGATAAATGCCCTGACTGTAGTTGGACATGCAAGCTCACAAATCGCCCTCCGCTAGCCCTTGATTGGTATTTGCTTTTCCTTGTTAACGTTCAATTTCGCTTCGCTCACATTTCGTGTGCTGCTTGGCTACTCTATACTCAAGTACCCAAAGCAATGAAAACAATATCAAATCAACAACGATGGAGTATTGTCATACATCATCTCCAAAGGTCGCTTTCCATAAAAAGCAATCGGCATTTTCATCATCAATAGACCGGCAGACTTTTGTCCACTTCCCTCGCCCAGGCATTGATGCCACCCTTCAAGTTCTTGACCTTCTTAAATCCCGCGCTGACCAGCAATTCCAGCGCGCGGGCGGAGCGGGTTCCGCTTTTGCAGAGGACGACCATGTCTTGGGCGCTGTCGAGTTCGGAGAGCCGTCCCGCCAGTTGACCGAGCGGAACATTGACCGCATTCGGCAGGGCGGAGATTTCCAACTCGTGCGGCTCGCGCACATCGAGCAAGGTGATTTTCGCGCTGAGAGCAGACGAAGCGCGTTGTCCTTCGACTTCGCTCAGGACTGAGGAAGCGCGAAGGCGCTCAGCCAGTTCCGTCGCGGTGATGTCCCAGCCCACGCCAGCCGACCCGTCATTGCCGTGGTCATGACCGGGGACACCGCAAAACTCCTCGTAGCCGATCAACTCCTTGATGTCGGCGTTCGGCCCGCAGACACGGCATTTGGGATTCTTCTTCAACTTCACAAAATCAAACGACATGTCCAGCGCGTTGTAGATCAGGAGTTTCCCGATCATGGATTCACCAATGCCGAGCAATACCTTCAAAGCTTCGGTGGCTTGCAGGGTTCCGATGGTGCCGGGCAGCACGCCCAGCACTCCCCCTTCCGCGCAAGTGGGGACAAGCCCGGGCGGAGGCGGTTCAGGAAAGAGGCAGCGATAACATGGTCCCTGCCTCGCGTCGAAGACGCTCAACTGCCCGTCGAAACGGAAGATGGAGCCATACACATTCGGCTTGCCAAGCAGAACGCAAACATCGTTGCTCAGGTAGCGGGTCGGAAAATTGTCGGTGCCGTCCACCACCACATCGTAATCCTTCACAATTTGCATGGCGTTGGCAGATGTGAATGGTTCGTTGTAAACGTCAATTTGGATGCCGGGATTCAAATCCAGCATTCGGGCGCGTGCGCTTTCCACCTTCAACTTGCCGACGGTTGACCTGCCGTGGATGACCTGCCGCTGAAGGTTGGATGTGTCCACTATATCGAAATCCACCAGCCCAATGCGACCAACCCCCGCCGCGGCGAGATAAAGCGACACAGGGGAACCAAGTCCGCCCGTGCCGATAACCAGAATGGAAGAAGCCTTGAGTTTGCGTTGTCCTTCCAGCCCCACTTCTGGAATGAGCAAATGGCGCGAGTAGCGCAGGATTTCCTCGTGAGAAAGTTCAGGCAAAATGGACATGGCAAGTCTCCTGTGGATGCGGGAGACTCGTCCCACATCGCTATGTTTGCAAAGTTTGAATCTGCTCCATCAACTTTTCGGCGCGTGTCACGCCATGGTTGACGTACCGCGCAACACCGCGAGCGTCCAGCAGAAATGTAGTCGGCACGCTCATCACGCCCCAGGTCTTCGCCAAATCAGGACGCTCCGCAGCATCGATCTCGAGCACGTGTAATTTCTCGCCCAGAGTTTGAACAATTTGATTGATTGCAGGGCGCTGGACCGTTTTGCATGGCGCGCAAGTCGGTGTGGTGAAGTACACCAGCACGGGTTTGTTGGGCAGACGGTTGAACAGCGTCGAAAGATTGGCGCGCATCAAAAGGCGTTGGTTGAACGCCCAATAAAGAACGATGCCCGTTGCAATGATACCGACTGCCAGCAGGAAACGCAAGAGGATATCCGAACTCATATCTTTTCTCCCGCGCGCGGTTTCATGCCGGGGAAGATTCCCGCCGGGGGTTGTTTGCCAAACCCGGGGACGCGCATCCGCGCCAACCAGTAGTACATGGCGCAGCCGACACAAAATCCGCCGAAGACGTTCAACGCAGCGAGCGCAACCACAATCCAGACCAGCGACCAGCCCAACAGGTTCAACCCCAAAAACAGGGAGAACGAGCCAGCCGTCATGAAGAGAAATCCGACAAACTGGGCAAAGCGATGCGGTTCAGGATTGTCGTCGAGCACGTCAGGCTTCATCCATCCGCGCGGCTTGAGCAGAGACTGGTACACAAAACCAAAGCCGGGGACTTTCAGCGCCGAGCCGATTCCCATTGCCGCGGCAACCACCGCCGCAAGGATGGGAAGGTTCAACACAAACGCCAGAATATTCAGTGAGATGATGAGCAGTTGATTTGTCTTTAGCGCGGAGTGATCCACTTTTTGTAAAGTATGTGATGTCATATTAAAGTCCTGTTTTCTGCGCTTCGACTACGCTCAGCGCGAATTTCGTCCTGAGCGTAGTCGAAGGACAAATTATGAGATTGAATAAAATAAAAGCAGTCAACGGGTAAACAAAAAGACGGCGAACAAACGCCACGCCATGCAAAATTCGCAAGCGGGGGTCGTTCAACCGTCCTGTTCCGTTGACTGCGGAAAAATTGTCAGGCGGTTGCTACGAGCCCCGCCGTATACACAAGCAATAGGGAAATGTTTTCATGGGTTTTCCAAATAGATGCCAGCTATTTTATTAATCTTACCAGTTTTGTCAAGATAAAAATTATCCGCCCGCCGCCGAGACCATGAGGATGACCCTGTCCTCCGCTTTGAGCGGGGTGTCCATCCCATTCAACTCGCGGATGTGTTCGCCGTTGACGAAGATATTGAAATGGCGGCGCAGTTTTCCCGTCGGCTCGAAGAGATGTGGTTTGAGGGTTGGATAACGCGCGATCAGGGCATCCAACAATTCGGCGACAGTTGCGGACTCGATGGACAATTCCGTCTGGTTATCGACGTAGAATTTCATCAGGGCGGGAAAACGGACGATTGGCATGGGGCAAGTATAAATTAGGAAGGATGAATTATGAAGGATGAAAGAAGACGAATTGATTGTTTGCTTTTACGTCGAAAACTCCTATAATGGACGTATCAAAGGAGGCAGCCATGACACAGTATAAGGTGATTGCAGGCACATTTCACATCAAAGGTTTTCAGCCCGACGGGGATTCGATCCGCTTTCAGGCAACAAACCAGGCGAATTGGGATTTCTTCAAGTGGGCAACCGCGGCGGACAAAGCCGCAAAGAAAAAGCAGTTACGCGTCGAGGCGATTGACGCATTGGAAACTCACTATGAAGGCTATCACCAGCCGCGCGCCTTTGCGCTGGCAGCGCTCGAAGCCATGCTCGAAATGCTGCGGATCGACACCGTCATCTATAGCTTGGGATTAACCCAGGTAGTGGACTCCAACGACGGCAAGGCGGGATTCATTGCCTCGGCTTCGGTGGACCGCTTCGGGCGTCCCGTCAGTTACGTTTTTCCGAAGGATGCCAAGCTGACCGACGGCGCAGTGATGGATTCGAGCGAACTGCCCATTGACGATTCGGTCAACTTCCAACTGGCGCGCGAAGGACTGGTCTACCCGACGTTTTACACCACCACCGACCGGGTCTTTGCAGAAAAGATTCGCGCAGTTGTGGCGCGCGCCAGAGCAACAAAGCGCGGTATCTGGTCGATTGACCGCACGTCCGACTTCACCCTGCTCGACATCCGCACCCTACAGGAGGACAATCTGATCATGCCCAAACTCTTCCGCCGTTTGGTTGGGTTCTATGAAAACTATTCGGATTTTGGCAAACTGGAAGAGTACATGAAGAAGCAAAGGGACAACCTCGTCCTTTGGGATGGCACGAAGAAAAAATCCCTTGCCGATTTGATGACCTTCGAGGGCAGGCGCCTGCGGATGACCACTCCCGTGGAAGATATTCTGTTTTCGCCGAAGTAGGGGAGGATACAGGTAGAACGTATACAAGTAAACAGGTACACAAGAAAAGTCCCGAAGCAATTGCCTCGGGACTTCTTCACTGATTACTGGATTTACTCGTCCTTCTTCGCTTCCAATTCCTTCTTATGGGCTTCGATGATCGCGCCGGTGATGTGCGACGGAACCGTATCGTAGTGATCGAATTCCATCGAGAAGTATCCGCGTCCGCCTGTGATGGAGCGGAGTTGGGTGGTGTAGCGCAGGAGTTCAGCCATCGGCACATGCGCCACGATGATCGTGTTGCCATGCTCGGATTCAGTCCCTTGCACGCGACCACGGCGGGTATTGAGATCGCCCATCACGTCGCCCATGTTGGCGTCGGGGACAGTCACACGCAGGTTCATGATCGGCTCGAACAAAACAGGACCCGCATCCTGCACGGCGAGCTTGAAGGCTTCGCGCCCGGCAATTTCGAACGCCACAGGCTTGGAGTCCACTTCATGTTCCTTGCCGTCGTAGACGATGATCTTGACATTGCTCATCGGGTAGCCCGCGAACGCGCCGCGTTCCATGGTGGCTTTGATGCCCTTTTCGATGGGCGGCAGATAGGAGCGGGAGAGGTTCATACCGACGAGTTCATCGGTAAATTCAAAGTCGGCAGCGGGAAGCGGCTCGATGCGGAGATGCACTTCGCCAAACTGACCCGCGCCACCACTTTGCTTCTTGTGACGATACTGGGCGCTGGCTTTGCGGGTGATGCCTTCGCGGTAGGGGATCTTCGGTTCCCGGGTGGTGAACCCAACCTGGAACTTGGTCTGCGCGCGATTAAGCGCCACATCGATGTGCTGGTCGCCCATGCCCTGCAAAACTGTCTCGTGTGTAATCTGGTCATTCTGCCAGGTGAGGGTCATGTCCTCTTCGCAGAGACGGGTGAGCGTCGGGGTGATCTTCGCCGCGTCAGCCTGGCTCTTCGGGGAGACCGCCACACGATAGAGGGCGGCGGGGAATTTCGGCTTCTCAACCATCAACGGGTGGGACTTCTCGCAGAAGGTGTCGCCTGTCGCGGTGACAGTCAACTTGGAGACGGAGGCGATGTCGCCCGCATGAATAACCTTCGCCGCGATGGCTTCCTTGCCGCGCTGGAAGTGCAAACCCGAGACGCGTTCGTCCGCGCCCTTGTTCTGGTTCCACATGTGACCATCAGCCTGGACAGTCCCTGAGAGCACGCGAAAGTAGGTCATGCGACCCACAAACGGGTCGGCGGTGGTCTTCCAAACGTAGGCAGCCAGCGGACCCGTATCCGACGGGGTCAGGATTTCTTCGCCGCTCTTGCCTTGCGCCACACGCTGGACAGCCTTTGTCGGTGATGGTATGAAGTCAACGATGGCGTTGAGCAAAGGCAGGGTGCCGATGTTATGTCCGCCCGCAGCGCAAAACACGGGGACATAGTTCGCGGCGCAAACAACAGCCTTGAGTCCGCGAAGCATCTCTTCGTCGGTCAGGGAACTGTTCTCGAGGTATTTCTCCATCAACTCGTCATCGCCTTCCGCCGCGGCTTCGACCAGTTGGAAGCGGGCTTCCTCGACGGCATCCTTCATATCAGCGGGGATTTCGGAGGCGGCGCTGCCGTCAGCCATGTAAGCCTTCAAACCGATGACATCCACCACGCCCTTGAAGTTCGCCTTTTCACCGATTGGCAACTGGGCTTTGACAGCGCGCTTGCCGTGCGCCTTCGCAAATTCCTCGATGGCGGCGTAGGTCTGCTCGAAGTTGGCGTTATCGCGGTCCATCTTGTTGATGACAAAAAAGCGCGGGAGATTGAACTGCTCCACGTAGCGCCACGCAAGCTCGGTGCCGACTTCGATGCCGGAGACCGCGTCCACTAAAACAACCGCGCCATCTGCCGCGCTCAGAGCGGAGACAATTTCGCCCACGAAATCAGTGTAGCCTGGCGCGTCCAGCACGTTTATTTTGCAGTCGCGATACTCAACGGGAAGAACACTCGTGTAAATCGAAATCTTGCGGCGCTGTTCCTCATCGTCATAGTCCGAAGCCGTGGTTCCATCTTCGATCTTGCCGAGGCGGGTGGTCGCCTTGGTCGCATGTAAAAACGACTCAGCCATCATCGTCTTGCCTGCGCCTCCGTGCGACACAAGCGCAATGTTGCGAAGAAACTCGGTGGTATACTCTTTCATGGAAAAACCTTCCTTACATGGGATGTATTAAATGATTCCGACCGCCCCACGGGGGCAAGCCGTTCGATTGTAAAAGAACTCATTTGAATTGTCAAAGTGTGAACCATCACAATATGACATGACATTCAATAAAACGCTCAAGCCGCCGTCCCCGGCGGCGGGGACGCCGCCGAGAGCAAATGAATAGAGGTGTCTGTAATGTTGTTTATCCGTGAATATTCCTTCCTTCTTGTGGCAATCGGGCTGGGGTTGGCAGCGGGCTTTTTCCTGCTCTCCAACAAGCCCAAATGGAACGATGTCCTCGCCTTCGGGGTCATCGTCGCCGCGCTGATTGCCTCCTGGGTCATTCTGCACCCCGTCCAAACCCCGCTGATGGACGACGCCAAAAAAGTGCAGTCGCTCATCGGCGCTGGCACGCCCGTCCTGCTCGAATTCCAATCCCCCTACTGAATTACCTGCGCCCAATTAAAGCCTGCCGTTGACAGGCTCGAACAGGAATTGAACAACAGCGCCACCATCGGCAAGCCGATTCACATTATCCGCCTGAACATCCAGGAACCTGTCGGCAGGGAACTCGCTCCCGTCTACGGTTTCGAGTTCACGCCCACCTTCATCTTCTTCGACGCTCAGGGCAGCGAGGTCTGGCGCATTGTCGGCTCGTTCGACCCGCAACTGGTCCGCGACTCGTTGGAATAAAACGTCCCGAAGGCTTAGAAACATGACAGACTTGTGGCAATTCAACCTTCGGGACGTTCTGCGCCGCTTGCAATTCGACCTGCTCTACTTCGGCTCCCCGCCCTGGGACAGCGGCATCACCCCGCCCGAAGTTTTCGAGTTCATCCAAGCCCACTCCGCAGGTCGCGCCCTCGACGTTGGCTGCGGCACAGGCACGAATGTCATCACCCTTGCCAAAGCGGGCTGGCAGGTCACGGGGTTCGATTTTGCCCCCCGCGCCATCCAAATTGCGAAACGCAAAATCAAACAAGCAGGCATCCAGGCTGAACTCTTCACCGACGACGCAACGCGCATGAAAAATGTCAGTGGGAAGTTCGACCTTGTGCTCGACATCGGCTGCTTTCATGGCGTTCCAAATAAGGCGGATTATTTGACTCAACTGGATCGAGTCCTCGCCCCAGGCGGATTCTGGTTAATGTACGGATTCCTCGCTCAAGGCTCCGACCCTTCGACACGCTTCGCGTCAGGGCGAGCTCCTTCCGCGCCTCGAATTGGTCCCGCTGACTTGAGCCGAATCTCAGCCCACGGCTTGACTCTCCTCTCCCGACACAACGGCTTCGACAAACGTGAACGCCCCTCGGCATGGCTTTTGTATGAGAAGGTAAACAAGTAGACAGGTAAAGAACCATCCACACAGCGCGTCGCTTCATCACACCTGCACTGGCGCGCGGCGCAAGTGTCCTTCACGCGTAGCATTCATCCTTCATAATTCATCCTTGAAACTTCTTTTCCTCTTCCTCGACGGCATCGGACTCGGCAAAAACAACCCCGAAATCAATCCCTTCGCGCGGGCGGATATGCCGTGCCTGCAATCCCTCCTCGGCGGGCGGACTCTTGTCCGCGAAAACGCTCCCTTTGAGGATGACCTTGCCACCCTGCTCCCCATTGACCCCAACCTCGGCGTGGACGGTTTGCCGCAGTCCGCAACGGGTCAGGCTGTCCTGCTGACGGGAATCAACATCCCAGCCGAGTTGGGCTATCACTACGGTCCCAAGCCAAATCCCGACGTGGCGAAATATCTCGATGGGAAAACGGTCTTCTCGAAGGTGGTCAAGGCGGGGAAAAAGACCGCCCTGCTCAGCGCCTATCCACCGCGCTATTTTGCAGGGATCAATTCGGGCAAGCACATTTACTCCTCCATCCCGCTTGCGTTTACCAACGCGGGGCTATCCCTCTTCACAAAAGAAGACCTCTACGCGGGGAACGCTCTCGCCGCCGACTTCACAGGGCAGGGCTGGCATGACTTTCTCCATCTGCGAGAAACCCCAATTTATGGCCCGGAAGAAGCGGGGAAAAGACTGGCAGAGATTGCCAACAAATATGACTTCTCCCTCTTTGAATATTGGGCAAGCGACTACGCGGGTCACAAACAGGATATGGACTCAGCCGTTCAGCAACTGGAAAATTTCGATGGCGTGCTGAAAGGTCTGCTCGGTTCGTCGGGTTGCAAGCCCGACCTACTTTTAATCACCTCCGACCACGGCAACATGGAAGACCTCTCCACCCGCCGTCACACCGCCGCTGACGTACCGCTTCTCTTATTCGGTGACAAATCCCTCCGCCGCGAGTTTCAAGACGGTATCCACGACCTGACAGGAATTGCTCCCGCCATTTCAAGGATTTTGGATTTACGATTTTAGATTTTGGATTTACGATTTTAGACTTTTGATTTACGATTGCTTTATCACTTTAGACGGGATTACGAATCACAAGCCAACAATTACCAATCACCAACTTTCATCCTTCATCCTTTCTTCCCCATGCTTTCCCCCGCCAACCTCCTCCGCCTCCCCTACACCCCTGACCTGACCGAAGGCGGAATTGCGTATGCCCTGCTCTCGCTCCCCTACAAAAATTCATCCTACGATGAGCTGCGTCGGACAGTGTCACAAGGGATTGTGGAACTGGCTTTTCGACGTTACCTTTCCCAGCAAGACATCCCCTTTGAAGTCACCGCCGCCACTCCATTCACCGACCCCGAGCGGTTTGACGTTTCCCTCGGCGGGCATCGCTGTGACGTGAAATCCCAACTGATTTCGAGCCGCAGAAAAATCTCCGAACTGCGGCGTGACCCCATTCACTTGTTGAAAACCTCCGCGCTGATTTCATCCGAGCCAGTAGTCGGCGACGGTTTTCTCGACCACGACCTGCTGCTCTTTTCCTTCCTTTTGGGATTGACCGCCGTCTCGTCGAGTGACCTCAAAAAGTCGGTTGCCGCCAACCTGCCCAACCATCTCATCCACCTCATGCCCAAAAAGTGGAGCAACCCGCCGCGCTGGAATCCGCTGGGGACGTTGACCTTGAAATCCGAGTCGAGCGCGGAGTTGCAAATCGAAGTCAGCGGACAAGACCAAACGCACGGAAAATTGACTCGGCTGGCGACTCTCCCGCCCAAAACCCGCGTCACGCTGGACGAGCCGTTCTACTCCGTCACCTCCCTGCGCGCCAAAAGCATCCCGTCCGCGCGGGTGGGGATTCACAGTCCCGCCATCGAGGAAGCCTACGTCATCCCGCCGCTGGAGTGGAAAAACATCTGGGTCTACGGCATGGAAATCATCCTCGCTGGCTACCTGACACGCGGCGAACTCCGCCAGAGGACAAAGTCTGCCAAGAGCTTGTCCCTGCCGATTGCGGAGTTACATCCCCTGCCTGAGTTGTTTATGCGTGTGAGGGAGTGGGGGGCGGGAAGAAAAAAATGAAAAAACTCCACTTCGAACAAAGCAGAAAATCGCCTTGTTTATTTTCCCGATTTCCTGCGGTTATCTTCCTTGCACAGCATCTGACAATTCTCCGCTGTGGTTGTGCCGCCTTTGTGCCAGGGTTTAATATGGTCGGCTTCCATTTCTTCGATCTTCCATTTCTTTTTGCACACGGGACAAACGCCTTTCTGCCTTTCGTAGGCTTCCCGTTTTTGTTTGTCGGTAAAGGCGCGGATATTCAGGAACTTTTCTTTTCTGGTCAAGACGTAAGCGTAAATCCCTTTTTTGTTGGTTACGTCTTCGTCCTCCATCAATTTGGCGATTTCCTTCTCCAGCTTTTTGGCGTCGAACATTTCGCCTTTGAACTGGTCGTACAACCCGCCCCAATGAATACCCTTCATTTCTTTGCGATACGTTGTAAAAGTCAACTTCACCCATTCGATGACGTTGCGGTAATACGTCCATAACTCGTTGGCGTTGGGGTCGTGCTGGTGGATGGACATGTATTTTTCGATCTCGCCGTTTGCAATCCAGCCGAGCGCGGTTTCGAGAATCTCCTGGCGGATGGGCGAGCCGCTGACGTAGTCTTTCGATAACAGGTACGCCGCGCAGTTGCTTTTGCTGAAAATGGATTTGGCGTTCGTGAGCCATGTCCCCGTATAGACGGCGTTCCGCAATTCCTGGTCGGTGAGTTTTTCGCCCGCAATGTTGATGATCTTGAACCAGTCCAGCTTTTCCTTGTCGTTGCCCTCGCAGAAATAGACCATCAGTTTATAGTTTAGTATCTGCTCTTGTTCGGTTTGGGTCAGGTTGTGGAAGGCGCGGTTCTCGACGGAAAAATCGCCTTTGACGTACTGGCAAAAGCTGACCGTGCGCTGCTGTCCGTCCAGCACTTCAAACGTCCCGTCTTCGTTTTTCACCCAATAGATGACGTTGAGCGGAAATTCTTTGCGGATGGTGTTGATGACCGCGTCGCGTTTCTTGTTGTCATAAACGAACTCGCGCTGATATTTGGGGCGGATATTCAATTTGCCGTTGTAGCCCACCACGCCCTCTTCGGCGTTGTCCACGTACTTTTCCGCCACGTCGCGGACGGTGATTTCGTGCAGTTCGATTTTCATGAGGGTTGTTCCTTTGTCGTTCTGAGCCGCGAGCCTCAAACGGCGAGTGCGGCGAAGAATCTCTACAATTATCTCAGAGACCCTTCGCTCCGCTCAGGGCGACACCGCGTATATTATTGCTTGCCTTTCCGCTTGATCACAATCCTATCGTACAAACAGCGATAAGCGCCATTGCCTTCTGGAAGATAGAATCGAATGCCGCCCGCTGTGTACGTTCCTTTTTTGGCAAATTGCGACATCGGTTTTCCGACAAACCTGCTTGACCCGATGATCTCAAACTGTTCGGGGTTGTATTTGTCGAGGAAGGTGATCGGAACACCCATTTCGCCATCGTAATCGTAGGGGATTTCGGCGGTTTTCGATACTTCGATTGCGTCATAATTGACATAGCGCGGATATTCTTCGGGCGTGTACTGCTTGTATAAAGTGATGTTTTCGTGGCGTTCTTCAAAATCAAGGTTGGTAAACCACCGAACACCTTTAACGCGAATGTATTTCGCTCCATTTTCATCTACCCTATATCCAGCCGCTTGCAGCGGGTAATGATCTGGCACACGAAATTCTCTGTCGCCGCTATGGATACTTTCTCCAAGCCAAACTTTGTTTTCTTTTATCAACTTGAAAACTTCTTTATATGTAATTGCATTTACATTTCCAATAATGATGAATTGTTTTTCATACTCCACCAACTGCGCGACGTACTCACGGAACAAAGAAAAGGGCGGGTTGGTGACTACGATGTCCGCTTCTTTCAGCAAGTCCACGCTTTCCGCCGAGCGAAAATCCCCGTCGCCTTTCAACAGCGTCAAAGCGTTCTTCCTGTTTTTGAGCAGGTATTCCACGTCGGCTAAATCCACCGCGCCGTCGGCGTTTTCATCCGTCACTTCGCTGATCTCGATTTTATACGGGCGTTTCGCGTCGGCTTTTTTCACGCCCAAATTCTTCACATCGAACAAGGATAATTGTTGGGAAGCGACAGGCGATTCGGTATAACTGACCGCGATCAACTTCTTGAGTCCTAAAAAGTTGAAATTCAGCGCAAAGTATTTGAAGAAATTGCTTTCGTATGGGTCGTCGCAGTTGCAGAAAACTGCCTTGCCGCGAAACTGCGCCTGGTAATGGCGCATCTCCGCCTCGATGTCGGGCATCTGCGTATAAAACTCGTCCGCCTTGTTCTTTTTCGCCTTATCCAACGCTGTCGCCATAAAAACAAGTCCTTTTGCGGTTTGCTACATTTTCCCTGCACGAGAGCGTTTTGATTCTAACACACCCAACAGCAAATCCCTGCCGCCCAACCTATGACAAGCGCCGGGCGGCGGCTCGTGTTCCATGCCTGCGCCTTGCAGGCGGCCGGTTTGCGATGTCATATCCCGCGTTCCGATACTTCGCCCGCTTACGCATGAACGATTACATGCTCTCGCGTCAGTTCCACGAACCGATTATTAGTCAAATCTGAAATGATTCGGTCGAAGTTTGCGGCAAGAAGTAGTTCGAGTTCCTTGTTTCGGATATTTCCTGTTGAAATCAAGAGCAATTTTTCGGGACGGTCATTAAGCCAGAAAAGGTTGTAAAGTCGGAGTCTTTCGTTGTAATAACACAGTGTTGCTCTTCCGCATATTGCAGGACTTTCCAGTCGCTGGCGGCGTTTCCATCCGGCAGTTCCATCGTGTGGATGGCGTGATGGCCGCGCTCGCGGAAAATGTCCACCATGCGGCGCGGCAGGTTGGCATCTATCAGGAAATTCATACCAGCGCCACGCTCATCCGTTTGACCTGGCTCAGCCGCGCCGCGTACACTAACACGGCCTGAATATCGGCGGGTTCGAGGTCTTCGTAGTCTGTCAGGATTTCCTCCGTGGTCATGCCCGAACTAAGCGTCTCCAGCAGCCACTCGACGGAATAATGATACGCGATTTTTATCACCGCGCATGGTTTTCGTTGTCCAAGAGACGGGCAAACGCCCGCCTCTTTTTATTTTCCCTTCATCCTGCCTTGCTACAATGGGGAAATGAAATCGAAAAGGATTTTCCTGGTTCTTTCCGCCGCCTTGTTGGCGATGGCTCTTTTCGCAGGAGTCTATTGGATGTACAGCGGTGGACGTCCCGCGCCTGTGCCGGTCAAAGAGAAAATCATCGACGGCGTGACCTACATACGGGTCGTGAAATATCTTCCACATTCGATGGTGGCGCACGTTTTAGTGATCGATAAGAAAGTGGGAAAATTCCAGTTTTTGGTCACACCGCCGGATGAAGTGGAGGGCGGCGCGCTCAAGGCGCGGACAACCTCCCAGTTTTTAGAAGAGTTCGACGCGCAGGTTGCCATCAACGGCGATGGATTCTTTCCGTGGTGGTCGCGCAGCCCTGCCGATTATTATCCGCGCATCGGCGACCCGGTCACACCCAACGGTTTCTCGGCTTCCTTTGGGAAGAAATACGCCGATGGATTGCAAGATACTCGCCCCGAGCCGACCTTGTACATCAGCCGCCGGGGCGAACTGACCTTCAACAAACCGCCGAACAGAATGTACCACGCGCTTTCCGGCGACCGTATGCTCGTGCAGGGCGGCGAAATCATCCCCAGCCTGGACGACACCCAGATCGATCCGCGCACCGCAATCGGCATCAACCGCAACGGACGATTCACCTATCTCGTGGTGGTGGACGGCAGACAGCCATTCTACAGTCAAGGCGCAACTTTTGCGGAACTGGCGGACCTGTTCAAGGAGCTTGGCGCGTTCTACGCCATGAGCCTCGACGGCGGCGGCTCGTCCACCATGGTGATCGAGGGAGAGGATGGAAAGCCTGTGATTTTGAATTCCCCCATTGATAATTACATCCCACTGCGCGAGCGCCCCGTGGCGAATCATTTGGGGGTGTATGTAAAATAAAACCGCCTGGCATTTCAGGCGGCTTCCATTCCGTTACTATTCTCTATTCTCCAATCTCCACCCTTACATCCCAAACTTCACCAGATCGCTCACCTTCGGTTTTTCGTTTTCTTCCAATTTGCCCAGCGGCAGGATCACGTGGAATTGACTGCCGGGAAAATGGATCTCGTCATAGCCGGGGCTTTCCACCCAAATCTTTCCGCCGTGCGCCTCGACAATGCCCTTTGCAAGAGCCAGTCCCAACCCAGCGCCGCCGCCTTTGAAGCGCGTCTTGCTGGTGGAATGTTTGCCCAACTCGCCGGGCTGGTAGAACTTGGTGAAGATGATCTCGCGGAAGGTCGGGTCCACGCCCACACCGCTATCGCTGAAGATCAACTCGACGCCGCCGTCTGGCAGGTCCACGATGGGCGGGATGCCGCGTCCGGTGACGGTGATCTTCCCGTTATTCGGCGTGAACTTCACCGCGTTGCGGATGATATGGTGGAACAACTTCCTCAGCAGGTTCGGGTCTGCTTTGACGGTTGGCAGCTTGGGAAGTTCCATCGTCAATGACTGTTTGCGCCCCTTGATCGAATCGGCCTGCTCGATGCAAATCTCCTTGATGAGATGTCCCAACTCCACGGGTTGGAGGTGCGGTTTGAGCGAACGCGCGTCGATTTGGGCGATGTCGAACATCGAGTCCATCACTTCGTGCAGGCGCAGTGTGCCTTCCTGAATCTTTTCCATGATGAACTTGAAATTCGGGTCGAGACCGGGATTCTCCAGCAGCATTTCGCTGTAACCTTTGATGACCGTCAACGGGGTGCGGAGTTCGTGCGAGGCAATGCTGATGAAGTCGGACTTTGCCTGGTCGATGCGTTCGAGGTCGCGGTTGTTCTTCTCCAATGCGCGCCGCGCCTGACGCAGTTCATTGTTCAGCCGCATCAAATTGTCCACCAGACGGGCATTCTCCAAAGCCACCGCTGTCTGGCTGGCGTGGGCGCTGAGGGTGATGAGGTCTTCCTTTGTATAGCGGTTTCCGCTGAGTTTGGGGCCGAACGCCAGTAAACCGATCCACTGTTTCTTGGCGAAGATGGGAATGTACACCTCAGCCTGCAACTTGCTAAACCACTCCCGCTCGAAGGAGGAAGCAGCCCGGTAGGCGGGGAGCAGGTCGAGGTCATATTGCAGGAGCGGGCGTTGTTCCCGCGCGAAATACGAGGCGATGATCCCGTTCTCGTCCAATTCCACTGCCACCATCTGCCTTTCTTCAGGAGTGCGGGCGGAACGAAGGCGGTAGATTTTATGTCCGTCCGCCTGGCGGTCGCCATCTACAAGGAAGAGAAAACCGCGCTCGATTTGCATCGCTTCGAGGATGATGCCGACTGCGATGCTTGCCAGCCGGTCCATGTCGAGGATGTTGCTGATGCTCTCGCTGTACTGATGGATGGTGCGGCTCGCGTCGTATTGGTCGCCTTTCGTCCAGTTGTTGACGGTGCGTGAGACCAACCCCAAAAGCGGCGCAAAGATCAAGGTCAGCAGCAGCGCGATCAATCCTCCAGCAAGCAGTGGGTTTATGTTCTTGAAGAGGGCTTGCAGTAACAGAACTCCGCCCGCGTAAAAGCCGACGATCATGGCGGCGATGGTGATATAAACCAACACGCGCCGGATGATCTGTTTCAAGTCGGGGACGTTGTGCGTGCTGATGACATAAGCCGCCATTGCCGCCACCAACAATCGCAGGGGCTGGCCAGGAACAATTACATTCGAGAAAAGCAAAACGTCATTGATGAATGTGAGAAAGAGGGCAAACCACCAATAGTTCAGGCGGTTGCGAAACAAGACCTGGCGCGCTTCCCTGTTGCCGTTTGCGACCGCGATGACAAAGCCAATCGAAAAAACCAGCCACCACAACACTGACCACGCAGGGCCGAGACGCGAGCGTAACAGCGTCAGATTACCGTTTGTCCAAAGCGTGTCCGGCAGGTTGAGGGCGTTGGTCAGGGTCAGGGCAAGTCCGAGCGCCCAAGCCGTCCACACACCCACCCATATCCACCAGTTGTCGCGCTTGAGAAAGGTTTGCAGCGCCAGCATCAGGATGGCCATCAACATTAAAGAAACGTGGATTTGAATTTCCTGCGCTTCGCGCGACGCCGCGCCGCTGCTCGAAGTTTGCCCATTCCACCAGATGGCCTCGGCAACAGTCAATGCCAATGCCAGCAGGGAGTAGGCTGCCGCGAACCAGTTGGATGTCCCGTGAGATTCATCCCGCCGCTGGATTACAAAGAAAATGACAGGTAAATACAACGCCCCAAGCAGGAGCAATAATACAAATTGTGCCAGTGATATGTTCATGGTGAATATAAAGATTTTACCCGAAAAATTCTTAATGGGTTATCATTGATATTATGCTAACCACGCGCGCATCCCGTCTCAAGTATACTTTCTCCGCGGACTTCTTCCGCCCGGACGGACACGTGATCCTCTCCGATCTTGCCACCGCCCGAGCCTTTGCCGCCCAAATGTCAGCGCATCGTTCGGGCCCGGTTTCCGCCGCTGACTTGTACGCGCTTTCCCTGCTCGATGAGGCCTATCACATCATCCTCAAACATTTTTATGGCAGGCACACCGGCGTGATGGGGCGCGCCATGGGGATGTTGCAATCCAGTCTCGGCTCGAAGTACGATTTGACCCTGGGCAAGTTCATGGACGAATATCCGCCGCTGGCGGTCTTTCGCGGAGAGATGACGGCGGGTGTGTACCTTTCCAAGGCGCCGAATGCGAGCGACTTCGGGCGCGGCGTGCGCGCCGCAACCATCGAAGAGATGCTGCTGGTCAACAACTCGAATAATAATCCCGCCTTGAAACACTACAAGGACTTGTTCGATGAATCGGTGATGAAGGGTTCCGCCTACAAGGAGTTCGTGCAATCCCTGCTGACTTTCTATTCGCAGCAGCCGGGGCTTGGGAATGGCGGGGCCGGTTCGGGCGAGTCCATCACCGAGATTTTGCTTGCGCCGATCAAAGCGTCCCCCGATTCTCTCGAAGGACAATTGCGTTTCATCATCGAAAAGTGGGGATACCTGCTGGGCGAGACCTTCTCGCTTCACCTCCTGCGCGGATTGGATTTTTTGCGTGAAGACACCATTCGCAAGCAGGGTCCGATTGATTCGCAAAAGACCGAGACCTACGTCCCCAGTTATTTTGGAAATGAATATGCCGAGTATGAGCGTTACAGCGTGGATAAGGATTGGATGCCGCGCCTGGTGCTGATCGCCAAGAACACCTATGTCTGGCTCTCGCAACTCTCGAAGAAATACCAGCGCGAGATCAAAACCCTCGACCAAATTCCCGATGAGGAATTGGATTTGCTCGCCTCACGCGGATTCACCGGGCTGTGGTTGATCGGACTCTGGGAGCGCAGCCGCGCCAGCCAGCGGATCAAACAGCGCATGGGACAGCAGGATGCGGTGGCTTCGGCGTACTCGCTTCATTCATACGACATTGCCAGCGACCTCGGCGGCTGGGACGCATTGAACAACCTCCGCTCCCGCGCCTGGGGACGCGGCATCCGACTCTCCGCCGACATGGTCCCCAATCACATGGGCATCGACTCGGCCTGGGTCATCGAACATTCCGACTGGTTCCTGTCTTCTCCGTTCCCGCCTTATCCGTCGTACACTTTCAACAGCGAAAACCTTTCCAGCGACTCCCGCGTTGCGATCGTCCTCGAAGATCATTACTACAATCACTCGGATGCTTCGGTTGTTTTCAAACTGCATGATTATCGCACCAACGAAACCAAGTACATCTATCACGGTAATGACGGCACATCCTTCCCGTGGAACGACACAGCCCAGTTGGATTACACCAATCCTGTCGTGCGCGAGGCGGTCATTCAGGTGATTTTGCACGTGGCGCGGAATTTCCCCATCATCCGCTTCGATGCGGCGATGACTCTTGCCAAGAAGCACATCCAGCGCCTGTGGTTTCCCGAACCTGGCGCGGGCGGAGCGATTCCGTCCCGTTCGCAATACGGTATGACCAAGTTCGAGTTCGACGAAAAGATTCCCGAAGAATTCTGGCGCGAGGTGGTGGACCGTGTTGCAAAAGATGTCCCCGATACGCTTTTGCTCGCCGAAGCCTTCTGGCTGATGGAAGGATATTTCGTCCGCACGCTGGGGATGCACCGCGTCTACAACTCGGCATTCATGCACATGCTGCGCGACGAAGACAACGCCAAATATCGTCTTGCCATCAAGAATACATTGGAATTCGACCCGCAAATCCTCAAGCGCTATGTCAACTTCATGAACAATCCCGATGAAAAGACGGCCATCGAGCAGTTTGGCGACGGCGACAAGTACTTTGGTATTTGCACCGTTCTTTCCACTTTACCTGGATTGCCGATGTTCGGACACGGACAGGTGGAAGGCTTCAAAGAAAAATATGGGATGGAATTTCGCTGGCCTAAATGGGACGAGAGTCCCAACGACGGGTTGATTCGCGGTCACGAATGGCGCATCTTCCCGCTTCTCCATCGCCGCTACCTGTTTGCCGACGTGGAGCAATTCCAACTCTATGATTTTTACGCCCCCAACGGCAGCGTGGACGAAAACGTTTTTGCCTACTCCAACCGCTTCAACGAAGAGCGCGGACTGATCATCTACCACAACAAATTCTCTGACACGAGAGGCTGGATCAAAACCTCCGCCGCCGCACTGGACAAAGGCTCAGGCAAACTGGTCCAAAAGAATCTTGCCAGCGCGCTCGGCCTGCCGCGCATGGGTTATGTCATCTTCAAGGATTATGTCAGCCAATTGGAATACATCCGCTCGTGCAGGGAACTCTGGGATAAGGGCCTGTACGTCGAATTGGGCGCTTATCAATGTCACGCCTTTATGGATTGGCGCTTCGTTGGCGACACCGAGTGGAAGACTATCTGCGAACAGTTGAACGGGGCGGGGGTCGCGTCCTTGCAGGATGAATGGCGAAAGCGTTATAGCATTGTGGAACATATCAAGATTGAAGAGAAGCCTGCCAAGGCAAAGAAGGGACGCGCGGTTCGTAAACACGGATCGAAGGGGTTGGGCGTTCAGCACATGCAGGATGGGTGGAAGAAACTCTCCAGCGTGACGGAAGAAGAACCTGTCAAGCTGAAGAAGACGCGCGCAGTGAAGCAGGTTGCTACAAAAGCGAAGAAAGTAGAGAGCAAAAAAGCAACCACAGCGAAACCGATCAAAGCGAAGCCTGCCGCGAAATCAGCGCCAAAGGCGAAGAAGGTTGTTCCTGTAAAGAAGCCGGTCACGAAATCCAAGCCAAAGACAGTGAAAAAACCTGTGATAAAGAAGCCGAAGTGAACCACAAGCCCTCCGATATTTTCGGAGGGCTTGTTTTCTTGACGAAGTTACCCACCGTAGTTACAATTCAAACTATGAAATTTGCTTGGGACGAAGCAAAACGGCTTTCCAATCTTGAGAAACATGGGATTGATTTTGCCGATATCCCACCTATGTTCGATGGCGATGTTTTTACCATTGAAGACCAGCGTTTTGATTATGGCAAGACCCGCTACATTACCTTTGGACTCCTGCAATTTCGCGTCATTGTGGTCGCGCACACAGACGAAAACAACGTGATTCGGATTATCTCTGCGCGAAAGGCGACAAAAAATGAAGAAAAAATCTATTTTAAAGAAATCGGGCACTGATTTCAAAAGGCTGGACACGATGACTGATGCGGACATTGACCTTTCCGACATTCCCGAAGTTACACCTGAAATGTTCGCAAAAGGCATCGTTCGGCGCGGACTCAAGCCGATTACCAAACAGCAGCTTACGCTCAGGCTGGATAGCGATGTGATCGAATGGTACAAAGGGCAGGGAAGCGGATACCAAACAAGGATGAACGCTTTGCTGCGCGCCTACATGGAAGAACACAAAAAAACAGCGGCGCGGGCGTGAAGCATACCCCAAAACCAAAAGACCTCCACAGACACACAAAATGTCGCGGAGGTCTTTTTCATCCCTCATAATTCATCCTTGCTTTTACGGTGAGCGGGCGCAACGGAAACCAACGAAATTGATGGAGTAATCAGGTGAGTACCCGTAACGGACCGACGAGCGGGCGAAGTTAATGCCGTAGCTCCATGAGCCGCCTCGAAGCGCGCGGCGATTGGAAGAATTCATATCCTCACGACCATCAGTTGCATCATAAGGATACGGTTTATACAAACTGCTCACCCATTCCCAGACATTACCAGACATGTCGTAAGCGCCATAAGGACTAACGCCGTCAAGATAACTGCCAACTTGTTTTGTATCGCCAGCGCAACTACTTTGATAATTAGCCTTATCACAATCAATGTTTTCACCCCACGGGTACACGCGCCCATCTGTGCCGCGCGCGGCTTTTTCCCATTCGGCTTCGGTAGGTAAACGAGCGTCACGCCATTCACAGTAGGTCTTTGCCATGTTCCAATCTACATAAACGACGGGATATTCGTCAAATTCAGGATTGCCATAATATGCAGCGCGCGTATTTGAACTGCTTGATTTGGGCGCAACGCAGCCACCCGCATCCACACAGCGTTTGTAGGCGGCGTTGGTTACTTCGTATTTATCAATGTAATAGGCGTCCAGGTCAACGAGATGAACGGGCTTTTCATCATCATAACTTTCGCCGCCCATTGAGAAGGTTCCCTTTGGCACGTAAAGCATGATCACGCCATGAGATTCAAAGACTGAGCCGATGCCAAGCGTGGGTGTGGGAACAACGGTCTTTGTCGGCGCAGGCGTCTTTGTTTTCGTGGGCGTGGCGGTCATCGTCGCTTGCGGGGTGTTCGTCGCGCCGGGCATGGCGGCAATCAACGAAGAAACGCCCTGCCAGAGAAAATACCCAATAGTCCCGATGACCAAAATCAAAGCGGGGATTTTCAACTTCGGCAGGAAGGCTTGCGTTGCCTTGTAAGACGCTTCGTATGAGCGCCTGTAGATTTCAGCATTCGTGGGGCGCGGGGCTTCCTTTTCGATGGGTTTGTGTTCCTCTGTCTTTTGCGCGGCGGAAGGGCCGGGCTCTTTCCAGGTTCCTGGTTGCCGCGCGCTCAATTCCTCCAGATAGAACGAGAGCGCCATGCTCAACGCATTCAGCCCCGCCTTTTCATTGGCGCGAATATCCACATATTGGCGGTTCATAAGGCGCAGTGTGATGGAAGACTCTTCGTCGCCGCGCACAAGCACGGGGAAGACGCGCTTTCGATATTGGTCGGCAAGGCTGATTTCCCGCCGCACCCATTCCGAGTTTTTCGAATCGGGGGAAAGCACAGCCACGATGGCAGGCGCGGTCTTAATCGCTTTTTCGATTTCCTCCTCCCAAATGGGCGTTCCAGGAATCAACTTTTCATTGTCCACCCATACCTTGATGTCCTTGTTTCGCAGGAATGTCACAATGCGCCGCATGACAGCATCATCTCTGCGGCTGTAACTCATGAAGACCTGGATTTCTGACGATGGAGGCATACAAGACCCTCTCGAAATGGGGTGGTTTTCTTACATTATAGGCGAAAAGCTACAGTCAAAAGAAATCCGCTTATAAATTCCGCGCGAATGGGAATATCTTCTTTATAATGCGGTTATCAAGCTAAAGCCCGCAGGCACTCTTCGTTTCGATCATCCATGTGTTGCGGCTCTCGTCCCGAACGAGACAGTAATTCAGATTTTTCAAAGAATACCATTTACTGGCCCGAAACCATATTTCAGGAGCCGACACGATTACTTTTGTTTCCGTAAGGTAAGTTACGGAAAATTCGGGCTCCTTCCATTCTTTGACCATCTCCCAGGTAGACTTCCAGTCGTTAAAACTTTTTAAATCATTTTTCTCTCTGAATGTTTCCATTAGGAGAGACCACGCAAGTTCATACTCCCGTCTGTATATGACGGTGTCGAAGAAGAAAATGATAAAGCGATCCGGTTCCTGGGGGGAAAACGGCGTAACCGTGATGGTCGGTATAACTGTCGGCGTTGGCGTAAAAGTGGGAATTTCGGTGGGGCTATCCACTGCAACGATTGATATGGGCAGAACGGTAACAACGGGAGTAAGCGTGTAGTGCGATACCTTTTCGACGGTGGGAGTCGGATTGGTGGTTATTAGATTGTACATAAAATAACCGCCCCCCAGACAAAGAACCAACAAGAACGAAGCACCGATGATAATGGATATCAACTTTGACATCGAAGCCCCTGGTTGTTTTTGTTGGATTGGCGTTCTATTGTTTGTTGGCTGGGCAGATTGAGCCTGTTGAGACTGGCGATCTAGCTGTTCCCGCTCGCGCGCTGCCCGGACGGCGTCAGCTCTTTGACGAGCCAGTCGCTCCGCATCGGTTGGCGATGGAATCTTGCTTTCACTTCTCTTTTTGGCTTCCTGACTCAAATCTTCTACGGCAATGGCTTGATTTGGTCCTGTCGACTCGTTTAGAAGTCTTCTCAGAAGTTCCTTTGCCATTTCGATACCCTGCTTGTAGGGCATGTTCGTGAAATCCACATATTGAAAGCGCCTTAACCTCAATGGCACATTTACGTTCTCCAGCAATACTGGGAGGATCCGTTTGCTATTGTCGATGGCAAAACCAATTTCATCTTTTACGTTGTTGGAAGCCGTTGATTTCGACGTCAGAATCACCATGAAGATCTCGGATTCCGTTAACGCCCTTTCCACCTCATCATCCCAGCGGGCGCCAGCGGGAATATCCAACTGGTCGAGCCAGATAAGGAAGCCCGAAGATCTCAATTCCTTTGCCAAAGCCAATGCGAACTCTTTATCGCCCCGCGAATAACTAATGAAAGTGAGCCGTTGCTTTTCGGTAGCCATGTTAGCCTCCTTTTGCACAAGAAACCCTGCCCTGGTATTCCTTTTTCTTTTATCGGCTGAATAACTGATTTTACGTAAATCATTATAACCTTTTTGGACATAATTTTTTCATGTTATTTGGGGACGCTGTCATCGAATATGAATGTCACGATGGGAAAATCTCCAAACGCAAAGCGTGCCGCCAAAATCGGAAGATTTTGGACTCCGCCCCTAACAACTTTTTAGCGCGCCCCTCGCCGAGGCGTTGTCCGCCTTTGGCTTTCTACGGTAAAATTATGAAGTCATGTTCAAACGCAACGTCACTCCCACAGAAACAAGTTCACAGCCTGTGCAAGCTGTCGAGCGGATCACTTCGGTGCTCGGTTCGGGAGTCATCTGGCATGGCTCGATCAACGGATCGGGCGGAGTCCGCATCGAGGGAGCATTCGAAGGCGAGATCGCCTTGCGCGGGATGCTGGTCGTCGGCGAGACAGGACGCGTCACCTGCCCAAACGTCCGCGCAAACACCGTCATCGTGGCGGGCGCGGTGCGCGGAAACATCACCACCCAAAAACTCGAAATCCGCGCTTCGGGACGTGTCTGGGGCGACGTGGTGACCACCGCCTTTGTGACCGAAGAGGGAGCCTTCCTGCGCGGACAGATCCGCATGGAGGAAACCGTCGAACTCGACCTCGAACCTGTTCCCGAGTCCACGCCTTCGGAAGCCGCCCAGGCAGAGTCCATTGCGCAGACGTCGAGTCAAATCCCTGTTCCTGAGCAAGCGCCCGCTACGGATACCAAGCAGAAGTTGATGCGAAAAAAGAAGACCGACGCCTGACCTCTCCCCTGCCCCCTCTCCCAAAGGAGAGGGGAATTTCTATTGCCATGAAATATAAAGACCTAAACATCCAAACCCAGCGTGAATTTCCAAACAATGCGCGGACTCAAGGCTTCGGCTGGCTTGTCCGCGCGGGATACTTGACCCGCGAGAATCAACTCCTGCCGCTTGGCGAACTGGCGCTTTCGCAGTTGAAAAATTCAGCGGATGTCCTTGCCCTGTTCCCCACGCTGAAAAGCGAAACGGAAACCTTCTTCCCGCTGGAGACGGGTTCGGTGAAAGTTATTCACTGCCCCGCCTGCGGTTACACAGAACGGCTTGAACTCGCTCAATTCAAGAAGACACCCTTCTCGCAGGAAGTACAACTCCCCACTGAAAAGGTATTGACTCCCGAGTGTCACACCATTGAAGCGCTGGCAAACTTTTTGAACATCCCCAAAGAGAAGACCGCCAAGGCCCTGATGTCCACTCGTGTATCAGACAATCAATTTGTCTTCGTTGTCGTGCGTGGCGATATGCAGATGAGCGAAGCCAAGTTGAAGAACCTCGTGGGCGATGTCCGCGCGGCGACAGTTGAAGAAATTACCTCAGCGGGCGCGGCGGCTGGATACGCCTCCCCCATCGGACTGCAAAAGGCGCTCATTGTTGTAGATGACCTGATTCCGCAGTCGCCAAACCTGGCGGCTGGAACCAACGAAGCGGGCTATCACCTGCTCAACACCAACTGCGGACGGGATTATTCCCCCGAACTGGTTGCAGATTTGACCCAAGCCAAAGCGGGCGATTCCTGCGTCAAGTGTGGCAGCTCACTCTCTGTCCTCTCCGCCCTTAGTTTGGCTACGCGCTCCGAGTTTGACTTCGAGAACATCCTGCTCGCCCTCGCCGAAACCCATCACGACGACAAAGGCTTAACCCTGCCCAAATCCGCCGCACCGTTTGACGTGTACTTGATGCATGTCCCAGGCAAACAGATGGACACCCGCGCCCAAGCCGGGGAAATCTATGACCAACTGCAAGCCGCTGGCATTTCGGTTTTGTTCGATGACCGCGACGAACGGGCAGGAGTCAAATTCAACGATGCGGATTTGATTGGCTGCCCGCTACGGATTACGGTGGGAGAAAAAGCACTCCAAAACGGAATGGTAGAATTGAAGCAGCGCAAGGAAAAAGAAAACAAACATATTCCCATCGAAAAAATAATCGAGGAAATGTAATAGTGGCGGAGCGCCGCTCCGCCACTATGGTAAAAAACATGAAAATCCCCATGTCTTCCCCTGACTTGAACGACGCAGATCGTCAAGCCGTCATCAACGTTATCAACACGCCCATCTTGAGCATGGGCAAATACACCGCCGATTTCGAGAAAGCCTTCTGCGACCTGACCGGCGCGAAGCACGCCATCGCCGTCAACTCTGGCACGGCGGGACTTCACCTCTGCGTCCGCGCGGCGGGAATTGGCGCAGGCGACCTCGTCATCACCACGCCGTTTTCGTTTGTGGCTTCGTCGAATGCGCTGCTGTTCGAGAATGCAATTCCCGTCTTTGTAGACATCGACCCGAAGACGGGCAATATCGACCCTGAGTTGATCGCGGATGCGACAAAGAATATCGAAAAGTACCTGCCCCGCAAAGTAGAGGCGGATGGCCATCCGCCTCTACGAGCAATTCTCCCCGTGGATGTGTTTGGTCAACCTGCCGACATGGATGCCATTAACACAATCGCAAAGGAACACGGCTTGACCGTCATTGAAGACTCGTGCGAAGCGCTGGGCGCGACTTACAAAGGCAAACATGCTGGCACCCTAGGCGACTTCGGCATCTTTGCCTTTTACCCGAACAAACAAATCACCACGGGCGAAGGCGGTGTGATCGTCACAAACGACGACGAAGCTGCCAACTTGATGCGCGCCCTCCGCAATCAGGGACGCGCCCCTGGCGACACCTGGCTGCAACACACCCACCTCGGCTACAACTACCGCATCGACGAAATGTCGGCGGCGATGGGCGTTTCGCAAATGTCACGGCTGGACCAAATTCTCTCGAAACGGGAGCAGGTTGCGGCGTGGTACGAGTCAAGGCTGACAGAGATCGCGGGAGTTGAAGTCCCGTTTATCGAACCTTTCACCACACGCACCTCATGGTTCGTGTACGTCATCCGCTTCGACCCGAAAATCAACCGCGATGAAATGGCGAAGAAACTCGAAGCGCGCGGAATCCCCGTCCGCCCGTATTTCCTGCCAATCCACTTGCAACCCTACATGGTGGAGCGTTTCGGCTGGCGCGAAGGCGACTTCCCTGTCACCGAAGATTTGGGCAAACGCGGACTCGCCATCCCGTTCAGCGGCGTGATGACCGAGGAGCAGGTTGACTACGTTTGCAATGTCATCCGCGAGGAAGTGAGCGAGATTTAACCACAGAGCGCACGGAGGACACGGAGTTTTTTAAGAATCTCTGTGAACTCTGTGGTCTCCGTGTTGAAGGCTTTTATGAACGTCGGACATTTCCCTCCACCCAAAAGACGCGGCTTGATCATTCACGGCATCATCATCCTTGTGCTGGCAGGCATTGCCGTTGCAGGATTCATCAACCTTGCCCGCGCGGTCGTCGGTCCCATATTCCTGATCTCCCTGCTGGCTGTACTGGTGTCCTTCATTCCAATTCCTTTTCTTGTTTATCGGGCTTATGCGTTGATGCAGGCAGACTATCACCTTGACCGCGACAGCCTTGCCGTCAAGTGGGGATTGCGCGCCGAAGACATCCCGCTGACCGACATCGAATTCATCCGCTCCGCAGACGATTTGACTGTGCCCCTCAAACTGCCATCCCTGCCCCTTCCTGGCGGGTTGATCGGGGTGCGCCGTCACCCTGACCTCGGCGTAGTGGAATTCCTCGCCGCCGATGCGAAAAAACTTTTACTGGTGGCAACCGCCAAGCGCGTGTTTGTGATTTCGCCCGAAGAACCCGCAAAACTTACCCAGACCTTCGCCCGCGCCACTGAAATGGGAAGCCTGACGCCCGCAGAATCAAAATCGGTGTACCCATCCTTCGTCGTCACTCAGGCATGGTCGAGCAGCCTGGCGCGTTATCTTTGGCTGACCACCTTGCTCCTCAATTTGGGATTATTCATTTGGGTGAGTCTCGTCATCCCGACCACACCACGCGTCGCGCTGGGACTTCAATTTGCGGGTAACACGCCCGAAGCGGTGCCATCGTCACAGTTGATCATTCTTCCCGTCACCAGTCTTTTGCTTTCGGTGGTCGGGTGGGTGGCCGGCTTGTATTTCTATCGCTGGGAAAAGGAACGCGCGCTGGCATTCGTTGTTTGGGGTTCCAGCATGTTGACAAGTTTGTTCTTTTTAATTGCCGTGCTTTTCATTGTGACGACGCCTGTGTAGAAAGGTCAAAAATCGAAAGTCAAACGTCCGACCTTTGACTTTCGACCAAAAAATATGCAACTCCTCCTCGGTTTCCTTTTCGCAATCCTCATCGCCGTCCTCGCCTACCGCGCCCATAGCCTGAACAAGAGCGGGGCCGTTGCCGCCGTGTTCACGGGGACAATCATCTTCGGCGTCGGCGGCTGGGAGTGGGCAATTCTCCTGCTGACGTTTTTCATCACCTCCTCGGCGTTGAGCCGCGCATTCAAAAAGCGCAAGCAGGGACTCGACGAAAAATTCTCCAAGGGACATGAACGCGACACGGGACAGGTCTTCGGCAACGGCGGAATCGCCACCGCCTTTGCCGCCCTGAGTTGGTTCTTCCCCAACGAGCCATGGACGTGGGTTGGGTTTGCCGCCGCCCTCGCCGCCGTCAACGCCGACACCTGGGGGACCGAACTCGGTGTCCTGAATCCCCACCCACCGCGCATGATTACCGACTTGCGGAAAACCGTCGAAAAAGGCACGTCGGGCGGAATCTCCCTTGTCGGCACCCTCGCCGCCCTCGCTGGTTCGGGAATCATCGGATTGCTTGCGGTTATCTTTTCCCCAATCTCCAACCCCCAACCTCCAATTACCAATTACTTTTTACTAATTACCTTTTCTGGCTTCGCTGGTTCCCTCTTCGACTCCCTCCTCGGCGGCACGGTGCAAGCCATGTACTTCTGCCCCACCGACAAAAAGGAAACCGAGAAACACCCTGTCCACACCTGCGGCACACCCACCGTCCACATCCGCGGCTGGAAGTGGCTGGACAATGATTGGGTCAATTTCTCATGCGGGGCGCTGGGGGCTGTGGCGGCGGTATTTAGCATTTTACTATGACCATTCACCTCCGCCCCTTTACCCTCTCCGACGCACACTTCATCGAATCGTTGATTTCCCGCTTCTCCGAATTTGACCTGCCCGCATGGCGCACACGGGATGAGATTGACGTCGCCAACCTCGCCTCGCTAAAAAAGGCAATGGAGTTGCCTGAGCCTGACTCCGCGATTTTTATCGCCGAAGACGAGACGTGTAAACGCGTAGGTTTTCTTCACCTCCAAATCCAGACTGATTATTTCAACGACTCCAAAGTAGCCTACATCTCAGACATCGCTGTGGACTCTGCGTTCGATGGTCAGGGCGTCGGGCGGATTCTGCTCGACAAAGCAGAAGCGTGGGCAAGTGAACAAGGTTGTTCCCTGCTGACCTTGTATGTCTTCTCGAACAATTCACGCGCAAGAAAAGTCTACGAAAAACTCGGTTTCGAGGAAGAAGTCACCAAGTACGTCAAGCCATTACCTCAAAAGGAATAGAAAAATGTCCAAACCCATTCTTGTCACGGGCGCAAGCGGATTCGTCGCCCTGCATACCATTATCCAACTGCTTCAACAGGGTTACAAAGTCCGCGCCACCCTGCGGACTCTCTCGCGTGAAGCCGAAGTCCGCGAGACGGTTGGCAGGCACGTCGAAGTCGGGGACAACCTCTCAATCGTCAGCGCAGACTTGACCCAGGAATCAGGCTGGGACAAAATCGTCGCGGGCTGTGAATCCGTTTTACACGTCGCGTCCCCTTTTCCGATGTTGGAGCCAAAGGACGAGAACGAACTCATCACCCCCGCCGTGCAAGGAACTCTGCGTGTCCTCCGCGCCGCGCACGATGCGGACATCAAACGAGTCGTCATCGTCTCTTCGGTTGCGGCAGTCTCTTCGGGACACAACGGCGAGAACCGTACCTTCGACGAAAATGATTGGTCAGATGTCGGGAAGGACATCGGCGCGTACGCTAAAAGTAAAACCCTCGCCGAACGCGCCGCTTGGGACTTCATCCACAGCGCGGAAAATATCAACAAGATGGAACTCGTCACGGTCAACCCACCGCTGATTCTGGGTCCCGTGCCAAACAAAGACCTGCCCACCTCGGCTGAGATGGTCAGCACCCTCATGCTGGGACAAGTCCCGGGCGTGGCGCGGATGAAAGTTGGTATTGTGGATGTACGCGATGTGGCTTCCGCTCTCATCCTCGTCATGACCACGCCCGAAGCGGCAGGACACCGCTTCATCTGCCCTGCTGGGACAATCTGGCTCAAAGACCTCGCCGACACCCTGCACAAAAAATATGCGCCACACGGATATAAAATCCACACCCTGCAATTCCCTGTTTGGGCAGTCCGCCTGCTGGCTCTGTTCGACAAAAAGATTGCCCGCGTCGTCGGTGACCTCGAATGGGATTTTGAATTTTCCGACGAGAAAATCAAACGCCTCCTCAACTGGAGTCCGCGCACAACAGAGGAAGCAATCCTCTCGATGGCAGATAGTTTGATCGAACAGGGGCTTGTGTAAAACGTACTGCGCCCTGAGTGAAGTCGAAGGGCGTAGACTACTTTGGAGCAACCATGACCTACCTCCCCAACGAATCCCGTTACACCTTCATGCAATACCGCCGCTCAGGTCGCAGCGGACTCAAACTTCCCGCTGTGTCGCTCGGCTTGTGGCACAACTTCGGCGGCGTGGATACGTTCAGCAATAGCCGCGAAATGGTCTTGCGCGCCTTCGATCTCGGCATCACCCACTTCGACCTCGCCAACAACTACGGACCTCCGCCAGGCTCCGCCGAAGAAACCTTCGGAAAAATCATCGAAAAAGATTTGCGTCCCTTCCGCGATGAACTCATCATCTCGTCGAAAGCGGGCTATACCATGTGGGACGGTCCCTACGGCGATTGGGGCTCACGCAAATATCTGGTCGCCAGCCTTGACCAGAGCCTCAAGCGTATGGGGCTAGACTACGTGGATATTTTCTACCACCATCGTCCCGACCCTGAGACACCGCTTGAAGAAACCATGCAGGCGCTCGATTTCATTGTCCGCAGTGGGCGTGCGCTCTACGTCGGCCTCTCCAACTATCCCGCGGATAAAACCCGCGAAGCCTCAAAGATATTGAAATCCCTCGGCACGCCCTGCCTCATCCACCAGCCCAAGTACAGCATGTTTGAACGTTGGGTGGAGGATGGTCTGCTCGACACGCTCAAAGAGGAAGGCATCGGCTGTATCGCCTTTTCGCCGCTGGCACAAGGCTTGCTGACCGATAAATATCTTGGTGGAATCCCCGAAGGCTCCCGCGCATCCAAAGCGCATGGCTTTCTCAAGCCTGCCAACATCACCGACGAGAAGCTGGACAAGGTATGCAAGCTGAACGCACTCGCCCAATCTCGCGGACAGACTCTCGCGCAAATGGCGCTCGCCTGGGTTCTGCGTCACGAAGCCATGACCTCTGTATTAATCGGCGCAAGCAAAGTGGAACAAATCGAAGACGCCGTCGGTACGTTGCAACGGCTTGACTTTTCGGCAGACGCACTACGGAAAATCGAAACGATATTAAAGGGATGATTATTAGGAGCAGCTTGGATGAGACCGAAGCGGATAATTTTGGTTCGGCATGGTGAATCTGAAGGGAACCTTGACCGTTCACAATATCAGACCACCCAGGACTTCGCTTTGAAATTAACCCCTGCAGGAATTCAACAAGCAAAACAGGCAGGAATGCAGATAAGAGAACTCCTTGGAAATGAAAGCGTCTATGTGTATCTATCTCCTTTCTTTAGAACACGAGAGACTTTCCAACACATTCAGGAATCAATCAACAGCAACATTGTCAAAACCATTGAAGACCCCAGAATACGCGAACAGGATTGGGGACATCTAAGACATCCTGACGAAAATAAAGGAATCACTGAAGAACGTGACAACTTCAGCACCTTTTATTATCGTATTCCCGATGGCGAATCAGGAGCGGACGTATACGACCGAGTTAGCAGTTTCTTTAACACGCTTCACAGAGATTTTGAAAAGACAAACTTTCCAGAAAATGTCCTTATTGTCTCTCACGGAATGGCGATGAGACTGTTCCTCATGCGCTGGTTTCATTGGAGCGTTGAAGAATTCGAAAATTTGCGTAATCCAAAAAATTGTCAAATCATCATCATGGAAAAACAGGCGGATAATCACTACAAGTTGATGAGCGAGTTGGACAGGAAATAGAAAGAATCACCTGTAATATCAAACAAGGACTTATTTCACATGTTCAAGAAACTTTCCTCCTTCACCTTCCTTCTCGGCAACCTCGTCGTGCTGGCTGGACTGGCTTTGCTCGCCTACCTCGGCTTCTACAACCGTTACTGGGCCGACGATTGGTGCTACAGCGCCGACGCCCGCAATTTGGGAACGATCCCCGCCACACTGCAATATTTTGGCACTTTCGAGCCTGGTTACTCGACCAACCGCTACTCGCTTACATTCCTCTCCACACTGACAGAGAACACCCTCGGCATGTTCGGCAACCAGATGATTGCCACACTGACCATCGCCTTTTGGCTCGGCGGGCTGTTCTGGGTCGGACGGAATCTATCCCGGCTGCTTCATCCATTTCCTGCGGACGCGATACTCCTTGGCGGTGGAATCTTGCTTTTCTACAACCTTTACCTCTCGCCGCAACGCTTTCAAATTCTATACTGGCGATCGGGTGTCCTGCCCTATAGCACAGCGATTGTCTTTGGCATTTTGCTGCTCGGTCTAATTACATGGCAAATGAACAGGGAAAAATCCGCCCGCTGGATAAACTTCCTCGCTGCGCCGCTGGCATTTCTTGCCGCCGGATTGGGCGAGATCAGTTGTGTATTCCTGTTCAGTGCGATGAGCCTTTTGCTTGGCGCCGCCTGGTTGTCGAGAAAGCAGGCTTGGGCGGCGAAATCTCTCTGGACGATTTTCGTTACCTGGCTCTTCTTGCTCCTCGGCATGATCGCGTTGATCGTCTCGCCGTCCAATGTGCGGCTGGCAGGCATGGACGTAAAACAAGCCAGCCCGCTTGCCGTGCCTTTTCTCTCCTGGCGTCACGCAAACGACTTCATCTTCTTTTCGCTGAAGGGAATGTTTGTTCCGCACATGATCTTCATTGGGATGATGACCGGGCTTGGGGTGCTTTCGACGGATCCAAATTCCACCAACCTGAGCCTGAAACGGGTTGCCATTCTTCTGGCTTCGACTGCGTTGATTACCTGCCTGCTCATCATCGCCATCCAGTCGCCGAGCGCCTACTTCTACAGCGCCACCCCCGATCCGCGCGGACGGTCGCTTGCGCGTTTCATGCTGCTCCTCGGTCTGGCTGTCATGGCCTGGGTCGTCGGGATGTGGTCCGCACAAAAAATAAGGGAACGGTGGCTGCTGGCGGCATCCCTTGCAATCATGCTTGCCGGTTTTGCATACACGGCGCGCGCCAACTACGTCATTTATGGCGAGTTGAACGGCTTTGTCTACCGCGCCCAGGTTTGGGACGAACGCGATTCCATCATCGAGGAAGCCAAAGCCCGGGGCATCCTGCTTGTCGAGGTCCCGGCCATAGACACCGCCGACATCGACACCCGTGACATATTCCGCACCAAAGGCAACGCCTGGACCAAATTCGTTCAAAATTGCGGGTCTCGTTATTACGGCGTGGAGGGATTGAAGATCAAGGAATAAACCCATACGAAATTAAGGTAAAATATGCGCGCTGGGGCGATGGCGGAATCGGCAGACGCAACAGACTTAAAATCTGTCGTTGGCGACAACGTGAGGGTTCGACCCCCTCTCGCCCCACTCAAATGCCATTGCGTAAAACCTGAGATGATTCAAAGGGCGCAGTGGCTGTTTTGTCTCAATCAATATGCTTTGCTCCTTCGGGGGCTAAGCCCC
>DAOUAS010000013.1:0-2146 GCA_034433295.1 Anaerolineales bacterium | reverse complement strand
GCGAGCCGCCCAAAACCGAGTGTTCCAAAATATGCGCCACGCCCGTCGAATCCTTTGGAGTGGTGCGGAAGTTGATCGCAAATACTTTGTTCTCGTCGTCGTTGATGACCGAAAGCAGGCGCGCGCCTGTCCGCTTGTGGAGGTAGAGTTGAGCGGTGGCGTTCAGTTCGGGGATTTGCTTTTCTTCGATAAGGTTAAATGATTTAGACATGGGTCTCCTGATTCGTAAGTCCCTTCTACCTTCAGGGGAGAAGGCTAGTAGGATGAGGGGCGCTGCTGATTCTACCCTCAACCTCTTCGATAATTGCCGTGAAAACGGTGTGGATGTTGTATCTCACATCTTCGTTTCTAAAGCGAATTACCTTATATCCAAGCGCCTCCAGATATTCTGTCCGCGCTTGATCGTATTCCTGTTGTTCCTTTTCATCATGCGAAGCGCCGTCTATCTCGATCAATAGTTTTGCTTCAGCGCAATAAAAATCGATGATGAAAAAGTCAATCGGATGCTGGCGCCTGAATTTGTATTTCAGGTTCCTGTTCCGCAAGCGCCGCCACAGTGTCGCTTCGGCTGGAGTTTGCGGTTGGCGCAATTCTCTCGCAAATTGGCGGATGACCGGGTGGACACGATGAAGTTTCTCCATAGTCGAGCGCGACCCTCACCCTGCCCTCTCCCTTCCAGGGAGAGGGGTTCTTATTTTCTCACGTAGTTCATCAATGGCTTTCAACCCGCCGTTCTCTTTGTATTGCCACATCTCCCAGCCGTTGACGGCTCCGCCAGCGAACGACTTGGCCAGCGCGTGGATCGAGCCAACCTGTCCTTGGCATTTCAAATGCCCATTGGACAAAACAACGGCGCGAACGGACTTGGCTCCCTTGAGGAAGAGACTCTGCCCTGGGGTCAGCAACCCAGCTTCGAGCAGGGACCCGAACGGCACCCGAGGCTGATTCCGTTTCTCAGGCAGGGTCAACGCCTCGGCGGGGGAGAGGGCAACCGCGTCGATCCGCTTTTGGGCAACTTTCACATATTTCCTGTCGCGTTCGATGCCGATGAAATTACGTCCCAGTTTTTTTGCAACCGCGCCCGTTGTGCCGCTGCCAAAGAAGGGGTCGAGAATCACATCGCCAACGTTACTGCTGGACATGATCACCCGATAGAGCAGGGACTCGGGCTTCTGCGTGGAGTGCGCCTTTGCCCCGTTAACCTTGATCCGCTCTCCGCCGGTCGCCAGCGGCAGGACCCAGTCCGAGCGCATTTGCAGTTCGTCGTTCAGGGCTTTCATCGCGCGGTGATTGAAGGTGTACCTTTTGCCCTTTTTCTTTTGCGCCCAGATGATGGTCTCGTGGGCGTTGGTGAAGCGCACGCCGCGGAAATTCGGCATGGGATTGGTTTTCAACCAGACGATGTCGTTCAGAATCCAGAAGCCCAAATCCTGCATGATCGCGCCGACGCGGAAGATGTTGTGATATGAGCCGATGACCCAGATTGTGCCTGTGTCTTTCAGTACCCTGTGTGTAGCGTGTAGCCACTCGAAGGTAAACTCGTCGTATTCCAAGAAACTCGAAAACTTATCCCACTTGTCTTTGACCGCGTCCACCTTGCTTGAGTCGGGCCGGTAGAGATCGTTTTGTAGTTGCAAGTTGTACGGGGGGTCGGCGAATACCAAATCCACCGAGTTCTCGGGGAGCGAGTTGAGAATCTCGACGCAGTCGCCTTGCAGGATTTGGTTGAGGGGGATGGCCGGCACGGGACAATTATACTGTCCCAAGACTCGGAGGCACAAGGAAGTTATTTATACAAATTATGGATGTGTTAGGGCTCGACCCGCGCAAAGGAAACCATCCACGAATGAAACCACGAATGCGCGAATATCGCGCCTTCCATTCGAGTATTCGTGAAAAATTCGTGGAAGGTCTTTTCACGAGAAACTCTCTACCAACAAACTCTCAAACAACCCCTCGACACTTCGACGCTGCTCAGTGCAAGCCCGCCTCCCCGCCTCGCGAGGCTCAAACGCCGAGTTCCTCCCCCGCACTTGCTCGACCCGCGCCACCACGCCCGCCCCCACCCGTCCTCCCCCAAATACGACAATGAAACGCTTGCAAAATGATTCAGAGTTTGAATCGTCGGATTTGGGGGAGGTGCCGA
>DAOUAS010000012.1:0-25910 GCA_034433295.1 Anaerolineales bacterium | reverse complement strand
GTGGGGATTGCTCCCTGACACTGCCCGCCAAGGCAAGTGTCGTCGGGAAGAACACCCTCCTCGCAATGACGGGATGGAAACGGACTTTCCCATTCCTGAATGTATTTCGGCACAGCGGGAATTTCTTCAGGGTTGTTCAGGTCGTACAATTTCTTCGAGAAGATTTCGATCTTGCCGCTCGGCGTATTGAGCGGATACTTCTCTGGGTCGGCGCGGAAATCGGCAAAGGCGATCTTGGGTTGAGTGACAAGCTTGGAGTACGCGCCGAGATTCTTCTCGATGAACTCATCCAGCGTAGGCAGGTCGGGGAAGTCACGGCGGCGGCGGTACTCGTCGAGGCACCAATCCACCCAGCCCTTTTCATCGCGTCCTTCGGTGTAGACGTCGTAGATGCCGAGTCGCTGGGCAAGTTCGGAGCAGATTCGATAATCGGATTTACATTCGCCAGGCGGCTCGACCAGTTTCACTTGCACGATCACTTCGTCGCCGTACTTCCAACCGTCTTCGACGCCCCAGGTCTCGAACTGCGTACAAACTGGCAGAACAATGTCGGCAAACCTGCCTGTGGGCGTGAGGAAATTATCCTGCACGACGATGAACTCCACTTTGGATTCGTCGCGCAGGATTTCAGCCGTGCGGTTGATGTTCGCATGCTGGTTGATGATTGAATTGCTGGCAACGGCGTAGATGAGTTTGATGTCGCCGTCCATGCGAGGGGCGCCGATGATACCGTCAGCCTGAGTCAACTCTTTTCCGCGGAGACAGGCTTCGGTCCAGAGGAAGACGGGAACCACCGCCTTGACGGGATTCTCCCCGATGGGGAAAAATCCCCACAACGCGCCGCCGTCGTCGGCTTGCAGACCCAGTCCGCTTGCCCAGCCGCCAGGGATTCCCACGTTGCCCGAAATCGCCGCCAGCACACAGCCCGCGCGGACGACCTGTTCGCCATAGGCGCGACGCTGCATCCCGTAGCCCTGATACAACACGGCGGGCTTGGTCGTCGCATATTCGCGGGCGATGCGGGCGATGGTTGCGGCGGGGACGGCGGTGATGGCTTCCGCCCATTCGGGAGTTTTTGGCTGACCATCGCGGACGCCAAGAATGTAATCGCTGTAACTCTCCGCGCCCTCGACAGGCATTTGGCTGGCATCGAAGCCGACGCAGTGCGTGCGGACAAACTCGGCGTCGTACAGGTTTTCGGTCAGCATCACGTATGCCATCGCGCTCATCATCGCGGTGTCGGTTCCAGGGCGGATTGGAATCCACTCGTCGGCGAGGGCGGCGGCGGAGAGCGAATAGCGCGGGTCGACGCAGACCACGTGCGCACCGTTTTCTCTGGCAAGTTTCATAAAGTAATCGGAGTTGGTGCCGTCGCGCATCTCGGCGGGATTCCAACCCCACATAATGACGTACTTCGAGTTGAGCCAGTCCTGCCGCTGGTTGCCCGTGACAAGGGTACCGTACACAGTGGGTGTCGCAAGGTTGGTCGCTCCCCACGAATAGGAGTTATAGACATTGGTGAAGCCGCCATAGCAGTTTAGCAGGCGGCGGGCGACGTACGGTCCGTTGAGTTGGTGCGACCCCGACCCCGAGGGAATGAGAATTGCGTGGTTGCCATACTGCTTTTTGACGCGCTCAAATTGGGCGGCGACGGTATCCAGCGCTTCCTCCCATGAAATGCGGGTGAACTTCCCCTCGCCGCGCTTGCCGACCCGTTTGAGCGGATACAACAATCGGTCGGGATGATACTGTCGGCGCAGATAGGCACGTCCACGGGCGCAGGCGCGCAACTGCGGCGCGGCAATCGTGTCGGGACGGTCATCAGCATCAAGGCGGATGATTTTTCCGTCTTGAACATGGGCGATCAGCAGGCAGCGTCCGCCGCAGTTATGGGCGGGGCAGCCAACGCGGATTTTTTGGATAGCGGACTGTTTTTGGCTCATAGGGTAAGTGTAGAGCAAATCTGGAATGGTGAATAGTGATTTTTTTCCTGCTATAATCACCGCCTATGATGAGTCCAAAAGTCCTCGAATCGGACAACCTGATTTTTTGGTTTCACAGCTACGATGCGCTGCACGAAAACCGCGCCAGTGTTCATGTGGGAAAAGGCTCGCAGGACGACCACAATGATGCAAAGGTATGGCTGGAGCCAAAAATCGAAGTGATGCGCGCTGGCAAAACCCTGCGGACTCACGAACTGAACAAGGCTTTGAAGATCATCGAACAGGATCTGGAATACCTGTTGGAGGAATGGCATGGCTACAAACGTAAAGCAAATGGATGAAAAAATTCAAGTGAAGCGGTATAAAGTCCAGCACTCCATCGATGAATATACGTTTCCAAAAGAGGCGCTCATCCACGCGATAAGGCTTGATGAGAAGCACATCCACGTGGAATTGACCGATCAGCGTATTATCTCCATTCCTCTGTGGTGGATTCCAACCGTGTACAACGCCTCTGCCGAAAACCGCGAAAAATTCGAAATCAGCCAAAGCCGCATGATGATTATTTGGAATCCCGACACGTGCGGCATCAACGATGAGATCAATATTCTGGATTATCTCGGACCTGCGCGGGATGAAATCAGGGCAATTTATACGCCGCGTGAGCAAAAGAGACAGGTTGCAGAGTCAAAACCGAAAGCGAAGAAGAAGTAGAAAAATCAACCCCGCTGAATGGCGGGGTTTTGATTTAATGGGCAAAGATATTCTGCCTGTTCAATTTACAAGTCATTTACTCTTGGACCAAAGACTTTTTTGAAAATTTCTAATTGCGAGTAAAGCCACTTATGATGTTCCTGCCATTCATCGCGGTCATAAAGATTAACCGATTTTCTAATGTAGACTTTACACATCCTTGCTTTTTCAGGGTTGTGCCATCCTAATTCATTCCCAACAGCTTTTTCGATTTCATCTTTTGCTTCAGCCAGTTTATTAAATTGCGCCTTTGATTCTTCGCTTTTTAATACAAATTCAACTCGAATCTCATGGCTGTCATAACTCCCCACTTCATTATCGTACATGGATGCAATAGCGGTGAGATTAAAACCTGCACGTCCAACGCCAAAATCCATCCACGCTGCTGGTTGAGGTTTTACAGCCCTTACGGGGGAATTTTTTTGCTCAAGCAGAAATTTTCTAAATTCAGTCCAAAATTCAAGTTGCAATTGCCTTTTTTCCGACAAGTCTTCATTCGAAACCTTGGATGCGCCTTCAATAACTGCGCGTGTCCAATTATTAGGTTCGCACGCGGTATTAAATTTTGGCGCTACATCAGATTTCCCAATTCTCCATAGTTCCACTTCCAAGCCGAAGAAATTAAATCGCTCATCAGTGATTTCATTCAACCAATTCAATGCAGCTCTATGCTCATCTGTAAACTTCGAAGCAATCCATACGATTGTAACAACTTCAAGCCCAGCCGCATACGTCAGCAATTGACCAAGGTGGCTGTGGTCTGTTTTTTCAAGTTGATTTTCAATTAAAACCCATTGACTTGTGTTTACATCCTTGCACAAAATATCAGCCCGAAACGGACCAACATTTTTTTCTTGCGCTTCCAGTTCCAAATCAATACCTATGGCGTCTCCCAGTAATTTCAAGTTTTCCTGTTGGGCAAGCCATGGCGTAAAAGAGCCGCTTTCGGACTCCCAAATATCTCTTAATTCAACTTTTTCGAGCCGAGCGAGATTTGCTTTAGTTAAATTTGTCATTTTGCGCCTCAGTACTATGATTGATTATAACAACACATTTAGACTTGACAACAAATGAGTAAGTCCCCAAATTCAAAATTTTTATCCAATCGTTTTCACATGCGAGTAATTGAGAATTTTCTCATCAGACGTGACGAGTTTGCACTTCATCACTCTTGCTGTGGCGACGATAATCTGGTCGGCAGGGTCGCGGTGGAATTCTCCAGGCAGGCGCGTGGATTCAACGGCGATTTCAGGAGTCAACTCGATGATTTGAACGCCTGGATAATTCAAGGCTTGCGCGAACCATTTTTTGAGGGAAACTGGTAGTTCAAGCCGCCCATTTTCCACAAGCTTTGCAATCTCCCAAAGTGAAATTGCGCTGACGCCAATTACCCCTTCTTCGTTGGACTCAATCGCCTCAAGTTGGGTTTGGGAAAGCCTATCACTTCCGTGTACCCACCAAACCCAAATATGAGTGTCCAACACGATCATTGCATGGCGTCCCAATCACCTAAAGCCACACCCTTGAACGGGTCACGGTATGTCATGGGCTTCCCACGCAAAGCATACTTCCCTGCGCGTATAGACTTTTTCCCGCGACGAACAATCACCTCCACCGATTCGCCCGTGTGAAAAGGAAGCCCTTTTATGGAAATTTTTCCGCCTTTGGTAATTAATGTTTTTGTGCGAAATGTTTGTTGCATGTCAAACCTCTTGCCCTATTCTACACCAAACCATCCCACCAATGTCCAGCGCGCGGACGAAGGATTGGGAGAAGTCTCTACCCCTCCGCCCTAGCGGGCACCTCCCCCAAATTCGACAATGAAAAGCACACAAGATTCATCAGCATATGTAATGTCGCATTTGGGGGAGGAAGGGTGGGAGTCGGTTTTACCCAATCTCCTCAATAATCTTTTCGAGCGCCGCTTCCAAATCATCGAGGGCGGCGTCCACTGATTTGTATTTGGACTTGCCTTCCCAGACCATTCCGCCCATGTCCAGCGCGCGGATGAAGGATTGGGAATAATCATCCTCTCCAATTTCGATCCAACCGTAAGACTCTGTCCACGCGGCGATGTTGGGGTAGAGTGAGGAGAATTTTGTCATGGGGATATTCCTGCCGATAGTATAATCCCGCTCATGTTCAAAAACAAAAACCTCGCCGTGCTTTTCTTTTCGCTCGTTGTCGTGATGCTTGGCTTTGGCATCGTCATTCCCATCCTGCCGTTCTACGTCGAACACTTTGGCGGCAGCGGCAGGGATATGGGCATGTTGATGGCGATCTATTCCATCATGCAATTCATCTTCTCCCCCATCTGGGGCAGCCTCTCCGACCATTACGGACGCAAACCCATTCTGCTGGTGGGGATAATTGGCAACGTAGTCTCACAGGTTTTGTATGGCATGGTGGGAGATTTTGCCGAAGCGGGCATGTTCACGCCGCAGACCTCGCTCACCTTATTGATGGTCACCCGTGGGTTGGCTGGGATTCTCTCCTCGGCGACCCTGCCCACGGCAATGGCAATCATCAGCGACCGAACCAGTCACCACGAACGCGGCGGCGGCATGGGATTGGTCGGTGCGGCGATGGGTGCGGGCATGGTTCTCGGCCCCGGCATCGGCGGCATGATGTCCGGGATTTCACTCTCCGCGCCATTCTATTTCGCGGCGGCGATTTCCATAGTTGCCGTCGTCCTGACCTGGGCAATGGTTTCCGAGTCGCTTTCCAAAGAAGAACGAACCGTTTCGCTTGGCAAAATCAACGGTCCGCAATTGGGCGAGATGTGGAAAGCTCTTTTCGGTCCCATCGGTTTTTTGCTTTTCCTGGCTTTTTTGCACAGTTTCGCGCTCGCCAATTTTGAAGGCGTTTTTGGGATGTATACCCAACTCCGCTATGAGTACAATGCCACACAGGTCGGCATTGTACTGACGGTCGTCGGACTGGTCTCTGCGATTGTGCAAGGCATGCTGACAGGTCCTGCCACCCGCAAGTGGGGTGACGCACTCGTGGTCAAGGCTTCGCTCTTTGCCAGTGTCTTTGGCTTTATTTTGATGACCGTGGTGGAAAGCAATCCCGGCAAAATCGCCGCATCCGTTATGCTGGCATCCGGCTTTTTCATGCTGACCAATTCCATGATCCGCCCCGGGTCTTCCTCGTTGATTTCGAAACAGGAAGGCGTCAGTCAGGGGGTGGCAATGGGCATGAACAACGCCTTCATGAGTTTGGGGCGCATCATCGGCCCGCTGTGGGCGGGATACGCACTCGACATCAACCTGAACTATCCCTACCTGACCGGAGCGTTCATCATGGCGATGGGCTTCATCCTCTGCCTGTTCTTCTTGCCGAAGACGGAAAGCGCACCCGTCAACACACAAAATGCGAGTAATTGACCCATGCCCAATGACAATCGCACCGTCTGGTCTTCCGAGGATGGAGATTTGCGCAAGCGGGCGCAAACCGCAGCCCGGAGCAAATCCCTGCCTCCGCAACAGCAGACCGCCTATCTACATCGTGAATCCTGCGGACGCGGAGGGAAGGTTGTATCCGTGGTCAAGAACATTGTACTCACCGAAGAGGATTTGAAATCCCTCGCCAGGAAACTCAAACAGGAATGCGGCTCCGGCGGAACGGTAAAAGACGGGATGATTGAAATCCAGGGCGAGCATCGTCAGCGCATGGCGGAGGTATTACAAAAACTGGGATACAAGGTCAAGATTGCGGGGGGATAAAGACAAGCGCCGAGCAACGAGTAATAATCGAGAAATCAAAAGGACTCAGCCATCGTTGAGTCCTTTTTTCATCCTTTAAGCGAAGCGTTTCGCTTTCATCCTTGCATTTCTATATCCACTTTAGGATACCCGCAAAGACGATCATCATCAAAATGTCAACTCCAGCAACCGTGCTAATGAAGGCAATCTGTGTCTTGGGCTTCCAGTCATAACAATAGAATGCCGCCAAAAAGAATGGGATATATACGGTGACAAAAACAGGAAAAGCACCCCACCACGGATAGACCCAGACGAAGGCGGGCGTCTTCGCAAGGAAAATTTCAACGATTGAAAAGAACGCCGCGTTACCAATTGCAAACAACAGGCGGTTGTTGATTCCCAGCAGTTTGAGTTTCGGGTCGGTTGGGAGTAGTTTGCTCATCACCAAGCCTGCAATGGAAAACATGAAACTCAACTCAATGCCCACACCGATGAGGAGCAAAAGTGCCGTACCCGTCGGGACAGTCCACAGGGCGTGACCGCTGAAATGCTGGATCAGAGCGTTGAGAATCTCGTAAAACCAATGCACCGAGTACAGCGCCAGTCCCGCCGCGATGCCTTTCCAATTCGCCTTTGAAATTTCATTGAAATAGATGTACACCACCAGCGCCAAAAACGTGATGATATACCATTGAAAATTATCCCCTGCTCGCAGGATGCTTAAAGCCATTTGTGTTGCTTCAGGATTGTTCATGGATGCCCTCCAGAATATGGTATTTGCCCCAATCTTACACCCGATTTTCCCCGTCTTGAGCGTAGTCGAAGGACACGGGTATTTAGGCGCTTCGACTTCGCTCAACGCGAAGGATGGGTATATTCAAAGGGTAAGAAGCCCCTTCCTTGTCATCGTCTTATAAATTATACTATTGCAACTTCTTGCAATAAGGAAACCCCATGACCTGTTCCCTGAAATATGCCCTCCAACTCCGCGCCCAAGGGCTGAGGATGACCCCCCAGCGGGTGGCGATTCTGCATGTCCTCCACCACACGGGCGGACATCTCTCCCCCACCCAGGTCTACGAGATGGCGCGTGAGGAACATCCCAGCCTGACCGAGCCGACAGTGTATCGCACGCTCGAAGAACTGGCAGAGAAAAAATTCCTGCTTGCCGCGCATGTGGGCAACGGAAAGATGGTCTACGAACTGGCGGAGAATCACAATCATCATCACCTCATCTGCCGCGAATGCCACGCCGAAATCCAGATCGACCACGCGGCACTGGAAAAACTATTTGGAGAGTTGGAAACCGCCAGTGGATACCGCTCCATCGATAGCCATGTGGCCTTCTTCGGGATTTGCCCGAAGTGCCAAAAACATCATAAAGGAGATTAGTCATGTTGTATTCACCCCAACCCATGCACATCCCTGACGGGTTCCTGTCTGTGCTTGTTTCTGTCATTTTGTGGATACTGTCCATTATCGCGATTGGCTACGCGCTCCGTCGTGTTGGAAAAGACCTCGGCGAACGTCAGGTTCCGTTGATGGGCGTTTTAGCGGCAGCGATCTTCGCCGGGCAGATGCTCAACTTCACCGTCGCGGGCGGGACATCGGGTCACTTGATGGGCGCGGCGCTCGCCACCATGCTCCTCGGTCCCTGGGCGGCAATCATCGTCATGACCACCGTGGTCGGCATTCAAGCGCTCATCTTCCAGGATGGCGGTTTGCTGGCGCTGGGAGCCAACATCTTCAACATGGGCGTTATTGGCGTGACCGTTTCCTACTTCACCTACACCACCCTCAAAAAGTTGCTCGGCGAAAGTCACTGGTCGCTTTTGGTCAATGGCTTCATCAGCGCCTGGCTCTCGATTTTCATCGCCTCGCTCGCCGTCGCCCTGCAACTCGCCGCTTCGGGCACATCCCCCGCCAACATCTCCATCCCAGCCATGGCGGGCATTCATGCGGTCATCGGCATCGGCGAAGGACTCATCACCGTCGGCGCGCTGGCTTTCCTCTATGCGGCGCGGCGTGACATCCTCGAAAGCGGAAAAGCCGCCCCTGCTGGTGGGAAAGTTGTCTGGGCAGTTGGTCTGGGAGTCGCCCTCCTGCTGGCGGTCTTCTCGCCGCTCGCCTCCGCCCACCCCGATGGCTTGGAATGGGTCGCCGAGCAAAAGGGCTTCCTCGACGTAGCGCAGGGTCCGCTGTTCGAGATCATCCCCGATTACGTTTTCCCAGGGATTACGAACGAAGCCTTTGCCACCATTGTCGCGGGCATCGTCGGCTCGTTGATCGTCTTCGGCGTGGCGCTGGGTGTGGCATACGCAAGGCATTCGCAAAAAGCGTCGTAATCTTTTCGACAAGGTATACCGCACTCGGTCGCAAATTGCGCCTTTTTACCCTGCGGGAAGCGCAATTTGCGACCGTGGGTATTATAAAATGAAAGGCGTGGATGAAAGTCTCACCTTTCTTTGTTAAACAGCGGAAGAAACTTAACTTTCGAGTTGTCAAAAAAAGCGCAGATATGCATGTTCATTTTCTAGACCCCTATCGCCACAGTCATAGCCTTGTTCATCAGTTGGATGGACGGGTCAAATTCGTTTTGGTAGTCGCTTTTATCTTGACCTGCTCCCTGACCCCCGTCTCCGCCTGGGCGGTTTACATCCTACTCTTTGCGCTGATTCTGTCCATCCAAATTTTGTCCACGCTTGGGGTTGGGTACGTTCTCAAGCGAGCGAGTCTTGCGCTGCCATTCGTACTGGCGGCGCTACCCGTCATCTTCACCGTGGACGGGGCGGCATTATTTTTCCTGCCCATCGGCATGTGGACTCTGACCGCCTCCGTCGAAGGACTGGAACGTTTCATCAGCATCGCGCTCAAGTCGTGGCTATCGGTGCAAGCCGCAATCGTGATGGCGGCAGTCACACCCTTCCCTGAATTGCTGCAAGCCATGCGAGCGGTGGGAATTCCGCGCCTGCTTGTAGCCATGTTTGGACTCACCTGGCGTTACCTCTTTGTATTGATAGATGAAGCCCTGAGGCTGATTCGCGCGCGCGCGGCAAGATCAGGGGCCAACCCTGAAGTTAATCGTCCTGAGCGTAGTCGAAGGACGCACGAAGGCGGCGGAATCGTTTGGCGGGCACAGGTTGCAGGCGGCATGGCGGGCAGTCTTTTTCTGCGCGGCTTCGAACGCAGTGACCGAATCTACACCGCCATGCTCTCGCGCGGCTACGACGGCGAAGTCCGACTAATGCCCACTCTGCCGCTGAACGCCTCCAGCAAACTGGTTTTGTTTGCAGGTTTGACTCTACTCGGCGTTCTTCTATTATTTGGAATCATCTTCTGGGGCTAAACCCAATTTTCTCATGCAGGGGCTTAAGCCCCCGCATGAGCGGCTTTGTGGAGCAATCGTGCATCATTCAATCGAAGTCCAAAACCTCTCCTACTCCTACCCTGACGGTCATGCCGCGTTGAGGGATGTCTCCCTGCGGATCGCGCCCGGCGAAAAGGTCGCGCTCGTGGGTCCCAACGGCGCGGGAAAATCCACGCTCATGCTGCACCTGAATGGAATCCTGACTGGCAAAGGCGATGTGCGCGTCTGCGGACTGGAAGTGGAACAAAAAAATTTCAGCCGCGTCCGCGCCTGCATTGGGTTGGTCTTCCAAAATCCTGACGATCAGTTGTTCTCCCCCACCGTCTTCGATGACGTGGCATTTGGTCCGCTGTACCAGGGGCTTGGCGCGGAGGAAACCAGGCAGCGGGTGGAAGCCGCCCTGTCTGCCGTCCGCATGAGCGGACATGCCGAACGGGTTTCTCATCATCTAAGTGTCGGTGAGAAAAAACGCATCGCCATCGCAACCGTCCTCTCGATGAATCCCGAAGCGCTGGCATTGGATGAACCCACCGCAGGGCTTGATCCGCGCGCGCGAAGGACATTGATCAATTTACTGCGCGAATTGCCCATCACCATGCTCGTCTCCACGCACGACATGGCTTTGGTGAAGGAATTATTTCCCCGCACCATCATCATGGACGAAGGTCGGGTAGTGGCGGATGGCTCAACAAAGAAGATTTTGGAAAACGAGCAATTACTCAACGCGCATGGGCTGGAGAAAAACTGAACAGTCGACAAACGTCTTTTTGTAAAACAAAATAACAACAAAACCTGCTGTGAAAGTGGATTTGACGCGGCACTTCATCCCTGCTATCATCGTTCCCCATGCGGAATAAAATCCCTGCGCGCATCTGGAATATCCTGCGTTGGCTTCGTCCAGGACTGGGCATTAAACGATGGTTCATCTTTGTATTAATCGGCACCACGATACTGGGTCTGGGAATTGGCGTCATTCTGATTGATATATATCACAATGAAGTCACAGATTCGCCTTTGCGGCTATTGCTCGCCTTCGTCTCTCTAAACTTTATTCCACGCGTTTTGCGCGCTCTCATTTTTGGAGGAGTGGGGATTGGGTTCGTTATCTATGGCATGTTGGGGCTAAATCAGTATTTACTAAGCCCGTTTATCCGTTCAGGCTCGGAACTGCTCGATCATCTAAAAAGTTTTCAGCGCCGTGATCGCGGACCACACATTGTCGCCATCGGCGGCGGACACGGTCTTGCCACCCTCCTGCGCGGGTTGAAAAACTACACCAGAAACCTGACAGCGGTGGTTACAGTTGCAGACGACGGCGGTTCATCGGGCAAATTGCGCGCAAGCCAGGGGATTTTGCCGCCCGGCGATATCCGCAACTGTCTCGCCGCCCTTTCAAACGACGAAGCGTTGCTCACCCAGCTTTTTCAATACCGGTTCAGCAGATCGCCGGAATTGGAAGGCCATTCATTTGGCAACCTCTTTATCGCAGCCATGGCAGACATCACAGGCAGCTTCGAGGATGCCGTGGCCGAATCGGGACGCGTACTTTCAGTCAACGGCCGCGTGCTCCCCTCCACTCTTCATAACGTGAAACTGGTTGCCACCATGGAAGTTCCCGACTCGGTCAATGAAGTGCTTGTCGAAGGCGAAAGCAAGATTCCGAAGATGTCCGGAAAAGTTCATCGAGTCTGGCTTGAGCCTGATGACGCGCCCGCCTTTCCGCCCGTCATCAAGGCGATCCTTAGTGCAGATATAATCATCGTTGGGCCGGGAAGTCTTTATACAAGCCTGATCCCCAACCTTCTGGTTCGCGACCTGCTTGCCGCCATACGCACCAGCCGGGCGACAAAAATCTACGTTTGCAACATTGCCACCCAACTGGGTGAAACCGATTTTTTCACCTGCTACGATCACGTCCACGCGCTCGAAAAACATGTGGGCAAAAATCTTTTCGATATCATTTTGTGCAACGATAATTACAACCATGATATCGGCTCATCATCCCAGTGGGTTTTGGCAGACGCAAAAGCCATATTCGATTCTCGCACAATCTGCCTGAATCTGGTAGACAGCAGTCACCCGTGGCGACACGACTCAGACAGATTGGCACAGGTTATCATGGATATCTTCTTTGAGAAAACCCTCCCCTTGGGCAAAAATAAATCATGACAAGTGCTATAATGTGCGGAATTTATGCTAAAATAAAGATTGTGTGAAATTTCACGAACAAAATACTTTCCTTAAAGGAGAAACAAAATGGCAGTAAAAGTTGGTATTAACGGATTTGGCCGCATCGGCCGACAGGTACTTAAAGCGATCCGCGACAAGTACCCCAAGGAACTCGAAGTCGTCGCCTTTAATGACATCGGCGATATGAAGACCATGGCTCACTTGCTCAAGTACGACTCGACCTATGGCCGTTTCGATGGCACAGTGGAAGTTGCCGACGATGGACTCTTGATCGATGGAAAGAAAGTCAAAGTCTTCAAGGAAACCGATCCCTCCGCCATCAAGTGGAGCGACCTCGGTATCGACATCGTCATAGAATCGACGGGTCTGTTCACCATCAAGGAAGACGGCGTCAACAAGAAGGGCAAGACCGTCAAAGGCGCAGTCAACCACATCACCTCCGGCGGCGCGAAGAAGGTCATCATTTCGGCCCCCGCTGAAGGCGAAGACCTGACCGTCGTGTTGGGCGTCAACGAAGACAAGTACGATCCCGCCAAGCATCACGTCGTGTCGAATGCTTCCTGCACCACGAACTGTCTGGCTCCCGCCGCCAAGGTCGTGCATGACAAGTACACCATCAAGCGCGGCTTCATGACCACCATCCACTCGTACACCAACGACCAGAAGGTGTTGGATATGCCGCACTCTGATTTGCGCCGCGCCCGCGCTTCCGGCTTGAACATCATCCCAACCACCACCGGCGCCGCCAAAGCCATCGCCCTCGTCATCCCCGACCTCAAGGGCAAATTCGACGGCTATTCCCTGCGCGTCCCCACCCCCACAGTTTCCGTAGTGGACTTCACCGTTGAACTCGAAAAGGAAACCACCACCGAAGAACTGCGCCAGGCGTTCCGCGATGCCGCCAAGCAGCCGCGTTTCAAGGGCGTTCTCGAAGCCGTGGACGAACCCCTGGTCAGCATGGACTTCAAGGGCAGCGCGTACAGTTCCTCTGTCGATCTTCCCTTCACCAGCGTCCTCGGCAAAGACAAGAGCAACTTCGTCAAAGTCGTCACCTGGTACGACAACGAATGGGGTTACTCGGTCCGTACTGCTGATCTCGCTGCGTTGATGGCGAAGAACCTGTAATTTGTAAAATGGTAAATTGGTAGATTGGTATCCCCAATCTACCAATTTTTCAAATACCGATTTACCGAGGAAGTTATGAACAAGAAAACCGTAAAAGACATCGACCTCAAAGGCAAGCGCGTGCTCATGCGCGTGGATTTCAATGTGCCCATGTCGGAAGGCAAGGTGACCGACGACAAGCGCATCAAGGCCGCACTGCCGACCATCAAATACGTTTTGGAACAGGGCGCATCGGTTATGTTGATGAGCCATTTAGGACGCCCGAAGGGCGGACCCGATCCCGAGTTCAGCCTGAAAGCTGCCTCCGAAGCCTTGGCTGCTTTGCTGGATAAGCCTGTCAAGATGGCTCCCGATTGCATCGGGCCGGAAGTCGAAAAGATAGCGAAGGAATTAAAGCCCGGCGAAGTGTTGATGCTCGAAAACACCCGCTTCCACAAGGGCGAAGAGAAGAACGACCTTGACCTTGCCAAGCAGATGGCTGCGCTCGGCGAAGTGTATGTCAACGACGCGTTTGGTTCCGCGCACCGCGCCCACTCATCCACTGAGGGTGTGGCGCGTTTCCTGCCTGCCGTATCGGGCTTCCTGATGGAACAGGAACTCGAATATCTCGGACGCGCGATTGCCAACCCCGAACATCCCTACATCGCCATCCTCGGCGGCGCAAAGATCAGCGACAAGATTTTGGTTGTGGAAACCCTGCTCTCCAAATGCGACAAGTTGATCATCGGCGGCGGCATGGCAAACACCTTCCTTGCGGCAAAAGGCTTGAACATGCAAGACAGCCTTGTTGAAGAAGCCTCGCTCGAAACCGCCAAATCCATTCTGGCAAAATCCGCCGATAAATTGATTTTGCCTGTGGATGCGGTCATTGCGGATAAATTCGACGCCGAAGCCAACACCCAGACTGTGGATGTGGACAAGATCCCCGCTGGCTGGCGTATGTTGGACGTTGGACCCAAGACCCTCGAAGTGTACAAGGCTTCGTTGAGCGGAGTTAAGCTGGTGGTCTGGAATGGACCCGTGGGCGTTTTCGAAATGCCGAAGTTTGCCGAAGGCACGTTTGCCCTGGCGAAATTGCTGGCTGAATCCGGCGCGACCACCGTCATCGGCGGCGGCGACTCGGCAAGCGCTGTCAAGAAGGCGGGGGTCGCCAAACAGATGACTCACGTCTCCACCGGCGGCGGCGCGTCGCTCGAATTTCTCGAAGGCAAGGAATTGCCTGGCGTAGCGGCGTTGCTCGACAAATAGATTATCAAAGGATGGATGGAAACATCCATCCTTTTTAGGGTTCGTAAAATAGAACCATCCTCTCCTTTCGTTCGCTTGATGTCGCTGCGAGGGCATCATCAGCAACAACATATAGGGAAGCCAATAATCTACGCTCCCTTATGCAAAATGGAGGTTGAACATGGAATCCGGATCAGAACCCAAAAAGACCTCGAAAAATATCATCCTTATCGTGGTTTTGGCAGTCATCGTTGCGTGTTGTTGTTGCGCGGCATTTCTCTGCCTGGGAACAGGGATCGGTGTTTTTGTCTTCAGTCGAAATGTGGAACCCGGTTTTCCACCCATCGACTCCTTCGAACCATCGTTCCCGGAAGAATCGGAGGACTGGCCGCCCGCCGAAATTCCGCCGGAGTGGCTGGAAACTCCCGAAGCCGTGGAACCTGACAGCCTGTATCTGCCAACCATGCCGGTGGACGAGGAATACGACCCGACCCTTCCTCAGGGCGGACGCGGCGACAACGAACTGCGAAAGCGGGTCTGGGACTTTGTCACCTCCCTGGCTGAAAAGAATGCCGATTGCCAAAACCCGCTTCCAGCGGCGGCAATCATCGTCGTGACCGAAGAGCCGGACAGCGCGGGAGTCTGGGAGGAAGGCTGGACCTTGTTCTGCGAAAATGGACCTGCTCCTGTCTATCGGGTCATCTTCACCCCCAATTCGAACGGCACAATCAATTTCTCGCCGGGACTGATCAGCAAGTAACGTGGTCCAAAAGAATGTCAGCGAATTGGACGGGTGGAGGTTCCGCCCGTCCCGCATTTCAGTTTGCAAACAATTTACGCGGGCACAACCTAAATTAATCGCGCCCGGCTATAATCGAAAAAAAACATACCCGGAGATCATTTAATGTCCTTCAATATCGGTGAAAACGTTGGTCCGTATCGGATCATCGAACAACTTGGGCAGGGCGGCATGGCGACCGTTTACAAAGCCTATCACGCCTCGCTCGACCGTTATGTGGCATTAAAGGTGCTTCATCCCGCGTTCAACGAAGACCGGACATTTACCCTGCGCTTTCAGCGTGAGGCGCAGGTGGTGGCGCGTCTGGAGCATCCCAACATCGTCCCGATCTACGATTACTCCGAACACGAAAAACGCCCATATCTGGTGATGAAATACATCGAAGGGGACACGCTCAAGGCGCGTCTGGGGCAGGGACCGCTGACATCGGGCGAAATCGAACAGGTGGTAAATTCCGTCGGCGCGGCCCTCGAATACGCCCACCGACAGGGAATTCTTCATCGCGACGTCAAGCCGTCGAACGTGATAATTGCGAAAGACGGAACCATGTACCTCGCAGACTTTGGCCTGGCGCGCATCGCGGAAGCCGGCGAGTCCACCCTGTCCTCCGATTCGATCATGGGTACGCCGCAATACATCTCGCCCGAACAAGCCATGGGCAAGAAAGACCTCGACGCCGGCACGGATATTTACTCCTTCGGCGTGATGCTGTACGAACTGGTGGTGAGACAAGTCCCCTTTAGCGCCGACACGCCCTTCTCGGTGATTCACGATCATATTTACACGCCTTTGCCCCTGCCGCAAAAGGTCAATCCCTCCGTGCCCGATTCTGTCCAGCGGGTTTTGTTGAAGGCGCTGGCCAAAGACCGCATCGACCGCTACGCCACAGTCGAGGAATTGATGCTTGCCTTCAAACAGGCATGGACGGAATCCGGCGTTCCGATGCAAGGCACGGCCGTTATCATGCGTTCGAGCATGTCAAAAGACAGGATAAACGTAAAAAAGCAGGATGCAGGGGTTTTCACCACAGCCGCCCCTGTGCCGTCCAAAAAATATTCACCGTGGATGTGGGTTGGGATTGGGCTGGCCATCCTGCTCTGTCTGGCGGTTATGGGATTGGCAATTCGCAACCGTCTTAACCGTCCAATCATGCCGATTCCGGCGGCGACTCAACCATCCGCATCACAGCCCCCGCCTGGAGTTCTTTCATCCCAACCGCCTGATAACGCCTCCAACAGGGGGCAGCCTGCATCCGCCGGACAAAACGACTCGCCCGAACTGACTGCGGCGAGGGAACTCGCGGCAAAGAATCCAAACGACCCCGATGCGCGACTTGCCCTGGCGATGGAATTATGGGATGCAAGACAAATCGTCCCGGCGATGGAAGAACTGACAAAGTCCGCCGATCTGGCAGGACCCAATAAAAGGGATTTTTTTGCAAGGGCGGCGGACCAATTCATGCAGCGCGAGGCCTGGGTTCCAGCCGCAAACCTGTATTTGCGCATGGAACCGGCGGGCAAACATGAATTTCCCCCGGAATTCACAGGCAACCTTCACGAAGCGGTTTACAAAGCCGCCCAGCAAAAGGATATGCCTTTGTTCCTGCCTTTCGAACGGATCGAAAGAACCGACCCGGCGCTCAGTCACATTGCGCGCGGGCGATACCTCCTTTACAATGGTTCGCCGGAAGAGGTTGTGGAAACGATTGCAGAAATGGAATCTGCTGAAAAAATCAATCCTGACATGCCGGAAGTGTCGCTGCTCAAGGCGGAATACGAAATGAAAATGAGCAATCAGGAGGAAGCGAAGAACATCCTGATTGCTTTAACTTCCAAACCGGATGCGCCCGAATGGGTCCGCGTCATGGCGGAAAATCATCTCAAACTCACACAATAAGGAACTCATCATGCGAAAATCACTCGTTGTTGGAAACTGGAAAATGAACAAAACCGTCGCGGAAACCCGCGACCTGCTCTTCAAAATGAGCGCGCAATTGCGCGAGATCGACGGCGTGGAAAAAGTCGTTTGTCCGCCGTTTATGTCGCTCATGGCCGCCTCAGCCCTGTTGGAAGGTTCGAAGATTGGACTGGGCGCGCAAAACATGCACTGGGAGGAAAAGGGCGCATTCACAGGAGAAGTCGCCCCTGGAATGGTCAAGGAATTATGCGGATATGTGATCCTCGGCCACTCGGAACGCCGCGCCTATTTCGGCGAGACGGATGAAATCGTCAACCGAAAGTTGACCGCCGCCCAGAAAGCCGGCCTGACCCCCATCGTCTGTGTCGGCGAGACATTGGAGCAGTACGAAGCAAAGCAAACCCAAAGCGTGGTGTCCACTCAAACCCTTCAGAGTCTCAAGGGCGTTTCCGCTGAATTTGCTCCGCGCATCGTCGTGGCTTACGAACCCGTCTGGGCCATCGGCACAGGCAAGGCCTCCAATGGGCCGGATGCAAACGCCGTGGTCAAGGATGTCATCCGCCCGGCGCTGGCGAAACTGTTCGGCGAGGGAATTGCGCAAGCCATCCGTGTGTTGTACGGCGGTTCGGTGACGGCAGCAAACGCGGCCGAATTCTTCGGTCAACCCGACATCGACGGCGCCCTCGTCGGCGGCGCAAGCCTGAAAGTGGACGATTTCGTCGCCATCACAAAAGCGGCTGCAAGTTAAATGCCCTTCACCGGACTCCTTTGGTTTGTTCTAACCCTCCTGCCGCTGGTCATCATCCAGCGGCTTTTGCATCGTGAGATACAAGCCGTTTTCCTGATCCTCACCCACAATCCCCAGTTGACCATTGGTTTGTTCTCGATCATCTTCCTGCCCGGCGTGTTCCTGCACGAAACCAGCCATTTCCTGATGGCAAAACTGCTAAACGTGCGGACGGGAAGATTTTCGCTCATACCCAGATCGCTGCCCAATGGACGCCTGCTCATGGGCTACGTGGAAACCGCGCAGACAGACATCATCCGCGACTCAGTGATCGGCATTGCACCGCTGGTTGCAGGCTCGCTGTTTATCGCTTATGCGGGCATGAATCGGCTGGGACTTGGCGCCCTTTTGAACGTGCTTGCAAACGGACAATTCGATCTATTCTGGAAAGGGCTGATGTTACTGCCCCAGGTCAATGATTTTCCACTTTGGTTCTATCTTGCTTTTACGGTTTCCAGTACCATGATGCCGTCAGAATCAGACCGCCACTCCTGGCTCCCGCTCGGCTTATGGATTGCCGGACTGCTGGCTTTGGGCATCTTCGCCGGCGCGGGCGGATGGATGCTGGAAAATATCGCCCCGTTGCTAAATGATTTTCTCGGCGCAGTTGCCACCCTGTTTGGAATGAGCCTGATCCTGCATTTTGTTCTTTTGCCGCCAACGATGCTTGCCCATCGGGCGCTTTCGAGAATCACAGGGTTGGACGCAAGGTAATGGCGGCAAAAGAAACCGGGCGGGAAGATAATCCCCACCCGGCTTTTTGTTCCGCGTTTCTATTTCACAGTAATTGCAATCGTCTCGATGGCATCGCCTTCAAAATTGGCAGTCGTCGGGTCGCGGAATGTGATCCCATCTACCACTTCCATTCCCTCGACCACCTGACCAAAGATGGTGTAGTCACCATTTAATGCTGGCTGCGGAGCAAATGTGATGAAGAATTGACTGCCATTCGTGTTACGCCCAGCATTCGCCATGGCAACTACACCCTTCTTATCAAATACCAGGTCGCTGTCCTCATTGACAAATTGATAACCAGGTCCGCCCGTACCAGTTCCTGTCGGGTCGCCGCCTTGCGCCATGAATCCATCGATCACACGGTGGAAAGTCACGCCGTCAAAGTAATCCTTGCAGGCAAGAAAGACAAAGCTATTGACCGTAATCGGCGCCTTGTCGGGGTACAACTGGACGACGAACTCACCACCTTTCGCCATTTTGAAGGTGGCAAAATATTGCTTCGACGTGTCGATCAGCGTGGGAGGAACTTCGTTATATTGCGCGGCGGCTGGGATGGAGTCAAATACCGAGCAGGCAGTCTCACTACCGACATCAACAACGCCGGAGCCGGTTGACTCTGATTTGGGAAATAATTTGGCAACGTAGGGCCAGGCAACAACCGCGACCACGATGACAATCATCAGCGCGGCGACGTATTGAATTGTCCGCTCTGTTCTTTGCGCTTCTTCCTTGCTTACTTTTTTTCTGGGTGACATGTAAATCTCTCCTTGAATTGATTTCCTGTATTATAAGCAGGTTTTTCCAATTACGTTTCGACGGCGTCCGGCGAAAAAAACAACCACCTTGCGCGCGCGGGGGTTTTCCTGTATGCTTGCCTAAGATGAGAGAAAACTTCAAAAAACAAATTGCCATCCCGCAGGATCACGGCTCGTGGGTCTTCATTCTTAGTCCACTGCTGGTTGGCATTTTTGCGGGCGGAAAATTCAACTCCGCGATTCTCAGTCTCACCGTCGCGGCGATGTCCGCGTTTATGTTGCGCCAGCCTATGACGATCTTCGTCAAGGCTCTTTCGGGCAGACGTCCAAAGACCGACCTGCCCGCCGCCCGGTTTTGGATTCTGGTCTACGGCGGAGTTGCAGCCCTGGCATTGCTCGCGCTCATTGCACAAGGCTTTGGTCATGTGCTGTTGCTGGCGATTCCCGGCGCGCCGGTCTTTGCCTGGCATTTGTGGCTGGTCAGCAAACGGGCGGAACGGAAACAGGCCGGGGTAGAAGTCATCGCCACGGGTGTGCTGTCGCTTGCCGCGCCTGCCGCGTATTGGGTCGCGCTCGGCGGATATAATCCACAGGGCTGGTGGCTTTGGGTTTGGACATGGCTCCAGTCCGCGTCCAGCATTGTCTACGCCTACCTGAGGCTGGAACAACGCGAATTGAAACAGGATCAGGCGCGGGGTTGGAAAGAGTTGTGGCGGATGGGTAATCGCGCCTTTTTGTACACATCGTTCAACCTGGGCGCATCTCTCATCCTCGGCTGGATGCAACTCATCCCGAAGTTTATCTTCGTCCCTTTCTTATTTCAATGGCTTGAAACAGTCTGGGGCATCACCCACCCATCCATCGGATGGAAGCCGACCCGCATCGGGGTGCGGCAGCTTATCGTCAGCACGATTTGGACGATTCTGTTTATCGTTTGCTGGAGGTCATGATGGACGAATTAAAATACGCCCTGCTCGCCGAAGTCTACGGCAGGATGGAAGCGGAATTGATCAAGAGTTATCTTGAAGCCCACGGAATAGATGTGGAATTGTTTCAGGAATCGGTCGGGCAAAGCATTTACCCGACCACAATCGACATGCTCGGCAACGTGCAGATTTTCGTGGAAAAAGAGAAAATGGAAGATGCGATCACGCTACTAAAGGAAATTCAAGGAAAATAAGGAATACAACATGAAAGATACTGTCATTCTCGTCACAAACAACGGCATGGGCAAAGGGGACCTCGCCTTGCAGCACAAACTGGCCGCAAAGTATTTCGAACTGCTGACGCAAAACACGCACCTGCCGCCCGCAATTTGCTTTTATGCCGACGGCGTAAAGCTGGCGGTGGCAGGCTCGCCTGTTCTGGATCAATTGAAAGCGTTGGAAACCAAAGGCACGCGCCTGCTTCTCTGCTCCACCTGTCTCGATCATTACGGGCTGGGCAAGGAAGTTCAGGTCGGCATCGTCGGCGGCATGACCGACATCATCGAGGCGCAGACAAAAGCGGCGAAGGTAATCACCATCTAGCCAGACCCTAAAGGTTTTAAAAACCTTTAGGTCTCTCAAGGAGCAAAAATGAATTTTGACCTGACTGAAGAACAACAGGCATGGAAGAAAACTGTCCACGAGTTTGTGGCGGAAGTCATCAAACCCAAAGCGCGGGAAGTGGATGAGACAGAGGAATTCAACTGGGACGCCGTCCGCAAGGGAGGTCCGCTTGGCCTTACGGGCATGAACATCCCCGAAGAGTACGGCGGCTCGAACGTGGACATGGTTTCCTGTGTCGTCGCCATGGAGGAGCTCGGCTGGGGCTGCGGCTCGACCGCCTTGAGTTTCACCGCCCATAACATGCTTGGCACGGGGCCCATCGCCGTCTTCGGCTCGGAGGAATTGAAGAAAACCTGGCTGCCACGCATGTCGCAGGGCAAGGGGAAACTTGGTTCGCTGGCCTTGACCGAACCCGACGCCGGCTCCGACCTCCAGGGCGGGACAATCACCAAAGCCGAAAAACAAGGCGACGAGTGGGTCATCAACGGCTCGAAGATGTGGTGCACCAACGCGGGCATCGCGGAATATGTCATCACCCTCGTCCGCACCGACCCCACAGGCGGATCGAAATCCCTGAGCATGATTCTTGTCCCGACAGATGCCAAAGGACTGACGATTGGTCCGCCCGAAAAGAAAATGGGACTGCGTGGCTCCCCCGCTCACGGCATCACCTACGACAATGTGCGCGTGCCACTTGGATACCTAGTCGGCACGGAAGGGCGCGGCTTGCAGCAAACCCTCGCCACCCTCGACTCAGGGCGAATCCTCATCGGCGGAATTTCCATCGGGTTGGCGCGGGCGGCAATGGAAGAATCCGTGAAATATGCCCACGAGCGCAAGGCGTTCAACCAGCCTATTGGAGAGTTCCAAGCCGTCCAATTCAAACTGGCAAACATGGCGCTGGAAATCGAACTGGCGCGGAACATGGTCCACAAGGCCGCATGGCTCAAGGATCAGGGACGTCCGTTTAGCAAGGAGGCGGCGATGGCAAAACTCTATGCCAGCGAAATGGCGGAGCGGGCCTGCTACGATGCCATCCAAATCCATGGCGGCAACGGCTACAGCCGCGCCTATCACGTCGAGCGGATGTACCGCGATGCAAGGCTGATGACTATCGGCGAAGGCACAAGCGACATCCTCAGGCTGGTGATTGCAAGAAGCGTACTGGCTGGCAAATAAAAAAATAAGGTCACGCTTGAAGCGTGACCTTATTTTTTTACAATGACCCAGGCATTTCCGTCCTCCGCCCTGACTGTCTTTTCCCCATCAGGAAACAACTTCACAATTTGACCCGGCGCGAGGAAGTGACTTCGCATCAGCAATAATTTCTCGGCAAGCGCGATCAACTTGACGCCGAAAGTGCGGATGTCTGGTTCTTCGATGACGAGCAATCCGCCCGGCTTGAGTACGCGGAACATTTCACGGGCGCTGTCGGGTTGATGGATGACGTGATGCAGGGCGTCCACCATGATGACGCGCTCGAAGGAATTGTCGGCAAAGGGCAAAGTCTCGGAACCGCCACAGACGGGATGAAGTCCGTCGCAGGGAATTTCCCTCAACATGCCGCAGGATACATCGGCAATGACGACTTCATCCACCCATTCACGGATGGCTGATGCGACCCGTCCCGTGCCGCCGCCCACATCGAGCAGCCGCCCGCTGACGGGTAGGTCAGCCAGTTCGCGCATGACAGCAGACTTGGAATAGGTCATGCGGGCGTACAGAGGCGCAACAAAAGAAAAGTGATCGAAGGCGGGCATCAATATACCGTGATCAAATCTTTTATTTTATCGAACGTCGATTGTCCAATACCGGAAACATTCATAATGTCCTCGATGACGTAAAATCCGTTTTGATCGCGATAGTCGATGATTCGCTGGGCGAGGGTCGGACCAATGCCGGGAAGCGCTTCAAGTTCCTCCACGGTGGCGGTATTGAGATTCAGCAATTCGGTATTTATATCTTCGAAAGGTTCCTCGGTTGGTTCGGTAAAAGTATCTGTTTCAGTGGAGGGAAGTACGACCCCGTCTTCGACTGTCGTCACCGACCTGCCGTCCTGGTACGGAACAACCAATTGTTGACCATCCATCAGCAAGGCGGCAAGGTTGAGTTTATCGGTACCGGCCGCGGCAAGCAATCCGCCCGCCGCGTCAATGGCATCCTGTACGCGCGCGCCTTTGGCAAGTTCATACAATCCCGGCCGCGGCACGGCGCCAACAACATGCACCGCAATGGGAGCCTTGGTGGGCGCAGGCTGCAACACAATCGACTCGCCCGCAGGGGCACGTGCAACAAAAACAAGCGCGCCCGCAAGCACAAAACCCGCCATCACTCCAATCAAAACATATATAACGTTTTTCATACCAATGATTTTACTCCAACTTCATGACCAGCAAATCCTCCAGTGGTTTTCGGAACAAAACGGCAACGTCGTACAGTTTCCGGATTCGGACAAAGTAACGCGGCATTTGACTCGCCTCGATTACCCGAAAACCGAACTTTTCGTACATTGGGCCGTTGTGAGACATGCACATCAGATAAAGCGGTCGTTCACCTTCCTTCAGCAGGAATTCGATGACGCTCCGAGCAAGCCCGCGTGCGCGATAATCGGGGTGGACAGCTATCGAGGCCAGCTCGTGAACATCCGTCCCGTGAGGCTTGATCTGGCCGCAGGCAACCACCTGCCCGTTTCGATTGGCCGCCACGACGAAGCGCCGCCAAGCCAACCCCGTGGGGTTGATCCCAACCAAACGAATCAGACTCTTGATTTGAGCCGCTTCGGATTCCAGCGCAGGGCGAATCTCACAGCCGATCATATCGCTCCAGCCGCAATCAGGATGACAAAGGTGGAAACGAACCAGTGGATAAGAAAAGGCCAGAAAAAGGACTTCGTACGATACGCCACCCAGCCAAAGGCAAATCCGCCAAAGACGGTGGAAAGCGTCTCGACATCGGGCTTGCCAATGTGAGCCAGCGCAAACGGGACGGCTTGCAACCATAGCGCGTCATGACCAAAGCGGCGCAGGTAGGCAAACAAAATCCAGCCGCGAAAGAAGAATTCCCAGCCAACGAGGTCGAGAAAGGTTGTCCACGGAAGACCGGGAAGGAGCCGGGCATAGTAAGTCCGCATAGACTCGTTGCCGTGTCCCAGAAAATACAGGATGGGAGCCATGATAAGAATGCCAAGCGCGGCGTAAACCAAACCCAGTTTCCAATCACCGAGGGAAAAGCCGTAATGCTTCGGATTCTCGCGGAACAGGAACAGAATCAAAAGCAAAGGGATGACAAAGTAGAAAATGAACCGATCCCAGTATTTGTAATCAGTGAACGCATAGTAATGGTCAATGATCAACAACAGGGTGCTAACAATCGTGACGGTGACGACCTTCCAGTCGAATTTCAGTTTTTCGCCAAGCAGTCGCTTCATCGAATGAGATTTTCAGAATTGTGAGCGCGCAGTGTGGCAATCCGCCGCGCAAGGTAGGGCGAGAAATATCCCTGATATTTGTCCCACAATCCGGGAATTTTCCAATCGCCGCCTGTGATTTTTCCCCGGCAATACGGAGAACCGCAAAAACACTCGAATTCGTCATACGGACTACCGTCGGACATGGCATAGTCGAAGGTCAGCTCTTCGCCGGGTTGAATGTCACACATGGCAACCAGCCCAATCTGTCCAAAAAATCCCAAGTTCGGTTCGCAGGAATGATTGAAACAGTCGTTGGGCTCCGGCTCTTCGGAGGTCAACAAATACAAGTCTTCATCCAATTGAAGGATGCGCTGCGTAAAGCGCGGCATGGATGGGTCAAGTTCTTCCCTGGTGATGATGCGTCCGCCCCAGAGGGAAACAAGTTCATCCCTGGCTATGGCTGTCACTGCGAAGACCCCGCATCCGCCCGCAGAATGCTCGCGATTCTCGCATTTGGGATTGAGGTAGGAATGAGATCGTTTATTCATGGAGTGGATTATACAGGAGAATGCGCCGGAAAACCTCGGCACAGGCGGTATAATCCTGAAAATTAATTATCGAAGGCATCAAATGACAGAGCTGGCCATCCATCCACTAAGCAGTGAACATCACATGTTGCGCGAAACCGCACGTGATTTTGCTCAAAAAGAAATTGCGCCCATTGCGTCCGAATTCGACGAGAGCGGCGAGTTTCCCCGCGCCACCATTGGAAAAATGGGGCGATTGGGGCTGATGGGTATCGAGGTCCCGGAGGCATATGGCGGGGCTGGGATGGACGCCCTTGCATATGTGCTGGCTGTGGAGGAAATCTCCAGGGTGGATGCCGCGCATGGCGTCATTATGTCTGCAAATAATTCGTTGTACTGCCATGGCATCCTAAATTTCGGCACGGAGGAACAGAAGAAAATTTATCTCACGCCGGTCGCTTCGGGCGCCGCTGTCGGGGCATATGCCCTGACCGAACCACAAAGCGGCTCCGACGCAGGCAACATGAAGAGCCGTGCCGTGCGCGATGGCGGTTTCTATGTTCTGAACGGACGAAAATCCTGGGTCACGAGCGGACCGGTGGCGGAATATTTTGTCGTCTTCATGATGACAGAACCGGAGAAAAAGCACAAGGGTATCACTGCATTTCTCGTCGATGGCGGGTCAAAAGGACTGGCGCGAGGAAGGAAGGAACCCAAACTCGGCATTCGCGCCTCCGCAACCAGCGAATTACTCTTCGAGGATTGCCGTATTCCGGTCGAAAACAGGCTTGGAGAGGAAGGCCAAGGCTTCAAAATCGCCATGAACGTTCTGGATGCGGGACGCATCGGCATTGCGGCGCAGGCGCTCGGAATCGCACAAGCCGCCTATGAAGCCGCGCGCCAGTACGCAAGTCAGCGTGAGGCGTTCGGTCAACCCATTGGCGCCTTTCAGGGAACGGGATTCAAGGTTGCCGACATGAAAACCCGCGTCGAAGCGTCCCGTTTGTTGACCTACAATGCGGCTCTCACCAAGGAAAACGCCAAGCAAACGGGGAAGCGCTACACCCTCGAAGCATCGATGGCAAAATTATTCGCGTCCGAGACCGCCATGTTCACCAC
>DAOUAS010000011.1:0-2117 GCA_034433295.1 Anaerolineales bacterium | reverse complement strand
TATCAGGCCGGACTCGAAAGAATCAAGGCGGATTTGAAGAAGGACAGCCGCAAGGTCTTCAAATCCGATTTTTGGGTCAGGATGGTCCTCGGTCTCAAGCCCGGTAAAGGTTGAAATGTTTTGATGGCACGATTGTCCGGGTAATTTTGTCGTGCTATACTCGCCACTGCCAACCTTCGATAAAGCCGAGGCGATATGAAAAGACGATTATTCCTGTTCCTTGCTGCAATCATGATTTCATCCTGTGGAAAGCCCGCTGCGCCTTCCACAACCACGCCTCCTCCCCCGACTCTGACACCCATACCCAAGGTTGAACCAACAGACGCCCCGCTGCCCACCGTCACGCCTGTTTGCATTTCCCAAAAACCCACCCAGGAAGATATCGATCGCGCATTTTCATACACTGGGGAAGTCCTAAGCACAGCAGGCTGGGAGCAAAGCAGTGCGGTTTCAGATACCGGTGTTGCCATCACCTGGCAAAACATTCCACAGGGCGCAGTGGTTTACCTTGAAACAATCATCTTTCCCTGCGGATATGAAGAGCCTGACCTGAACGCATATTACAGTTCTGAAAATTGGAATACCATTTTCCAAAACTACGAAAATTATGAAATGCTTGCTCAATGCAAACGGAATGACGGGCTGCGCCTCTACGAATTCAAGACCCAAAACCAGGGTTTCGAATATGGGATCAATTATTGGGTGGATAGTGATACAAACAATCGGGTCATCTCCATAATGATCGTTTTCCCTCTCGAATCAGAATTGTTACTGGATGAATACTCATCCATGCTTTTCCCCGGCTATTCAACCTGCCCATAAAATTTTAATCCAAAGGTCTCGCAGACCTTTAGGGATTTTTCATCAAAGAAAAGGAACTCCCCCATGACCTCCCGTTACGATATCCTCTTCCAACCCATCAAAATCGGACCCGTCACCGCCCCCAACCGCTTCTACCAGGTACCGCATTGCAATGGCTTTGGGTGGAGAATGCCCCAGGGACATGCCGCCATGCGCGGGATGAAAGCCGAAGGCGGCTGGGGCGTAGTCCACACCGAAGAGGTGGAAATCCATCACACCAGTGATTTATCCCCATATTTTGAAGGACGACTCTGGAACGATGATGACATCCCCGCACTGCAACTCATGGTTGAAGCCGTCCACAAGCACGGGACGCTGGCTGGCATCGAACTGGCGTACAACGGGCACGACGCCGCCAACCTGTACTCCCGCGCGGCCCCCCTGGATTTACGCTCGCGGGGCATCGTCGGCGCGAGCGGATACGAACCCGGTCAATCCCGCGCCGCCAGCAGGGACGATATCAAGCAGATTCGCAAGTGGCATCGCAATGCCGCCATTCGCGCGAAGAAGGCGGGCTTCGACATCATCACCTGTTACGCAGGACACAATCTCTCTCTTGCTTTTCATTTCCTCTCCAAAGAAAATGACCGCGCCGACGAGTACGGCGGTTCGCTCGAAAACCGTGTGCGCTTTTTGCGTGAAATCATCGAGGACACCAAGGAAGCCGTCGGCGATACCTGCGGAGTGGCGGTACGTTTTGCGGTGGATGAACTCATCGGCAGCGCAGGGATGGAATCCACAGGCGAAGCGCGGGACATCGTCGGGATGCTCGCCGAACTCCCCGACCTGTGGGATGTGAACGTCAGCAACTGGTCGAACGACTCAAGCACGTCGCGTTTTGAAAAAGAGGGCAACCAGGAAAAATATATTGCCTTCGTCAAAAAACTCACCACCAAAACCGTCGTCGGCGTGGGACGCTACACCTCGCCCGATTCAATGGTCTCCGCCATCCAGCGCGGGATCATGGACATGATCGGGTCTGCCCGTCCCAGCATCGCCGACCCCTTCCTGCCGAACAAAATCAAGGAAGAACGCATCGAAGACATCCGCGAGTGCATCGGCTGTAATATCTGCGTCACGGGCGACACGCGCTACGTCCCCATCCGCTGCACTCAGAACCCGACCATGGGCGAGGAATGGCGGCGCGGCTGGCATCCCGAAATCATCGCGCCGAAAAAATCCAGTGACGAAGTCCTCATCGTCGGCGCGGGTCCCGCAGGCTTAGAGGCGGCGCGGGCGCTCGGTCAGCGTGGCTA
>DAOUAS010000010.1:0-2239 GCA_034433295.1 Anaerolineales bacterium | reverse complement strand
CCAAGGGCGCCAATGGTCCCTCGGCATATTCACCCGCCCCGTATCGCTCCTTCACCACGCCCGTGAATCCGCCGCTTGCGCCCACCCTGCTCCTGCCTGCCGCAAATGCGCTGTCCATGACTTACACTCCCACCTTCACCTGGAATACGGTTCTCAATGCGGACCGCTACATCATCCAGGTGGACAACAGCGCAGACTTTACCAGTCCTGAGTCCAGCGGTACGCCTTCCTCGACCAATTTCACTCCGGGCAGTAACCTGGCGTCCAACACCAAATTCTACTGGCGGGTACGCGCGGTCAATATAGCGGGCGAAATGGGCAACTGGTCTGCTGTGAGGTACTTCCGCACGGTCATCCTGCCTCCAACCCCGTCCACCCCGGAAAAAGATGCGCTTAATGTGCCGCTCAAGCCGACATTCACGTGGAGCAATGCGCCGGGGAATCTCGGCTTCACCCTGCAAATCTGGAAAAAGGGCGCCACTCCTGTATTGATCAAGGCCGTCACTGTGCCAACGGACATCCTGCAATATACGTTCACCACAAATCTCCTTCCCAATAACGAGTACTTCTGGAAGGTGCAGACGAAGGCTTCCAATGGTCCAAGTTTGTGGTCGGAGTCGTTCGAATTCACCACAACACAGTAGCAGTTCCCCGATTACGAAAATAACCTCCCGTCACAAACGGGAGGTTGTTTTGGCTTTCCACATATTCGAGACCGTTTGGGAGCCCCCAGCCTGTCTTTTGCGGACATTCGACGGCTCACAGGCTTATTTCCTCTGCGGGTATAATTCCCTCAATGGACTCGAAACCGATCACCTTTCGCGGTTATCTTTCATCCACAATGGCGCTCATCCTGATGGGCTGGGGCGGAGTGGCGGTTCTGCTCTATTACTCCCTGCCTTTTGTCTGGGCGCGTTGGGGATTCTTTGTGTTTGGCATCATGGCGTTGACCGGAACCGCATTGCCCATTGTATATTTTTTTCACCGCCGCTTCCCTACCGATCCCCCCGCCGCGCCGAATGTGATTGTGCGGCAGTCGTTGTGGGTGGGCGTGTACGCCGCCACGCTCGCATGGCTTCAATTGGGACGTCTCGTCGGCCTGTATGTGATCCTTGGCCTTGCAGGCGGTTTGATTGCCATCGAATATTTCATCCGTATGCGCGAAAAAGCAACCCGCACTCCCCCTGTGATTTCCGATGACAACACTTCGTGAACTTCCCTCCGTCGAAGAAGTATTGCAAACCCAAACCGCCGCGGAGTTGATCGCCCAGTACGGCAGGCCGTTGACTCTATCCGCCATCCGCGAGACGCTGGATACGATCCGCGCGCGATTTCTTTCCGGGGCGATAACTGCCCTTCCGCTGCGGGATTTGATCCTTGCCCAGGTGGATGGACTGCTCGCATCATGGCTCAAACCGACCCTGCGGGCTGTAATCAACGCTTCGGGCGTGATTCTGCACACGAACCTGGGACGCGCCCCCTTGAGCGATGCGACCATCCGCGCGATGGAACTGGTCTCACGCGGATATTCCACCCTCGAATATGACCTCGAAAAAGGTGCGCGCGGCTCGCGGCTGATTCACGCTGAATCGGTTTTGCAAAGGCTGACGGACGCGGAGTCCGCCATGGTGGTCAACAACAACGCCTCGGCTGTTCTGCTGGTCTTGTCTGCGCTGGCGAATCGCAAACGGGTTATCATCTCGCGTTCGCAACTGGTGGAAATTGGCGGCGGCTTCCGCATCCCCGATGTGATGAAACAATCGGGCGCCAAATTGGTGGAAATTGGCACGACGAACAAAGTCCACTTGCGCGATTACGAAGACGCATTGTCCGAGCAGGGCGGACTTGTCATGCGGGCGCACCGCTCGAACTTCAAGATTGTCGGCTTCACCGCCGAACCCGAATTGAAAGAAATCATCGACCTCGCACACAAGGCAGGCATAATTTTTGTGGATGACCTCGGCTCTGGCGCGTTATACGACACCGCCAAGTATGGACTTGTCCACGAGCCGACTGTGCAGGAGTCTCTGGCAGCGGGCGCGGATGTGGTTTGCTTCTCCGGTGATAAACTGTTGGGCGGCCCGCAGGCGGGTATCATCGTCGGCAAAAAGGAACTGCTCAATAAGGTCAAGAAGCATCCATTGGCGCGCGCTGTCCGCGCGGACAAAACCTGTCTGGCAGGGATTACTGCCACGCTGCTGCACTATTTCAAGGATGAAGCCGAGCGCGAAATCCCCAT
>DAOUAS010000009.1:0-13044 GCA_034433295.1 Anaerolineales bacterium | reverse complement strand
GCCAGTGTGGACTTCGACGAAGTTGAAATGAAGTCAGTCTACAACCCGAACAGCTCGCTGAAACTCTCCATGGGTCTGCCCCCGGTCGAGACCGCCCGCGGCCGCATCGACCTGATTATGGATGTTGCGTCTGGTAAGACTTCAATGACTGCACAGCCTGCCGAAGAGTTCTTCTACAAAGCCTACACCGTCTCCTTCTGGACGATGCCGCGTGAAGATGCGGTCAAATGGCTGAACAATCAGTTCGGAACCAACGTCAAATAAGGGTGTGATCGAAGAAAATAAATAAGGATTTGGTGGGGGGAGGTCGAAAACTTCCCTCCCGCCAAACCCAAGGAGCCGATGCATGAAATCGACAGAAAATGTGCTGGAGATCAGGGATCTTGTAAAGGACTTCCCAGGGGTTCGGGCAGTCAACAATGTCAGTTTCGACATTAAGCGGAACACTGTTCACTGCCTGGTCGGGGAGAATGGCGCTGGGAAATCCACCCTGATTAAGATGCTGACCGGCGCGTATGCGCGAACGAGCGGGAAGATTTTACTCAACGGGGAGGAATTCAATCCGCATAGCACGCGCGACGCGAAGCAAAAGGGAATCAGTACCCTATTCCAGGAATTGAATGTGGTGGACCAACTCACCGTTGAGGAGAACCTCACGCTGGGGATGGAGGATACGACCTTTGGGTTCCTGCGCAAGACCGACAAGATCAACAAGATGGTCAGCGTGTTGAACAGCATCGAGCCATCGATCAAGCCGCGGCAACTGGTCTCCAGCCTGAGCGTGGCAAAGAAGCAGATCGTGGAGATTTCAAAGGCGGTTGCGGCGGAATCCAATATCATCATCATGGATGAGCCGACAGCAGCCATCTCCGAAAGCGAAATTGCCCGGTTGTTCGCCATTATCAAGGGTTTGCGAGAGCAAAACGTCACCGTCATCTACATCTCCCATCGGCTCGACGAGATTTTCGAACTTGGAGATTATGTGACCGTCATGCGCGACGGCAAACACATCGACACCAAGCCTGTTTCCGAGGTCAAGGATCGCTCGGAACTAATCAAGATGATGATCGGCAAAACGGTCTTCGAGCAATATACTCCCCGTGAAGGCGATTGCCCCGATACGATTCTTGAAGTTAAGCACTTATCCAATCATAGATTGAATGACATTTCATTTGAAGTTCGCGCAGGGGAGATTGCCGGCTTCTACGGACTGGTCGGTGCCGGCAAAACGGAACTCGCACGCGCCATTTACGGCGTGGATGAATACGAAGGTGAGATTATTTTCAAGGGTAAAAAGCTCCAGCCGGCTCCCGACAAGGCGATTGCAGCAGGTATTGCCCTTGTGCCTGAAGAAAGGCGTTCTCAGGGCCTGTTCACCATCCTGACCATCCGCGGCAATGTGCCTGTTATGAATATGAAGAAGATATCCCGCAATGGGCTTATCAACGACGCAATGGAACGCAACGTCACACTCGAGTACGTCGATAAATTGAAGATCGCCACCAACAGCATCGAAAAGGAAGCCGCCAAACTCTCCGGCGGTAACCAGCAGAAGGTGGTCCTCTCCAAGTGCCTTTTTGCGGACGCCGACCTGCTCATGCTGGACGAGCCAACGCGCGGCATCGACGTGGGCGCAAAGAGCGAAATCTACAACATCATCCGCAGGCTTTCCAGGGAGGGGAAGACCATCATCATCTTCTCCTCGGAGTTGCCTGAGGTCATGAACATTTGCGACAGCATTTACCTTTTGTACGACGGAAATCTGAAATCCACAATGCGGAACGGCTGTGACGTGGACAGCGAGAGCATCCTTCATGTTGTCACTGGAGGAGGTTAAGCATGGATACCACCAAACAAACGCAGAAAACATTAATCGGTGGCAAACTGAGCGACGAGTCGTTCATCACCCTGTTCATGATCGGTGTGCTGGTCGTAGTTTTTGGCATCGCCTGTCTCATCGTGCCGAACTTCTACAAGCCCCAGAACATGCTCAACCTTATAACGAACAACTGGTTCATCATTGTCTTGGGTATCGGCGTTACATTCGTCTTGATCACCGGCAATTATGACATGTCAGTCGGTGGCAACATTGCTCTGACCGGTGTGCTATCTGTGTACTTTTGCCAGGGCTTTAATGTATCGGATAATCCCCTGGCAAATGGGCTTGGATTGCCCTATGCGGTCGCAGTCATTCTGGCTCTGATCTGCGCGATGGGCGTTGGCGCAGTCAATGCCTTTTTCATCGCCAAGCTCAAAGTGCCTTCGATCATTGTCACATTGGGAACGATGATGCTGGCGCGCGGCGTTGCCCAGGTCATCACCCAGGGAGCGCAGCGGAATACCAGCCTGCCGGATGCCTTCGGGATGTTGGGAAGTATGGGTATTCCAGGAACATCCATTCGGCTCTCGGTAATCGTCATGATTACGCTGATTATCATTGCATTCATCTTCGAGAAGAAGACGGTGTTTGCAAGGCGCATCTACCTGATTGGGGCGAACCCGGAAGCGGCAAGACTTTCCGGTATCAACGTAGAAAAATACCTCACCGCGCTTTACATCCTCAGCGGTCTGCTGGCGGGGATCACCGGCATACTCCTCGCGTCCGAGTTCAAGGCTGGGGTTTCGAGCCGGGCGACAGGCTATGAGTTCGACGCGCTGGTCATCACGCTGCTGGGTGGGGTCAGCATTGCGGGCGGATTTGGCTCCGTACTGGGAATGTTCGTCGGCGCCATCATCCTTTCGGTCGTGACTTCAGCCGCCACCGGCATGTTGCTTTCACCAGACTGGCAGTTCACCCTCAAGGCAATCGTCACCTTCATTGCAATTCTTTCACAGCGTTATGCGCTGGATAGAAGGAAGGGTTGAAAATGAGCGGCATTACCACGGGAATTTCTTCAGAGGAGCGTAAAGTGACCACCGTGAAAAACACCCCATCCCGACTGCAGGCGGATCGATCCGCAGCGATACGCGAAACCATCAAGCAATTCTATATTTACGTTGTGCTTTTGCTCATCGTGATCGCCTTCAGCTTGTTGAAATTGGATCAGGTTAGTTTCTTCGAGCGGGGACACTTCCTCAGTCCGGATAGCATTATCAATCTCCTTCGCAGCGCCGTGCCCATCCTGATTTTGAGTGGCGCATTCACACTTGTCATGATCGCCGGGTATATAGACCTGTCTGTCGGCAGCGCAATGAGCTTAAGCGCAGTGGTATTCGCCTGGATGATCCTGAATGGGTACGGCTTTCTGCTTGCGCTCATCGCTACCATGATCCTGGGAATCATAATGGGCTTTCTGAATGGTTACCTAGTGACGAAATTGCGCATCACACCGGTCATTGCGACCCTTGTGACGTTGAGCCTGTTCAAAGGCATTGCATTGCTGATTGTGCCGGACGGGCTTTCAGCGATCAAAAGTTCCGCCGATAAGGTCATGCCTGCCTGGATCAACGACTATGCGCGCAAGGAAGCTTTCATCGGATTGCCATGGGCGTTTTGGGTTGCGATTCTCATAATCATTGTTATGGTAATTATCCAGAGAAAAACAATCCTGGGCAAGTATGCTGCCGCCATCGGAGGCAACCGTCTGGCGGCGGAACTCTCCGGTATCAATGCTGTCAAAGTAGTATGGCTGCTGTATATCATTGTCGGCTTTTTTGCAGCTCTTGCCGGCATGGCGCGCGCCAGTTACATGTCCCTCGGCGACCCGCTTTCCGGCGACGGCATGGAATTCAACTGCCTTATTGCTGTCTTGCTGGGAGGCACAGCTTTTTCGGGCGGCGAAGGTTCGGTCACGAAGACGGTGGTCGGTTCTCTTATTATTATCTGTGTGACCATCGGCCTGATGACCGTCATCCCTGCCTACTGGCAGAACGTTGCCAAGGGCGCCGTATTGGTCGTCGCTGTTGTACTCAACCACCTGCTGGTTCGTGAAAAGGTCAAAGCATAGAAGTCGATATTCCACTTGCCCACGATTGGAGAATTTGTAATGTTCAAAATGCCCGTTGGTCTCTACGAAAAAGCACTGCCTGTCGCCCTGTCCTGGGAAGAGCGCTTGGCGGCAGCCGGTCAGGCAGGTTACGATTTTGTGGAGATCTCGATTGACGAAAGTGATGAACGCCTGTCCCGGTTGGACTGGTCGGCATCTCAACGGGCGGAACTGCGTCGCTGCATCGCCAACACCGGCGTGAAAATAATGACCATGTGCCTGAGCGGGCATCGCAAATATCCGCTTGGCAGTCACTCGCCGGAACTGCGAAAACAGGGACAGGAGATTTTATGCAAGGCGATTGACTTTGCGGGAGATGTCGGCCTGCGCGTTGTGCAGGTGATGGGATATGACGTTTTCTACGAAACCAGCGATGAAGAAACGGATAAAAACTTCGTGGAGGGTCTCTGGCTTGGTACGCGCTGGGCAGAACAGTCCGGGGTGATGCTGGGACTCGAAAACCTCGATACACCCTATGTTGAAAACCTGACTAAGGCCCTGGCAATCACCCGTGAGATTGACTCTCCCTGGCTGAAACTGTATCCCGATATCGGTAATCTCGCTGCGGCTGGATATTATCCACCCGAGGAACTGCGAATGGCAAAAGGACAACTGCTGGGAGTTCACGTCAAGGATGCCATGCCAAAGGTCATTCGCGGCATCCCGTTTGAGAAGGGAATCGTGCCCTTCCGCGAGACGTTTCAAGCGTTGGTGGAAACAGGTTTCTGGGGACTGATCGGGATCGAAATTTGGGGTTCCATGCATGAGGATGAGGATCCCATCGCTTCCGTTGCCGCCGCCCGCGGGTTCGTTGGCAATCTGGTATCGGAAGCCTGGCCGGATGCGTGGCCGTTTCCAATCCATCAGTCACAAAAATAACTTATATCCTGAACAGTAGTAAACTCAAATCAAAATATCAAACAACTACTGGAGAGGCAGGTAAAAATGTCCACATACGAAACAATACGACTCATGAATACCATCTTGACCCTATACTATGTCGAAGGGCTGACGCAAACGGAAATTGCCCAGCGTTTGAATTTTTCAACAGCCAAGGTAAATCGTCTCCTTCTACAAGCGCGTGAACAGGGTTATGTCAACATCACCATCCGCACCCCGTTTCAGCAACTGTTTGATCTTGAAGACCGCCTGAAGGCTGTCTTCGGATTACAGGATGTAATTGTCATTCCGGCTGTGGCGGAGAGCGGCAGTTCGCCGTTGAACGCTCTCGGCGCCGCGGCGGCGGAATTCTTGCTGGCACACCTGCGGGATGGCGACGTGCTGGGCATAGGCGGAGGTTCAGCAGTCCATGCGCTCTACCAAGCGATTACGCCTGCGCGTTCCTATAAGGTCGAAGTCGTGCCGCTCATTGGAGCTGTTCAGGGGGAGATATCCACTGATAGTAATTATCTGGCTGCCCACCTGGCTGAACGATTGGGCGGAAAGGCGTATCAGCTTCACGCGCCGGTTATTGTAGACAGCCGGGAATATTGTGAAACGCTCAAATCCATGGGCCCGGTCAAGGAAATTCTCGATATTGCCCGCCGTGCAAATATTGCGCTCGTGGGCGTTGGCACGGTGGACGCGGAAGTTTCACGTTTTGTTCAGTTTACAGCCTTATCCGCCCAGGATATGAAGCATATTGCCCGTGACTGCGGCGGGGTGGGAGATATCAACGCCTTTGTGTTTGACATCGAAGGGCGGGCGTGTGCCCAGGAATATGCCGACCGTGTCCTCGGGTTGACTCTGCCTGAGCTCAAAAGCATCCCTTATCGCATCGGGGTGGCAGCCACTGAGACAAAAGCCCTCCCGCTTTACGGCGCATTACGCGGCGGATACCTTCATGCGCTCGTCACCGATGAGGCAGCTGCGCGGGGAGTTCTCGGTCTTTTTGAACAGGATTTTCGGAAGACCCCTTCTCTTTAGACAAGGATTTGAAACGGCAACATAACAGATTAGGAGAACCATCATGCTATTGGAAAAACTTCGTGAAATTGTCTGGAAATGTAATTTGGAATTACCGAAAAACGACCTGGTCAAGATGACCAGCGGGAACGTCAGCGGGCGGGACAAGGAATCGGGATTGGTCGTCATCAAACCGAGCGGGTACAACTTCGAGGAATTGACTCCCGCCCACATGGTAGTGGTGGACATGGACGGCAAGGTCGTTGAAGGAAATCTCAAGCCCTCAACCGATACCGATACGCACCTCTACGTCTACAAGCATCGCCCCGACGTTTTTGGGATGGTCCACACCCACTCACCCTACGCGAGCAGCTTTGCCGTGTTGGGACAGCCCATCCCCGCCTGCCTGACGGCTTCTGCCATGCTCGGCGGCGAGATTCCGCTCGGCGGGTACGCCCCCATCGGCGGCGCGGATATCGGTCAGGAAATCATCGACAAGATCGGCAACGCGCTTGCCATCGTCATGCAGAATCACGGAGTTTTTACCATCGGCTCATCGCCCCAACAGGCGACCAAGATGGCTGTCGAAGTTGAAGAGATTGCAAAGATTACACACCTTGCCATGCTGCGCGGAAAGCCCATCCTGCTCACGCCGGAACAGGTGAATTACATGGTGAATTTATATCAGAATGAATATGGACAACGGTGAGATGGATACACAGGTTTACGAGGTTGATATGACTGCATTGAAGACAAAGATTGATAAGGTAGCTTTATCGGGAGGACATCATCTATTGGCGGAATTATCGCGCGAGAAATTGGCGTGGATGTTGCAGCGGATGTGCGAGATCCGATATTTCGAAGAAAAAGCGGAAGACCTGTACGTGCGCGGATTGGTGCATGGAACCATGCACCTTTCGATTGGGATGGAAGCGGGGTCGGTGGGCAGCATTGCCACGCTGGAGCCCGAGGACTTAATCATTCATCATCACAGGGGACATGGACATACGATTGCAAAAGGCGCCGACCTGACCCTGATGTTCGCCGAATTTTTGGGCAAGGAAATCGGCTATTGTCGCGGACGCGGCGGCTCGATGCACATCGCCGACATCCCCGGCGGGAATCTCGGCGCGACGGGCGTCGTCGGCGGCGGAATCCCCACCGCGGTGGGAATCGCGCTCGCGCTGCAAATGCGCCGCTCGAAGCAAATCCTTTTATCCTATTTCGGAGACGGGGCGTCGAATGAAGGCGAGTTCCACGAGTCGCTGAACATGGCTTCCACCTGGAAACTGCCCGTTGTCTTCATCTGCGACAACAACCAGTACGGCATGTCGATGCACAGGACAAAGGTGATGAACATCGAGAATATTTCCGAGCGCGCCGCCAGTTACGGCATCCCCGGCGTGACCGTGGACGGCAATGACATACTTGCGGTCTATGACGCAGTGACGACCGCCGTCGCACATGCCCGCGAAGGGAAGGGTCCGTCGCTGGTCGACTGCCTGACCTATCGCTGGCGCGGACATTCCAAGAGCGACCGCAACCTGTATCGTACCACGCAGGAAATCGAAGAGTGGAAAACCAAGTGTCCCATCAAGCGCTTCAAGAAAGTGTTGGTGGATGCCGCTGTGATGACAAGCGACGAAACCGAAGCCATCGACAAGGCGGCAAAAACAGCCATCGACAACGCAGCCGAGGCGGCACAGGCTTTCCCCGAACCGTCACCGGAAAACATGGAAGATGAGGTGTATGCGTCATGACCCGTGAAATCACTTATCTCGAAGCCGTCCGTGAAGCGATGGTTCAGGAAATGCGAGCCGATCAGGAAGTCTTTCTCATTGGCGAGGACGTTGGGGTCTATGGCGGCGCATTCGGCGTCAGCAAGGGGATGCTCGAAGAGTTCGGTTCTGAGCGAGTGCGCGATACGCCCATCTCCGAAGCCGCCATTGCGGGCGCAGCCACCGGCGCGGCATTGATGGGGATGCGACCCATCATGGAAATCATGTTCATGGACTTCCTCACCATCTCGATGAACCAACTGGTGAACGCAGCCGCCAAGATGCGCTTCATGTTTGGCGGAAAGTGCAGTATCCCAATGGTCATCCGCGCCCCATCAGGGTCGGGGACTGGAGCCGCCGCCCAACATTCGCAAAGCCTCGAAGCCTGGTTCGTGAACGTGCCCGGTATCAAGGTGATGGCGCCCTCCACCCCAACTGACGCCAAGGGGATGCTCATCTCCGCCATCCGCGACAACAACCCCGTGCTTTTCATGGAGCACAAACTGCTCTATCGCACGAAGGGACCGGTTCCCGAAGAATCATATTCCATCCCGTTGCAGTCTGCGGAGGTCAAGCGCGAAGGTCGTGACCTGACCATCGTGGCGTACTCGATCATGGTTCCGCGCGCGCTCGAAGCCGCCGAGAAACTGGCTGCCGAGGGAATCGACGTGGAAGTAGTCGATCCGCGCTGCTTGAAACCCCTCGACAAGGATACGATCATCCGCTCGGTTGCCAAGACGGGACGGGTGTTGATTGCCCACGAAGCGCCCATCACGGGCGGGTTCGGCGGCGAACTGGCGGCGGTCATCGCCGAAAGCGAAGCCTTCGATTATCTTGATGCGCCCGTTCGTCGTGTTGCCGGGAAGGACATCCCAATTCCTTACAATCGGAATCTCGAACGAGCCGCCGTGCCTCAGGTGGAGGATATTGTCGCCGCCGCGCGCACCCTGGCAAAGGAAGGGAAGTAGCCATGGCGACCGAAGTCATCGTGCCCAAAGTGGACATGGTCATGGAGACGGGGACCTTCGTCGAGTGGCTGGTCAAGGAAGGCGGGCAGGTTAGCAAGGGCGATCCGCTCTTCGTAATCATCACCGAGAAGGCGGCAATCGAAGTCGAGTCCCCAGCCGATGGTATTCTGGCTGGCGTGACCGCCAAGCCCGACGACGTGCTCCCGGTCACCACAGTGATCGGGTATATCCTCGCTCCGGGTGAGGAGCTTCCAGCCAAAGCCGCGCCCCAGCCTGCCGCTCCCGCTCCGGCAAAAGTCGAAGCGAAAGTTGAAGTGGTTTCCACGCCCGCTCCCTCGGTTGGATCGGACAAAGTGCGCGCCACCCCGGTTGCCCGTCGCATGGCGGAGGAACTCGGCGTGGACCTGAGTCAGATTCCGGGGCGGGGTCCCAACGGACGGGTTCACAAAGCCGACGTGTTGGCATATCAAAAGCCACAGGCTCCTGTATCGACAAGTCCAGGCGCTCCCGTCGTGACGCCGCAGCCCCTCGTCCAGTCTTCGATCCCGCTGCCCGACGCCCGCCGCAAACAGGTCGTCCCGATTTCGGGCGCGCGCAAGGTCATCGCCGAGCGCATGGCGCAAAGCGCGTTCACCGCTCCGCACATTCACCTGTCTTTGCGGGTGGACATGACCGAGACGATCCGCCTGCGCGAGCGGGTGCTGGAACCCTTGCAGGCGCAAACTGGACAGCGCGTATCTTTCACCGCAATTCTGGCGCGCGCGGTTGCCACCGTCCTGCCGAAGCATCCCTACTTGAATGCCTCGCTTTCGGATGGGAACATCATTCTTTGGGACGACGTTCATCTGGGCATCGCCACCAGCGTGGAAGATAGCTTGATCGTGCCGGTGATCCGTGAATCCCAAAGCAAGAGTCTCGGACAGATTGTCACCGCGTTGGCTGATCTAACCGAACGGGGACGGAGCCGCCGCCTGACGACTTCTGAAATGACCGGCAGCACCTTCACCATCTCCAATTTGGGAATGTACGGAATCGAGTCTTTCACTGCAATCATCAACCCGCCCGAAGCCGCGATTCTCGCAGTGGGCAAAATGGTGGATACGCCTGTCCAACTCGATGGTCAAATCGTGTTCCGCCCGATGATGGAGATCACCGCCTGCGCCGATCATCGTATTGCCGACGGCGCGACCGTGGCGCGTTTCCTCGCCGATTTGAAAGCCGCCCTCGAAAACCCATACCTGTTGATTTAATTCAGTTGACAGTCACCTGCGAGGTGACTGTCAACTTTTAAAACGGAAAGCCCAATGCCCTCATTACAAACCATCAAACACCTCATCATCGACATGGACGGCGTCCTGTATTTGGGCGACCAGCCTGCCCCGCGCCTGCAAGAGTTCTTCGCTTTTCTGCGCGAGCGTTCCCTCCGCTTTACTCTAGCCACAAACAACTCGACTCGCACGCCGCAGGACTATGCCGCCAAGTTGGAGCGCATGGGCGTCAAGGTATCCCCGTCTGAAGTTTTGGTTTCGGGACAGGCGACGGCGCGATTCCTTGCACGTGAATATCCGCGTGGGACTCGCGCCCATGTCTTTGGAATGCCCGCCCTCAAACAAGCCATGACCGAAGAAGGTTTTGTTTTGGCTGACGAGGATGTCCAACTGGTCGTCGCCAGCATGGACAGGGAAGTCACATTCGAAAAGCTCAAGCGCGCCACCCTGTTGATTCGCGGCGGCGCCCGCTTCATTGCCACCAATCTCGACCCGACCAACCCGACCGAAGAGGGTCTCCTGCCGGGCACAGGGGCGATGATCGCCGCGCTCGAAACCGCCTCCGAGACCAAGCCGCAAGCCATCGGCAAGCCAGAGCCGACCATGTATCAACTGGCGATGGAACAAATGGGAGCCACAGTCGAAACCACAGCCGCAATCGGCGACCGCGCCGATACCGATATCCTCGGCGGCAAACGGGCTGGAATCACCACCATCTGCGTTTTGTCCGGTTCATCGGATCGCGCCGAAGCCGAAGCCTATGAAGCGGACATGATCTTCGACGACATCGCTCACCTGCTGGAGACCTGGCAGCATACGTAATTTTCACCGGCAGCCATAGGAGATGACATATGGATTATCTCGCGGGAATCGACCTGGGTTCGACAAGCCTAAAGTGTGTGATCTATGACCTCGCTGGCACTGTTGTCGCTAATGGTTCGCGTCCGACAGAGAAATACAATCCCTATCCCGATCATCCCGAATGGACGGTTTGGCAGCCGGAGCAAATCTGGGGCGGCGCGGCGGAAGCGATGAAGGAAACCGTCGCCAAACTGGATGACCCGCGTCACGTCAAGGCGGTGGCGGTCACCGGCATGGGCATGGACGGCGTCCCCTTGGACAAGCAGGGGAACTGGCTTTATCCATTTATCAGTTGGCACGACCCACGAACCGAGGCGCAGTTGCAATGGTGGGAGAAGAACATCGGCGCGGAAAACACCTTTCGCACGGGCGGCAACACGCTTTGGAGATTCAGCACCGCCCTGCGTCTGTTGTGGATGGCGGAACACGAACCCGACATTCTCGCCCGCACCGACAAGTGGCTGCTAATCGAAGACTTTTTGAATTTCATGCTTTGCGGACGCCGCGCGACGGATTACACCATGGCCTCCTGCACTCTTCTCTTTGACCAGCGCAAGCGCGATTGGTCGGAGGAAATCCTGTCACAAGCGGGAATTGAGCGGCGCTTTTTGTGTGACGCGTATCCCAGCGGAACTGTGCTGGGTGAAGTCACGCCGAAGGCGTCCGAAGCGACGGGATTGCCGGTTGGGACGCCGGTTGTGTTGGGCGGTCACGACTATTTGTGCAGCGCCCTGCCGGTCGGAGCCTTCAAACCCGGCGTCGTCCTCGATGTGGCCGGGACTTGGGAAATCGTCCTTGCGAACATCCCCGCGCCCGTGCTGACTCCCGAAGTGCAAAAACTCGGCGTGACCGTCGAGACGCACGTCGCCCGCGATGCCTATGCCATTTGGGGCGGCGCGGTCGCCGCTGACATGCTCGAATGGTATCGCAAGGAATACGGCTTCGAAGCACAGCAGAAAGCCGAAAAAGAAGGCGGCGTGGACTGGGATCATCTCATGGCGGAAGCCTCTGCCTCCCCTGCCGGGGCGCGCGGCGCGATGTTCCTGCCGCACATGTCCGCGGCGGGTTGTCCCATGGTGGACGCCCGTTCGTTGGGAGCCTTCGTCGGCTTGAGCAATTTCGTCCAACGCGGTGACATGCTCCGCGCCGTCATCGAAGGCTTGGATTATCAAGTCCTCGACATCATGACCGCCCTCAAAAAAGGCGCAGACATCGAGGCAGATCGCCTCATTGTGGTCGGCGGCGCGACCCGCAACTCGTTCTGGATGCAGAACAAGGCGGATGTCACCGGGCTGCCCATCGAAGTCCCCGAAGTGGAAGAAGCCACACCCCTCGGCGCAGCCATTCTCGCCGGGATTGGGGTCGGGCTGTATCGCGATGAACAGGATGCCTTCGAACGCGTCTACAAAAAAGGAAAGACCTATCAACCAGATTCGCAACTCGCGCCGAAGTATGCCGATTGGTATCAAATCTACAAACAACTTTACCCGGTCCTCAAGCCGGTCAATCACCAGATTTACGATCAGTTCAGAGCCTAAGGAGACCACACGATGAACGAACCGAAGCAAATCGTATCCGCGCAGAACCGGCTGGGAGAAACCCCGATTTGGGAACCGAATGAAAACGCCCTCTACTGGGTGGATTGGGGCGGACTGCCCTCCTGCCGCTTCGAGCCGGGAACGGCAAAGTTCGAGACCTTCCCTACTGATGTACCCGTGACCGCGCTGGCGCGCCGCGCTTCGGGCGGGCTAGTTGCCATTGCCCAAAACGGAATCTACGGGTGGGAGCCGAAGACCAATCAATACAACCTGATCGTGGGCTCCACGCAGCCGACCAGACCAGAGATTTTCTACAACGACGCCGCAGTGGATCGTCAGGGACGCCTGCTGGTTGGGACGTTCAACATGGATGACCCCTTCTCGCCCGAAGGCTCGATCTATCGCCTGGACCCGGATGGGTCGCTCCACGAACTGGACTCGGGCTACGCCACCGCCAACGGAATCGGCTTCAGTTTGGATGGTCGCACCGTTTACGTGGCAGATCAGCGAAAATGGGAAATCATCGCTCTGGACTACGACCCGATCACCGGCGTCACAAGCAACCGTCGAATCTTTGCCACCCTCCCGAAAGAAGAAGGACAACCCGATGGACTGATTGTCGACTCCGAAGGCTTCATCTGGAACGGTCATCAAGGCGGATGGAAACTCACCCGCTACGATCCCGATGGCAAGATCGAGCGCCAGATTCGTTTCCCCGTCCAACACGTCATCTCGTTTGC
>DAOUAS010000008.1:0-4862 GCA_034433295.1 Anaerolineales bacterium | reverse complement strand
ATGGCTTGCAGGGTCTGCGGGATGGTGCGGGTCTCGATGGTGCTGTCGCCAATTTCCGCGCCACGAATCGCGCCCCACATTTCATGTCCGCCGACGCGGGCGTTGAAAATTTTGGGAACGGGGTAGAAGGCGAGTTCGCTGGGCTTGGTAATCATCACGTCCATCACGCGCATGAGGTAGTTTGTGGCATAGACCGCGTGGAAGGTGTTGTCGTGCAGGAAGACATGCAAGCCGTGCGCAGGTTTCTTACGGATGCCGTCGGTGAAGGCTTTGGTGTCTTCCCAGGTGAAGTGGGTATTGATGAGGTCTTTGTGATGCGCGAGTTCATTTTGCAGCCACGCCCAATTATCTTTGTGGTCGCCGAGGTTGATGAAGAGCGCGATTTGGTCTTTCTCGATCATCGGGACAGCATGCTCGATGATGGCTTTGAACAGTTCGCGCTGCGCGCCTGCTCCGCCCATTGTGACGAGGAAGCGGCGCGGCTCTTTGGCATTCATGCGGCTCATGCGGTCGGCGCAATCGGCTTCGATGTTTTCGACGAGTTCATGGTCAACGTGATGCCCCGTGAAGAAGAGCGCGTCGGTGGGCGTGGGTTTGAGGATGCGCCCTTTGTCGTCGAAGCCGCGCATGGCGCGGAAGCCGTAATAGCCCGATGGCGACTGAACCGCGTGCTTCGCGCCTTCGGTCAATTGGAATGCCATAGGCCAGTTGTCAAACATCATGTCCACCACGTTGGTCATGCCGCCCGCGACAGCGCCCATGCAGTTCCACATGTGCGAGGTGAGCGTGGGCATGTCGGAGGGCAATGCGCCGTAAAGATTGTTGAACAGTTCGCTCATCTTGTAATCTTTGACTTCGGTCTTGAGGAAGCGCCAGGGCCAGGTGGCGGTGACGTAGTTGAAGATGGCGTCCAAGCCAGGCAGGGTGGGTTCGCCCGTGGTGAGCGATTCCCAGACGTATTTGTCAAACCAGGGATAACGCTGTGAGATGCGCGAATATTTGCTGTAGTTGGTGTTGCACCAGTTGATGACATCTGTGCTGATACCAGGGATGCCGAGCAGGTCGAGCCAGTAGGGAGTGAAGCCCATTGCCTTTGCTGCGGAGACGCCCGCCATGGCGATGCGGTAATGTCCAAATCCCATGCGGATGGTGCTGACCACGACGCCGTTGGTTTTGTCGAGTGGCTTGCCGTTTCCGTCGCGGACAATGTTCTTGAGTCCAAAAATCTCCGAGCCATAGGGGTGGTCTTCGACGCTCAGGTTGAATTTCTCATTCGGGTCATAATTAAATTTCTTCGCCAGCATATCCTTCCACTGGTCGGCGGCTTTGGTTTGTCTTTCCGAAATGGGGTTGCCGTACAGTTCATAACGGCCATTGACTTTTTTCATAAACACTTCTCCTTGAAGGTGTAATTTGTTTTTCTATTTCGTGCCGAGCGTAGTCGAGGCGCAATTAAATAAATGTCCTTCGACTACGCTGCTATCGCGGCTCCGCTCAGGACGATCTTTTTGTCCATGTTTTCATTCGGGACAGAATATTCTCTCCCATCTCCGCGCTGGTCACGCCGCTGATGGAGAGCGCCAATCCGTGCGGGGCGAGGGTTTGCGTGACTAGTCCCAAATCGGTGACATCGCAGTAGACAATCATGGATTTGCCCGCTGACTGGATTTTTTGATAGGCGGTTATCCAACGGGAAAAACCTTCACGTCCCGCGCCGGGGACCCATTGCACCGCGTCCAATTCGGGAATGTCGAGAATGACATCCAGATGCCTTAAAGCGCCGAGACCATCGAGATGATAAATGGAACGGTCAAGGAATTTGCACTCTTCGATAATCCCTTGCAGGAAAAACTCTTTGAACATTTTGGCGCTGATCATCCCCGCAAAATCGTTCGAGGGAATGTAATACTTGGAATAACTGGCAAGTTCCAGCCAACTGGTGAGCGGCTGTCCGCTGGCAAAGAGTTTATCGTACCAAAAATCGTAGACCTTGAAATAATCAGGTTTCAGGCGTTCAAGTAGTAATTTTACCTGTTCAGGGTGGTCAAGCAAGTCTACGGCTAAATCCTGCGGATTGCGGAGCGAGGCGATCAGGTCGCCGCCGGGGTGGAAATCGGGCAAGCCCGTGATGAATTTGTCCCTGCCAAGTTCGAGCATGGCGTCGCTCAACTCGACCAGTTTCAGGAAATAAGGATGATTCATGTCGATGCGGATTGAGTCGGCTTCGTCCCAATCTTTCAGGATGGGCTGAGTCCAACTCGTGCCGTAGTCGCCAAATTCCAGCGGACAGCCGTAAAAGGCGGCGAGGACTTCGGGTCCCAAATTGGGAAAGGCAACGGGCAGGCTGTCGCCCATGAAGATTTGATTGGAAAATCTGGCAAGGGTATGCCGCGCCTGATATTCTGCATCCAGCCAGCGTTCGCGGGAGTTTGAATGATGCGAGGCGGGCAGTGAAATTTGTTCCGCAGGTGGCTTTTCAAGGTAAAACTGAACCACGGGGCGGTCAAGGACAATTCCCTCCCAAAAGGCTTCCATGCGCTGCATGGTTTTTTCAAGGTCTGGTTTGAACTCAAGCATTTGAATCGAATATTTTTAACTATATTTTTGAAAACGCCAGACGGAACTCCTTCCGTCTGGCGACATGGGACAGGTATAAACCGGGATTAACCTTTCACCCCGCTACTCGCCACACTCTCGACGAAGAAGCGCTGCCCGAAGATGAAGACGATCAACGGCGGGATGATGGCGATTGCCGCGCCCGCCAGAATCAAGTTGGGTGTGTCGGAGGCGCGTCCGCGCAAGACGTTGAGCGCGAGGGTCAGGACATGGTTCTTCTCATTGCCGACGTTGATGATGACGAGGGGCCAGAAGAAGGAATTCCATGCATACAAAAAGGTGAAGGTGGCTTGGGTTGCCAGAGCTGGCACGCTGGCGGGGATGAGGATGTCCTTCAAAATTTGCAAACGCGAAGCGCCATCGATCAGCGCGGCTTCCTCGATTTCCTTGGGAAAGGTGATGAAGTGCTGTCGCATAAGGAAGGTGCCGTAGGCGGTGAAAATCCACGGGATGATGAGGGCGGCGAGTCGGTCTGTCCAACCGATGAGCACCATCAACTGATAGAGCGGGACGATGAGCATGACGAAGGGGATCATCACCGTGCCGAGGTAGAAAACAAAGACCGTATCACGACCGGGAAATTTCAGGCGGGCGAAGGCATAACCGCCGACCACGGACGTGACCAGTTGACCCAACACCACCAAAATCGTCACCAGCGCGGTGTTGGACAAAGCCCGCGCCATGTTGTTCAACTCGACGACTTTGGTGTAATTTTCAGGATGCCAGCCGACGCTTTCCACAGGCTCGCTCAGGCGCACGTTTTGATAGACCTTGGCTTCGGGGTTCTGTGGGTCGATGAATTCGCCCACCGTCGTCTGGCTGACCAAAACCATCGGGACGACCGACCCGTCGTCGGTGGTCACGTCGAAGAGTTTCATCTCCTCGCCGTTGACCGTCACTTTTTGCTGGTTCATCGCCCCACCCGTCGGCCTGACCTCGGTCAGGCGGCGCTCGACGATGGCGGTCAGGTCATCGGCGGGGGCATACGTCCCAACCTTGATGTTGCTCTTGGCAAGGGCGTATTCCTTCTGTTGACCGTCCACATCCACATAATAAAGCGGAAGCGGCTTGTCGAACCCGTCCACACTGATGGTTTGGGCGTCGCGAGGCAACATGCGCGGCGGATAGCGGAAGGTGTCGGCAGGAGTCTTGAACGAGGTGGCGAGCATGTACAGGAACGGGAAAATCATCGCCAGCGCAAAGAAGGTCAGAACGAAATAAACGAGGAAATTATTCAAAACACGGAGCAGGTGATAGGATTGGATTTTCATGTCTGTCTCCTTCTAGCTTTCGTAGATGCTGGAGCGGCGCTGACGCTGGAACTGGATGAGAGTCAGACCGAAGATGACGATGAACAGCACCCACGCAATTGCGGACGCGTATCCCTGCTTGAAGTTTTGGAAACCGCTGCGGTAGAGATACAAGACCAGCGTAATCGTCGAGTTGTTTGGACCTTCAGGCGGGTTCATCAAAATAAAGACCTGCTCGAAGACCTGCATGGCTTGAATGGTCGTGGTCGAGACCACATAGAAGGTCGTTGGCGCAAGCATGGGGATGGTGATGCCCCAGAACTTGCCCCATGCCCCGGCGCCGTCCATGGTGGCGGCTTCGTACAATTCACCGGGAATGTTCTGCAAGCCCGCCAGGAACAGCACCGTGTTGAAACCCATCGTCTGCCACGCGGCGATGAGGATAACCGCAAACAAGGCGGTATTCTCGTCAGATACCCACCGAATCTTCGGGTCAACGATGCCGGCGTTGAAAAGGTTATTCCAGAAATCAATGCCAAGCGTGATGAAATAGTTGATGTAGCCGATGGTCGCGTTGTAGAGCCACTGCCAGACGAGGGAGATGCCCACCACCGCCGCGATGCTCGGCATGAAGTACACGGCGCGGTAGAACTTCATTCCCGGCAGTTTGCTGTTGAGGATGTTGGAAAGGACGAGGGCGGGAATCACGCTCAGGGGGACGGCGAACAAGGCAAAGAGCAGGGTGTTTCGCAATGCCAGCCAGAAGAACTTGTCGGCGGCGGCGAACAAAATCCCCCACTTGTCGCCAAACATCAAGCGCCCGACTTCATCATAGACCTTGATGTCCACCACTTCCTTTGCCAATTGGGTCGGCGAGGAAAGCGTGGCAAATTTGATGTTGAGAATTTTGGCGTAATTATCGAAGCCAATCCAGTTGGGGGTATTGAAGGCGTCCGAGTCGGTGAAGGAAAAATAAAACGAAAGCAGGAGCGGACC
>DAOUAS010000007.1:0-2579 GCA_034433295.1 Anaerolineales bacterium | reverse complement strand
AAAAGCCGAAAGAAGTTGCAGAAATCCTGAGCGTGACAGTTCGGAGTGTGTATCGGTGGCGTCAGGAAAGCAAAAAGCCAAAGCGAAAAAAGATTGCCGCACCGCTTGGGCGTCCGCGAAAGCTAAACGAATGTGTTGGTCTGGGATTGCCATCCAATTCACAAGCGCAAAGCAGTTCAGAACTTTATCCAATCGCAAAAACGTCTCGTTGTTTTTGAGTTTCCAGTCGCAGCACCCGAGCTCAATCCAGCGGAGTTTATTTGGACGCAAACCGTTGAGTATGTGGCTGGAACTGCTCCGCACGACAAATATGAAATGCAAGCAAATGTTTTTGCCGGTATTTCACGAACTCGGATTTCGCAATCATGCTTGTTCTCTTGTCTGCATGGCTCTAAACTCGATTGGTTACATTAATGGACTTTCTTTTTCCAAAAATCAGTAAGTTCCTTATACCCAAAAATATGCCATTTGTTCTACCCTATTTCAAGGGATATTTGCCAAATGAAAACATACACCTTCCGCCTGAAACCCGGACAGGACCTGCTCGATTCCATCACGGCATTTGCCGCCGAAAAGAAGATCGAAGCGGGCTGCGTGCTCTCTTCTGTGGGAAGCCTGACCCATGCCGTCCTGCGCCTTGCCAACCGTGAACATTACAACGAATACGATGGATATTTCGAGATCGTATCCATGATTGGCACGGTGGCAGTAAGCGGTTCCCACATCCATATTTCCATCTCGGACGGCGACGGCGTGACGATTGGCGGGCATCTCGTTTCGGGCTGTAAAATCTACACCACGGCTGAAATCGTCCTGGCCGTCTTCGAAGACATGGTTTATTCGCGGGAACTTCTGGAGAACGATTCGGGTTACGAAGAATTGGTGGTGCGGAAAAAACTCCATTCCCTACAGAAACCCCTCATGGAACCCTGACGTAATATTCTTATCCCAGGCTTATTCATATTCATTAGAATAATTTGTATGTTGTTTGCAAGCAGTTTTTCCCTTGCAAATCGTTGTGTCTTATTCTAAGATACTGAAGGCCTCCGCCGTAACGGACCGGCTTATTTTATCGCTTTGGAAAGAACGACAAATCCGAATACTATGAAAAAGTTTCTTCAGGGAGTTGCTCTTTTCTTTAGTTTTTTGCTCGCTCTCCCTCTGCTTCTCAGGGCTACCTACTACGTTGCTTCATTTGCCTTCTTCTATTCCCGTCTCGCGCATAGGGACACCTCATCCTGTAACCAATATTACGAAGGTGTTGATAAGGGAGTGATCTGGGAAAGCGGCGAGTGGCACCATTATGTGGACTTCAAGGTTGACAGTACAGATACATTCCGCCACTTAAAGGTCACGGATGCGCCCCTGCCGACATCGCTTTGGTGGGAGCAATCCACCTCCTCCGTTAAACGTTTTGCGTATCGATGGCCCTCCAATTGGCAGGACCCATTTCCCCCGAGCGATTGGAAGATCTGCGCCGTAGGCTCCTCCTAATCCAGCGTAATTCCCTTCTCAGCCAAAAATTTCATTACACCTTCAAAATCGGGAATGTTCACCCTGCCTCCAAGTTGCCGGGTGTTCATTCCTGCCACAGCGCTTGCAATCATTGCGCACTTTTCGACCGGGAAACCTTTGACTAGGGCGGCGAGGAAGGCTCCATGATAACTATCGCCACAGCCTGTGGTGTCAACGACGTTTGGGAAAAGGAACGCGTGCTGGTGAAAATATACCTCATTTGTGCAAATCCAGCTTCCATTTGCGCCATCAGTGACCGCAACAATCGTCGGTCCTTCCTGCAGCAAGGACATTGCAGATCGTGACGGCTCGGACTCGCCCGTATATTTTTCAGCAAAATCCCTCGCCACGATGCAAATATCAGTCAGGGGGACGAGCACCTTCATTTCAGGCTTGAACCTGTCTGCGCCGCCGTCGAAAGAGACCAGAACCCGGTGTCTTTTTGCCAGCTCGATGGACTGCATACAGGCATTCCAATACCTGCCAGTGATATGCAAGATCAGCGCGGATGGAAGCGCGTCCTTTTGGACTCCGGATAAAGACGGCTCAGGAGCCGTGCCCGGCAGAAACATGATTGCCCGCGCCCCGTCTTCGGCGGAGACGAGGATATTGGAAACGGCTGTCTTCCTTCCGCGATGGATTTCGATGGTACTTGTGCCAACCCCCTCTTTCTGAAAATCCCGCAGGACAAATTCACCCGCCCAATCGTCCCCGATGCTGTCGATCATCGCGGACTTGCATCCGAGACGGGATGCCGCAACCATCGCCGTCGCCACCGGCCCACCGCCTTGGATTACCGTGGATAATGCCTGCTGAACTTCCCGCCGCGTGGGGAAATGATCCACCAGAGTCAACACGTCAATGGTGGATGCTCCCAATCCGATCAAGTCAATTTGGTCTTTACTCATATCTGGATGTTATATCAAAAGCCGGGGAATTTTGGATGCCGAACGGCATTGGTGCGTAAAGATTTGACAAAAGAGGCGTGAGTATGTAACTTTGGGTTTATGCCTAAACTTACAACAACACACTCACGCCCAAAAGCATTATACCGTGTCAAGAAT
>DAOUAS010000006.1:0-24888 GCA_034433295.1 Anaerolineales bacterium | reverse complement strand
ACGGACATGCTGCTGATGACCTTCAACTGCGGACCAATCGCATCCATCAGTTCGCCGTCCACTTTGTCGGTCAGCAGGCAGAGCAAGCCGTCCACGCCGCGGGAACGCTCGATGAGTTCGGTCCGCGAGGGAGGCAGGTCGGCACTCCAAAGGTCGAAGCCGGGAAAATGCTCCTTGATCAGAGCCAGACCGGGGTCGGGGATAATTCGGGAGATGAAAATTTTGGGTGTCATGTCCAGAGTATAATCCGCGCATGTCCAAAATCAAACAACCAAATTCACGTCACTGCTTTATCTGCGGGTTGGAAAATCCCGTCGGCCTGCACCTGCATATTTACGAGACCGAGCCTGGGGTTGTCGAGACCCAGTACATCGCGCCCGACCATTTTCAGGGCTACCCCGGCGTTTTGCATGGGGGCATCGTGGCGGCGCTCATCGACGAGGTTTCGGGACGCGCCCAAATGGGAAGTGATCCGCTCAACCCGCGCTTCATGTTTACCGGCAAACTCGAAGTGAAGTATCGCAAAAACGTGCCGATTGGCAAACTGCTGAAAGTCGTCGGCAAGGCGGTGAAGAACAAACGCAACCTCGCCGAATCATGGGCGGGAATTTACGATGCCGAGACCGATGAATTGCTGGCGGAAGGCACGACCGTTTCCATCAACGTGCCAAACGAACAACTCGACATGTCGCGGCTCGAAGAATTGGGCTGGAAGATATATCCAGAGAAGCAATAGTTTGCAAAAGCGCACAACAAGGTCGATGTTGGGTTCTTCGGTCGTGTCAAACCCAAAGATTTGAAGATAGAGTTAAACCAGCCAGGTTAGCCGCGTTCAAACCATTTCGCGAACCGCCGGGAACGGACTTTCACTTCCCTTGGGCTATAATCTTCGAGAACCAAATCGCCGCGCATCTTACAGGTTATTCATGACCAATCACCTGATTTACGAAAGTTCACCTTATTTGCTCCAGCACGCAAACAACCCTGTGGATTGGTATCCATGGGGCGAAGAGGCGTTGACGAAGGCCAGATCGGAAAACAAACCGATATTTCTGAGCATTGGATATTCTGCGTGTCACTGGTGCCATCGGATGCGCGAGGAAAGTTTCGAAGACCCCGACACCGCGTCGTTAATGAACGACAACTTTGTCTGCATCAAGGTGGATCGCGAAGAACGTCCGGATATCGATGGAATTTATATGCAGGCAACTGTCGCAATGACAGGGTCGGGAGGTTGGCCGATGTCTGTATTTCTAACCCCCAATTTACGGCCGTTCCATGCAGGCACCTACTTCCCGCCGAGTCGTCGTTACAACATGCCGTCTTTTAGAGAGGTTCTATTTGGCATCGCCAAAGCATGGCGCGAAGAGTCGCAGGAAATCGACCGCGTAACCAGCCAGGTTCTCAAACACATTCAATCGCAGGTTCTAATCGATAAAAACAGGAACGCCATCTCCCGGATGGAACTTGAAGCGGTGACAAAATACCTGCTGGATACTTATGATTGGGGATACGGAGGCTGGGGCAACGCGCCCAAATTTCCCCAACCAATGACAATCGAATACCTGCTTTCTCAGGCGACACGTGATTCTGCGCAGCGGGAGCAAATTTTGAAAGCGTCCCGGCACGTTCTCGATGCCATGTCTCGCGGCGGCATGTACGATGTTGTTGGCGGTGGATTTTCCCGCTACAGCGTGGATCATTTTTGGAGGACGCCTCATTTCGAAAAAATGTTATATGATAACGCCCAGCTTGCCCTGGTCTACCTGCACGGCTTCCTGGTCACTGGCGAGGCGAGGTATCGCAAGGTGTGCGAGGAGACGTTGAATTTCATCCTGCGCGAAATGACCGATTCCGAGGGAGGGTTTTACAGCAGTCTGGATGCCGATTCAGAAGGTGAAGAAGGCAAATTCTACGTCTGGACGCAGGATGAACTCCAAAATACGCTTGGAAAAGATTATGATTTTTTCAAGGACGCATATGGAATTACAACCCAGGGAAATTGGGAAGGGACGACGATTTTACAGCGCGCATTGGATGATGCATCCCTGGGAGTCCGGTTTAATTTGGGCATGGAAGCCGCTAACGATAAAATATCAAAATGTCATTCCAAACTGCTGGGAACAAGGAACAAACGCATTCGCCCGGGTACTGACGATAAAGTTTTGGTCATGTGGAACGCGCTGGCGCTGACCGCATTTGCCGAAGCCGGCCGTTACTTGGGCAAGAAGGAATATCTGGACGCGGCGCTCCGAAATGCCCGCTTCCTGGTCGACAATCTTTATATTGGCGGACGTTTGTATCGTTCCTGGCGCGGGGGTCAGACAAAACATAACGCCTACCTGGAGGATTATGCGGGATTAATCAATGGTTTGCTGGCGCTTTATCAATCGACCTTCAATCCTGAATGGTATTCGATTGCAATAAAACTGGCGGATGAAATGGTTTCTGATTTTCACGACCCCGATGGCGGTTTTTTCGACACGCGCAATGATCACGAAATGCTTCTTATCCGCCCCAAGGATATCCAAGATAATGCCACGCCTTCCGGGAACGCGCTTGCAGCCACCGACCTTCTTAAACTGGCTGTCTATGAAGGCCGCAATGAATGGCGAAGTTTGGCTGAAGACATGCTTTCTTCCATTTATGACGTCGTGTTGCGCCATCCCAGCGCTCTTGCGCAATGGTTGTGCGCCGCAGATTTCGCAGTCGGACCGACACAGGAAGCAGCGATCATCGGCGATATCGAAAACCCCGAAACCGGGGAGTTGTTAAAGGTGCTTTGGAAAAAATACAGACCGCGGCAAGTAGCGGCCGTTTCCACTTACCCGCCAGGGAAAGGGTCGCCGAAACTACTCGATGACCGCCCATTGCTAAATGGGAAACCAACCGCCTATATCTGTCGAGAGTTTATCTGTCTTCAGCCTGTCAACCTGCCTTCTGAAATGGAAATCCAACTGGAGGACAATCATTAGGAAATGGCTGTTACCCTACGTTGCGCCCATCGCCAATCGCGCCGAAAATACGATCCCGCTTTTTCCATTGGATGCCCCATTTCGACGGGCGGTTTACGTCCCCAGTGCAATTGGCGGATGAGATGATCGAAAAGTTCTACGATCCGGAAATACTGGAAAAAGAACCGCGGGTTTGAGGTGTCATTTATGCCTTTCGAGAAAATATCCTCCCTGGAACTGCACAAGTTACTGACCATCTATGATGTCTACAAACAGGAAAGGCTGGAAAACGAGGGACCTTTTCTATCCCTGTTGAATATGCTGGAGCAAAAACGCCCGATCCAAACGATTGTGGAAAGGATATGCCAGCCGGGGGAAATCATCGTCCGCGAACACGAGGTCGGCAATGATTTTTACATCATCCGCTCCGGTCAGACGGTGGTCATCAAGGGCGGGTTTCAAAACCCAACAATCCTCGGTTTCCGCAGCGTGGGAGAGGCGATTGGCGAAATGGCTTTGCTTGAAAACCTGCCGCGGTCCGCAACCGTCATTGCGCTCGATGTGGTGTCGCTGTGGTCGTTCAGCCGCGAGGCATTTTACCAATTCCTGCGGGAAAATCCGGCGTTCAGCATAAATCTGATGAACATGCTCAGCGGAAGGATACGCAAATCCGAAGAGGAGCGCATGCGCGGATATGCAAGGGAAAAACAACAAGTGGTGGCGCTGGAAACCCTCAGCAGGCAGGCTACCCACGATCCACTGACCGGCTTGTTCAACCGCCGTTATCTGGATCAAATCCTGTATGGGGAGATCGCGCATGCAAAACAAAGCAACTCCCTGGCGGGCATCCTGATGGCGGATGTGGATCATTTCAAGCGGATCAACGACCAATATGGACACAAGGCGGGAGATTTGATCCTTCAAAAACTCGGCGAGCTGATGAGGGGCTGTGTCCGCACGGCGGATATTGTTTGTCGTTATGGGGGGGAGGAGTTTGTAATCGTAATGCCCGGTGCTTCGGAAAAAGCTGTGAGCGAATGCGCCGAGGATATCCGCTCGCGATTCGAGAAATTGCGCGTCCCATTTCAAGACCGGGAAATTTGCGCCACCGTTTCGCTGGGAGTGGCCATTTACCCCCTGCATGGTTCCAGCGTGGATGAAGTATTCGTCAACGCCGACCGCGCCATGTATCGGGCAAAGCAGGAAGGCCGCAACCGAGTGGCAGTTTGTTCTACGGGAGGGCGGGAGTCAATAAAAGTTCAGCCAATTTGCCAATCTGGGCAGTCACGGGATGGAATGGATACTTAAGCGCAAACGGAGCGCTGCTGGAAAGCGCCTGCAACTCCTCCGAGTGTTTCAGCACCAGGCTTTTTCCGCAACAATAGGTTTCGTCCAGTTGACGGCGCGCCTTTTCAGAGTCGAGAGACTCCGGGGCATCGTTCAAGACCATCCAAATGGCCGGCGTCTTTTTCAAGTTGCGGATCGTGTCCACAGCTACAGCCGTACCTTGATAGTCGTTTTTATCGGCGCGCAGCACCAGAATCACGGCGCTGGAAAATGCAATGGTTTGCAGGGTGCTTTTTTCGAGCCCGGCGGGGGAATCCACGAGAACGAGGTCGAGGGAAAGTTCCCTTTCGATTTTTTCCAGTCCGCCCGCGTAACGCTCGATTGCCGATAAAATTTCGACACCCTGCATGATGCCCAACATCCGGCTGACCGCTGGAAGGACAAACAACCTTCCCTCCGCGTCCGGAATCAACTTCCGGGTTACGTCATGTGCCGCAGACAGTACATCGCATCTGCCCCGCAGGTAATCATCGAAGGCATGGGGGATTTCACCCTCCGACAGTCCAAAGAACGAATGAATGCCGGGCGACTGGAAGTCCGTATCCACCAGAGCCACACGTTTCCCCTGTAAAACCGGCAAAACGGCAAGACTGGAAGCCAGGCTCGTTTTTCCAACACCGCGTCGAAAGGAGTGAATTGCAACAACTGCGCCCATGAGGTGAATTCTCCTGCAAACGAAAAACACCCGTTAATTCAAGCAAAACGAAACGGGCGTTTTTCGTTGCTATCCGGTGAAAGATCAGGCAAGGATACGATTGACCAGCCGGCGGTAAATCTCTGTGACGGGGTGTTGCGGATATTGGCTGGAGAAGATGCCTGAACTGGCGAGTGTCATCAGGTCATCCGAATGTGGAATGACCGCCGCGACTTCGCAATCATAGATGGCTTCGACATTTTTCTTCACTTCGCCCATCAACTTTTCGGGGACCTTGTTGACCAGGAGAACCATTTGCGGCACATCCAATTTGTGGGCAACCTCGACCGTCACGCTCGTGCCCTGATAATCCTGCTGGTCGGGACGCATGATCAGCACCAGCATGTTGGAGACCGCAATCGAAAGCAGGGTCTCTTCGCTCAAACCGGGGTGCGTGTCGATGATGAGCAGGTCGAGGTCGAGTTTTTTGATCAGCGCCTCGAAGCCGTCATTTAGCAATCCTACATCGTAACCTTCGCGCAGCACACGGGCAATCTCCCCGGCCTTGATACTGGAGGGGATCAGGAATACCTGACCTTTCACGGCAGCGCCCAGGGAGGCAGTCACATCATGAGCGGTTTCCTCGATGGCGCATTTGCCCCATAGGTAGTCGTTCAACGACTTGCCGTTCTCCATCTGTTCCTGGTCGAGACCAAAGATGACGTGGATTCCCGGAGACTGAATATCCGTATCCACCACGCCCACTTTCAATCCCCGCTCCGCGCAAAGATAGGCAATATTGGCACTGGTGTTGGATTTTCCCGTGCCACCGCGAAAAGAATGAACAGAGACGATCCTGGCCATGTTGATTCCTCCGTGCAAGAGTGATAACGACCATAGAGGGCGTTGTTTTCAAATGCAGAAACGGGTAAATTTTACCACCGTGGAAGGTCAAATTTCCAAATCAGAGCGTGCCCGATATAGGCTCTTGCGGGTTTTTCTCTTGGAATTTCACCAAACCGAGGACGGAGAGTAGATTTATGTTGTCTCCAAGATTTTCCAGTCAAAGTTTCCAGACAGTCGATTTAATCCACCAGTACAACAAAACAACTTCGATGAGCGGGGTGGGGGCATATCCATGCCTGCGAGTTTGTGAATCTCCACCAGCGGCAGGGATGACCCTGCTTTTAGGAGCGGCTGGCAGACTTATCCATTCAGCCAAACCTTTTCTCACAAACGAATTTCCCAACCAAATAGACCCCGAAGGTTTCACAACCTCCGAGGTCTTCCCAATTATCTATTCCCCGTTCACTTGCTCTTCACCAGCCCCACCTTGACCTTTTCTCCTTCAAACTCATCTTCCACAACGGAAGCGGATTCGGGAGCGGCGGCAAAAGTTAGGCTGACGGCAAGCGTCTCAGCTTTGATGTAATCCGCGTGCGCCTCGATGGCGGACTTCAAGCCTGCGCTGGCTTCAACGAACAGTTCGATGCGGTCGGCAACGTTCAGGTTGGCGGTCTTGCGCAGGTCCTGGGCGCGGCGCAGGAATTCACGCGCCAAACCTTCGGAGACGAGTTCGGGTGTCAGGTCAGTGACAAGGGCGGCGACGTACGCGCCTTCCTCTGCCACGGCAAACCCAGCCTTCGCCTGCGCCTTCACTTCCACTTCCTCGGAAAGGATTTGGAAAGTCTCGCCATTGACGGTCACCTCCAGCGGCTTGCCAGAGGTCAAGGTCTGCGCCACCGTTTCGGGATTCATGGCAAGAATCGCCTTCTGAATCGCGGGGAACTTGTTGCCATATTTTTGTCCGAGCTGCTTCGGCAGCGGTTTGACCGTGTGCGAGACGGCTTCGGTGGAAGAATCCAGCGGACGGACTTGTTTGACGTTCAACTCGTCCGCGATGACATCCATGTTCCTGGTCAAGGCGGCGCGCTCGAAGTTGTTCCCTACCGAGAAGGCGGCTTCGGCAAGCGGCTGACGGACTTTGCGGTTCGCCTTCTGGCGGGCGGAATGTCCGAGCGAGACCAATTTCATCACCAGCGCCATTTCGCGGTTGAGCGACTCGTCAATGAACTCTTCCATCACTTGAGGCCAGGGGGCAAGATGCACCGACTCAGGCGCGGTTTCATCCACTGAACGCACGAGGTTCTGGTACAACTCGTCAGCAAGGAAAGGCATGGCGGGGGCGATCAACTTCGAGATTGTCACCAGCGCGGTGTAGAGAGTCGAGTAGGCGGCTTGCTTGTCGGCACTGGAGTCGTTCTTCCAGAAGCGGCGGCGCGAGCGGCGCACGTACCAGGTTGAGAGCGTCTCTACAAATTTTTCCACAGGACGGGTGGCGTTGGTCGCGTCGTATTCTTCGTAGGCTTTGGTCACGTCGCGCACGAGAACGTTCAACTCGGAGAGCAGCCAGCGGTCGAGGTCGTTGGTCGTCGCGGTGACGGTCAGACCCTGCGGCTTGTCAAGGTTGGCGTAGGTCACGAAGAACGAGTACACGTTCCACAAGGTCAGCGTGAAACTGCGGATCACGTCGCCAACCAAATCGGCGGAGAAGCGGCGTTCCTGACCAGCGGGTGAAGCGGTGTAAAGATACCAGCGCAGCGCATCCGCGCCATGCAGGTTCAGCACATCCCACGGCTGGACGATGTTTCCCAGCGACTTCGACATCTTGCGCCCCTGCGCGTCTTGAATATGTCCGAGGCAGATGACGTTCTTGAACGAGACCTGGTCATTGAGCAGGGTCGAGATGGCGTGCAGCGAATAGAACCACCCGCGGGTTTGGTCAACGGCTTCGCAGATGTAATCGGCTGGATACTGCTCTTCAAACTTGTCCTTGTTCTCGAATGGATAATGCCACTGGGCATACGGCATGGAGCCAGAGTCAAACCACACGTCGATTAAATCCTTGACGCGGGTCATCTTGCCGCCGCATTTTTCACACTTCCAGTGGACGTTATCCACGTGCGGGCGGTGCAGGTCGAGTTCGGTCAAGTCCTTGCCTGCTTTTTCAGAGAGTTCCTTCACCGAACCAACACACTCGCGCTGGTGGCAATCGTCGCACTCCCAAACGGGAAGCGGCGTGCCCCAATATCGTTCGCGCGAAAGCGACCAGTCGATGTTGTTCTCCAGCCAGTTGCCAAAGCGTCCATTCTTGATGTGGTCGGGGACCCAGTTGATGGTCTTGTTCAACTTGACCAGGTTGTCTTTCTTCGCGCTGGTGCGGATGTACCAGGACTCGCGCGCATAATACAAAAGCGGAGTCTTACAGCGCCAGCAGAACGGATACGTGTGGGTGTATTTCTCGGAGCGATACATCAACCCGCGCGATTCCAAATCTCTGATGATTTGTGGGTCGGCGTCTTTGACGAAGATTCCGCGCCAGGGGGTGATTTCGGGGATGAACGCGCCATCGGGCTGGACTGTGAGCAGAATCGGTAAATCATGCTGTTTCGACATCTCCATGTCTTCCGCGCCGAAAGCGGGAGCCTGATGCACGAGTCCGGTGCCATCCTCGGTTGTGACAAAGTCGCCAAGCACAACATAATAGGCGGGCTTGTCCACGGGCAGGAAGGTGTAAAGCGGCTGGTACTTCATGCCCTTCAACTTCCTGCCTTTGAAGGTGTCCACCACCTTGACTTCTTCGCCGCGGAAAACTTTTTCCACCAGATCCCTGGCGAGGATGAGTTTTTCGGTTGTGCCCTCGTTGTCGCGTTCGACGGTTACATAATCCACTTCGGGATGCGCGGCAACAGCCACATTGGACGGCAAAGTCCAGGGCGTGGTCGTCCACACGAGGAGCGAGGTGTCGGGCTTGTCCACCAGCGGAAAGCGCACGAAGACCGACGGGTCAACAGCTTCGTCGTAGCCGAGGGCAACTTCATGGTCAGAGAGCGGCGTGCCGCAACGCGGGCAATATGGGACAATCTTGTAGCCCTTGAAAAGCAGATCCTTCTCCCAGAAACTCTTGAGAATCCACCAGACCGACTCGATGTACTCGTTCTCGTAGGTCACGTACGCGGTTTCGAGGTCAACCCAAAAGGCGATACGGTCGGTGAGCTTCTCCCATTCCTGAATGTAGGTGAAGACCGACTTGCGGCACAACTCGTTGAACTTATCCACACCGTAATCTTCGATCTGCTGTTTGTTGGTGAATCCCAACTGCTTCTCGACCTCGATCTCGACGGGCAGACCATGTGTATCCCAACCGCCGCGGCGTGAGACATGGTATCCGCGCATGATCTTGTAGCGCGGGAACATATCCTTGAACGCGCGCGCCAGCACATGATGAACGCCTGGGCGTCCGTTCGCGGTGGGTGGTCCCTCGTAAAAAACATACTCAGGCTTGCCCTGACGCTGTTCGACGGTCTTCTTGAAGATCTCCTGTTTCGTCCAGAATTTCAGGACCTTCTCTTCCATCGAAACAACATCGAGTTTTGGATTGACTGCTTTGAACATTCATACTCCTTGACGTCATTGCGAGGGCGAAAGCCCGAAGCAATCTCCCGCTCATTTGAAGATTGCTTCGTCGCCCTACGGGCTCCTCGCAACACTTGCACCCGCACGCAAGCGCAGGTGTGACATTTGAAATTAAATAAAAACTCTCATCTCACACAGAGACGAGAGCATAACTCACGCGGTACCACTCTGCTTCCTGTCTCAAAGACAAGGCGCTTATCGGATGACAAACATCATCCCGTCCCGATAACGAAGGACAACTTCGGCTCACTTACTTTCCAGAGGTTGGTTACTGAATTTCAGTCCGCAGCTCCGGGAGGATTTTCCGTCTGTTCTGTTGACCTGCTTCACACCAAAATGCAGGCTCTCTGACAACTCATCAAACGTACTCGTTCCCATCATTGCTTTTGATGGGCGGATTATACATTTTTCTTCACAGTTAGGCAAGAACTTCACGCAGGGTTCAGCATGAAAACAGTAATCTCTGGCGGACAGTTAATCCTGATTGGGAGGTCCGTCATGCCAACACCACGATTTGTGTATTGCCACATGTCCCCAACCCGGTACAGGCCATCAGGGTATTTTTTCCCAAGGCGGGGAAGGACAGGTGGACCAACAAAAGGCAAAATAACCTGTCCGCCATGGGAGTGACCGGAGAGCTGCAAGCCGAACCTGCCGGATTTGGAACTTATATCTGCAAAATCCGGCTCGTGCGCCAGAAGAATTGCCTCGCCTGTGTCGGGAAGTTTGGACAGTACCGCATCGAGGTCGTCATGCCCATACCAGACGTCATCCACACCCGCAATGTGCAATCGTTCTCCCTCGCGTTCAATCGAATGAAATCCGTTGCCAACTTCGATGACGCCGGACCGCTTGATCGCCGCCCGGGCCTCATCCGCGTCAGACCAGTAATCATGGTTGCCCAAAACCCCCAGGACTGTAACCTCACTTGTCAGAATGGAAACTTCCGCCACAAACTCTTCCGCCGCGCGAACCAGCTTCTCGCTCCATACTGGCCCGTTGAAGAAATCCCCGGTTATCACGACCAGGTCCGGACGTTGTTCCATTACAATGTCCAGCACCTTTCGCAGTTGCCTGCCATCCATCCACCCGCCCATGTGAAGGTCGCTGAGCTGCACAAGGCGATAATTCGAAAACCGACTGGAAAGGCGGGATAGTTTTATATCCACCTTCTTGACTTCCAACAATTCAGGCTCGACAAATAGTCCGTAGTTCAATCCGCCGGCGCCTGCGGCAAGAGAGAACAAAGACAGGCAGCCAATAGTTTTGAGGAAATCACGCCTTGAATATCTTCGCTTCATCTTCAACTCCAGATACATAATAGACATTTTCCAACTCAATTACCTTACGCATTGTTTTCAATCGAAAAATCTCACTCATTTCACATTGACGGTTTATTGTCTGACAGGTATAATCTTTTTTCGGCATTATTTCAAAAAGCAGGAGTATAAGCATGACAACACCCGACAGCGCGCCCGCCGTAGCGCTTGAACCAAAAACGAAACTCAGCGGCAAAATTTTGAAGACTACACTTGCGGGGGCGTTGGTGGACATCGGACAAGGTCTTCCCGGTGTAATTCACATCTCACAACTCCAGCAGGAAGCAGTAAACAAAGTGGAAGATGTGGTAAAGGAGGGACAGATCGTAGACGTTTGGGTACGCCGCGTAAAGAAAGATCGCATTGAATTAACCATGATCGAGCCGCTCGGCTACGAGTGGAAGGAAATCGTGCCCGACCTGGTCGTCAAAGGCAAGGTTGTTCGCCTTGAATCCTACGGCGCTTTTGTGGATTTCGGCGCGGAACGTCCGGGGCTCATCCATGTCAGCGAACTCACCCGCGGCTATGTCAAGACAGCCGGCGAGGTCGTCAAGGAAGGCGATGAGGTCGAAGCCAAGGTACTGGATGTCGATCGACGCAAGCGCCAGATCCGCCTGAGCATGAAGGCCCTTCAACCTGAATTGGAGGTTGAAGAAGCCAAGCCGGAGCGTGAAGACCGCAAGAAAGGCGATGGTAAGCGCAAGGGCAAAGGTAAGAAACAGGAAGACGAATACGAAATGGAGGCTGAAGTCTCCAACGAGCCGCAGTTCACCGCCATGCAGATTGCCTGGCAACAGGCGCTCGAACGCTCGAAGGGACACGGCAAAATCCGCACCAAATCCTACAAGTCCACATCGGATGAACAGGAAAAAATCTTCAACCGCACGCTGGAGAAGCGGGTTCCCACGAATTAATTTACCGTCATCGAAGGTCCTAAAGGTTGTTCCAGCCTTTAGGACCTTTTTTTATTGGAAAGCGCTCTTCAAATATGCTTCCATGAACCCGTTAAGGTTTCCGTCCAGTACAGATTGGGCATTGCCGACTTCATGACCGGTACGGTGGTCTTTGACCATCTGATATGGGTGGAGGACATACGAGCGAATCTGACTCCCCCACTCGGCTTTGGTATATTCGCCGCGCAAAATGGCGCGCTCTTCATCCTTTTCGGCATTCTTCAACTCAAGCAGGCGGGCGCGGAGAATGTTCATGGCAAACTCACGGTTTTGTGTCTGTGAGCGCTCGTTTTGACAAGTGACCACAATCCCCGTCGGGATATGGGTGATGCGGACAGCCGTCGCGTTCTTTTGCACGTTCTGTCCGCCCGCGCCCGAGGATCGGAACACATCCAGTTTGATGTCGCCGGGATTGATTTCCACATCCGCCTCGTCCATCGAAACCTGCGGCAGGACTTCGACCAATGCAAAGGAGGTATGCCTTCGATGCGCCGCGTCGAAGGGGGAAAGCCGCACCAGACGATGCACGCCCTTTTCGGAACGCAGGTAACCAAAGGCATATTCTCCGGTAACTGTAATCGTCACGCTCTTGATGCCTGCTTCTTCGCCCGGCGTGGAATCCAAAACTTCGGTTCCAAATCCCTGGTCTTCCGCCCAACGCAAATACATGCGCTGTAACATCTCCGCCCAGTCCTGCGAGTCGGTTCCACCCGCACCGGCATGAATGGCCAGGATGGCCTCGTCGCGATCGTATTTGCCGGAGAACATCATGTTGAAGGCGCGTTTGTCCAGATCCGCTTCGAGGCTGGAGATTTCCGCCTCCAACTCGCCGCGCAGAGACTCGTCGTCCATCTGCGCCAGTTCGGTCAAGTCGCGCAGGCGCTTCTCGAACAACCTCCACGATTCGACTTCCTCACGCAGGGTGGAGACGGTTTTCATCGTCCGCTGGGCGCTGGTCGAATCGTTCCAGAATTCGGGATGTTCTATTTCCTTTTCAAACGCCGAAAGTTGAATTTCCCTGCCCGCCAGGTCAAAGACGCTCCAATAATTGTTGAGTCAGGTCATTTGCGGCCTGCAAGCGGTTCAATAAATCCTGCATGGTTACTCCTGGTTGTTCGATAAAATCCCGTCCACAAAAGCGTCTGGGTCAAAGGGTTGAAAATCTTCGGGCTTCTCGCCCAATCCCGCAAACAAAATCGGCAAGCCAAGTTCGCGTTGAATGGCAAAGGCCATGCCACCGCGCGCAGATGAATCCAGTTTGGACAAAATCACGCCCGTCACATTGACGGCATCTTTGAATGAGCGCGCCTGTTGCAGGGCATTCTGTCCGATGGTGGCATCCAACACGAGCCAGGCTTCATGCGGAGCTCCGGGCAGAGCCTTGCCCACCACACGGTTGACTTTTTTCAATTCCTCCATCAAATTGAAGCGGGTATGCAGACGACCGGCGGTATCGATCATGATGACGTCGACACCACGGGCGACTCCAGCTTGGACGGAGTTAAACGCGGCCGCGCCCGGGTCTGATTCAAAAGCCCCGGCAATGACCTCCACCCCAAGCCTGTCGCCCCAAACCTGAAGTTGGTCCACCGCCGCAGCACGGAAAGTGTCGGCGGCTCCGAGCAAAACCTTTCTGCCTTCGCTGTTGAATCGAGCGGCAAGTTTTGCAATGGTGGTTGTTTTGCCCGAACCGTTGACGCCGACGACCAAAATCACCGTCGGCTTGGCGGGGAATGAAACTTGGGGCGGGTTGACCAGCCTCGAGCGGAGTTCCCGCCGCAGGGCGGAGGAAAGCTCGTTGGCACGGGTAAAGCCCTCGGCGTGAACCGTCTCTTTGAGGGAATCCAAAACCGAAGATGTCGTCTCCAGTCCCAAATCGGCCTGAAGAAGGAGGGCTTCCAGATCGTCCCAGGTTTGGGCGGTGATTTCCGAAGTCCCCAAAATGGAGGCGATCTGCCCAAAGGCGGCTTTGCTGGTGCGGGAAAGTCCGTCGCGCCAGCGGGAGAATAGTCTATTCATGGACGGCGATTATACACCACGGGCATAATATGGCAGGGAATATATGTTATACTTTTTTCACTTCAAACCATCGAACCGAATCAGCAATTCGGGAAGTTAAATAAGGAACAAAAACAAATGACAGCAGAACCCATTCAGGTCACGGACGCATCGTTCGAAAAAGATGTGTTGCAATCATCGTTGCCGGTGATTGTGGATTTTTGGGCGCCGTGGTGCGGACCCTGCAAAATGGTTGCCCCGATCCTCGATAAGATAGCCGTAGAAATGGAAGGCAAACTGGTCGTTGCAAAAGTCAACACCGATGAACACGCCGAGTGGATGCAGAAGTTCGGCATTCAGGGCATTCCGACCATGCTCTTTGTGGCAGGCGGCAAGGTGGTGCATCGCCAGGTTGGCGCACTCCCCGAGCGAATGCTGCGCGATGTAGTGGCGCAGTTCATGGAAGTGGCAAGCCAGAATTAATCCCATTCTGCTGCAAGGAGTTGGGCTATGAAAAAAACATTGTTTTTATTCGCGGCGCTTTGTTTCGTTTTGAGCGCATGCATCCCCAATTTGCTCCAGGGCCAGCCAACCAGCCCCGCTCCCGTTGTTCCGGAAGTGGATGTTCAGGCAACCGTTGCCGTCCAGGTGGAACAAACCGTCCAATCTCTGCCCAGCCCAACTCTCATTCCGAGCAGCACGCCGGTGGTGATCACAGCCACGAGCGATCCCACCCAAACACAGTTGCCTCCAACCTTGACCCAACCGCCGCAAACTTCAACCATGACGTTAAACCCGACGGTGTCGAGTCTCGCGGTTACAGGCACGGGAACAGTCACAATCATGGCGGGTACGGCCGGAACTTTGCCGTTCACTGCCACACAAAGCGCCGCAATTAGCTCCACGCCGACGGGAACATCCCACTACCAGTACTATGGTACAATGCCGCCCAATCTGCCCTCAGGGAGCGTTGCTTTGTACAACAAATCCAAAGCGGACGCATATATTTCACTGCAATGCGCCACCATTGACGGGTATGTAACAGTCGTTGAATATCCTGTGGGCGGCAGCACTGTCGGTGCCAAAGTCCCGGCCGGCGAGTACGTATATGTGGCATGGATCGGCGGTAAAAAGTTTACCGGAAGTTTCAAACTGGGCAAATTTCAAGACCGAAGGATATACATGTACAAGGATCGAGTCGAAGTAAAGTGATTTGTTGGACATTTTTCAGGAGAGCAAACCGCAAATCGCCATGTAGTACAGGCATCTGTACAAGGTGCCGCAAGGTTATTTAGTATAAGCACATAAATGGAGAAAAACATGTTGAAAAAAGTATTACCAGTTCTGGCTGTAATCAGCCTGGTACTATCAGCGTGCAGCGCTGCAGAACCCGCACCGCCAACTTTGTCGGTGGAAGATATTAAAGGCACTGCCGAATTCGCAGCCCGAACGATGGTCGCGCAGACACAAACGGCAATGCCGACTCCCACTCCGCTCCCGCCCACAGAGACCCCCAGCCCCACCCCCCTGCCAACTTTTACCCCCCCTCCGTTGATTCCAACCCTGGAGCAGATTATCCTGCCGACGCCCACAACCATTTCGTCTGATCCCAATAATTGCATCAGAGCATTAAATCTTGCAGAGGCTGGGCCGACCAAAAATGTGCGCATTGAAAATACAACTAAAAGTCAGGTGAACTTATCCTTGACACTTAACCCGCCCAATTTGTTCGGTCAATGCGGCTCCATCTCTTATGTCATCAGCAAAAATGAAAAACGTGTCGTCGCAATTCCATCGGGGTCGTGGTATGCATACGCATGGATCCAAAACCCGCCCGGCACCGCAGAAACGTCGTTTTACATCGGGCCAAGCAAAACCCAGGATCTTTTGCGACTTGTGATCAAGAAGGATGTAATTGCCTGGGTCGGGCCATAACCATTTCGCTCATAATCCCGGCATTCATTGCCCCATTAAAAAATTAAACAAACTCGCCCCCGAATACTGGTGGGCGAGTTCGCTTTAAGGACGGGAAAGATGAAAAGGTCACTCCGTTTGGCGGCTGATCTTTGCGCCCAAGCTGCCAAGTTTCTCGTCCACTTTTTCGTATCCTCTTTCGATCTGACGGATGTTTCGGATCGTGGAGGTGCCTTTCGCGGCAAGGGCGGCCAATAACAACGCCATCCCGGCGCGAATATCGGGACTTTCCAGTTTCTCGCCATATAACCGGGTGGGACCTTGAATCAAAACGCGATACGGGTCGCATAAAATGATTCGCGCGCCCATGCTTACCAGTTTATCCGTGAAATACATGCGCCCCGAAAACATCCAGTCATGAAAAAGCACGGAACCGGTCGCCTGGGTCGCCAGGGTGATGGCGATACTCGTCAGGTCGGTGGGAAAGGCCGGCCAGACATTCGTCTTTATTTCGGGCACGGCTCCATCCAGGTCGGATGCAATCACCAGCGACTGTTCGGAAGGCACAAGCAGGTCATTGCCATCCACATTCCAATGGACGCCCAATCGGCTGAAGATCAACCTGATCATTTCGAGGTGCTGCACGCCCGCATTGCGGATACGGATTTCGCCGCGCGTGACCACTGCCGCGCCGATGTAACTCACAACTTCCAACAGGTCGGGACCGATGGTGAATTCACCACCGCCCAATTTGGTCACGCCAGTGATGTGCAGAGTATTCGAGCCGATGCCGCTGATCTGAGCGCCAAGGATGTTCAGAAACTGGCATAGTTCTTGCACGTGCGGTTCGGAAGCCGCGTTGCGGATTTGCGTTTCGCCCCTGGCTAGCACAGCCGCCATGACGGCATTCTCCGTCGCAGTGACACTGGCTTCATCCAACAGGATGTTTGCCCCATGAAGTTCGGGCGCTTCAAATTCAAACTCGCGGTCATAATGTATTTTCGCGCCCAGCGCGCACAATGCCAAAATGTGGGTATCCAGACGGCGGCGTCCGATCACGTCGCCGCCGGGCGGGGGCAGGCGCAAACTCCCGGCGCGCGCCACCACGGGACCCGCAATCAGAATCGAGGCGCGGATGCGGCGGCAAAGGTCAGGGTCGAGGTGGGAGGAGACCAGTTCCCGGGTTGTAATCCGCCAGGTGGTCGCGTCTAGTTCCTCCACGACCGCGCCGAGGCTTTCAATCAAATTCCGCATGGCTTGCACATCCCTAATTCGGGGTACATTCCGCAAGGTGACAGGTTCCTCCGTCAACAGGCAGGCCGCAAGCAGGGGCAGGGCGGCATTTTTGTTCCCCGAAGGAGTCACTTCCCCACGCAGCGGATATCCGCCTTCAATCACAAATTCTTCCATCGAAATCTCCTGTTTAAGTATATTCAAAATTGTAAGGTGGTTTTTGGAATTCGCCAAGAACATTACAATTCGCTTACGCCAGAAACGCCTTTATCACGCGAACATAATTGGAATTATAATGAATTCGATGTCCGCATTCCTCATAATTCCCCTGATACTTGGCTGGCTGGCAGGATGGCTTGTGAATTACCTGTCGGATGTGCTGCCTGCCACGCGGCGCTTCAGCCGGCCTAGGTGCCCGCTATGCGGCGCTCCGTTCTCGTGGACGAGTTACCTTTTCTTCCGCCCATGCGCAAACGACCACCGCCGCAAAATGCGGTTGTGGGTTGTTCAATTCATCATCACTGCGCTGAGTGTTTACATCTGGATCAATCCTCCGTCCAGGCTGGGTTATTTTCCCGGATTGATCTTGTTAATCTACTTTGGAATGGTGTTCGTCATCGATCTTGAACACAGGTTGATCCTGCACCCAACCAGCATCTTTGGCGCAGTGCTTGGATTATTCGTTGGCATTGCCATGCACAAAGTGATACCCACCCTGCTGGGAGGACTGGGCGGATTTCTGATCATGCTTGTGTTTTATTACCTCGGCGTTCTTTTCACGCGAATTCGCGCCAGACGCCTCAAAACCCTTGGACAGGAGCCCGACGACGAGGAGGCTCTTGGCTCTGGTGATGTGATTCTGGTGACCATTCTTGGGTTGATGACCGGCTGGCCGTTGATCTGGCTCTGCCTGCTATACGGCATTTTGCTGGGCGGACTGGTCAGCCTCCTAATCGTCATCTGGCTGGTTGCAAGCGGCAGATATAAAACAAGCGCGCTAATGACTTTCATTCCCTACGGGCCCTATTTTATTATTACTGCCGGGCTGATCATCTACTTTCCGAAACTTCTTGCCATGATCGTGCCCGGCTAACAGCCCCCAAACCGTATTCCGCTTTTAGAATGAAACGACTTTCCCCCGGACGATCTCGGATATTTCGCGCGAACCGCGCACAGGCCATGGTGGAGTTCATGCTTGTCCTTCCCATCCTTTTGATGCTTTTATACGGCATCATCGAAGTGGGAAGGCTGATTTTCATCTTTGCCTCGGTCGCCAATGCGTCGCGCCAGGCGGCGCGCTACGGTTCAGCCTCCGGCGAAATCAACGATACCGCCTTTTACCAGGATTGCGACGGCATCCGCGTGGTCGCCAACCAATCCGCATTCATCCTCACCTTCGACGAAATCAATATTACCTACGACCGCGGCATCAACCCGGATGGGACTTCGATTCCAATCGAAGGCGTGGACCCCGACCCCAAAAAGGATTCCTGCCCGATTGAAGTGCCGGTCCGCAATGGAGACCGTATCATTGTCCTTGTATCAGCAACATATGAGCCGATTCTCACGCTCCTGCCCATGGAACCGATGGAAGTGGTGTCGGCCAGCGCGCGTTCGTTTTTGATTTCGATTCCCATTGTTGGAAATTCCATGCCAACCGGTTTTGCCCCCGAAACCAGCACCCCCTCCCCTGCGCCGCCGGTAATTACAGAAACCGTTCCTCCCACCATCACGCCGACATTCACGGCCACCCATATTCCGACCTCCGATAGCATGTCGAAGGTCACGCCGGTGAACACACAACCGCCGCCGCCAACCTTCACGGCTACGAACACCTCTCTTCCAACCCACACGCCAACCGTCACGGCCACAGTAATCAGTTGTGTAGGGTTGACGGGCGTATCCCACGGGCCGCTGGTAACCAGAAACGACCTGATGGAAATGAGCATCAACAACCAGACCGGCCATACGCTGACGGTTGCGAATATATACCTGGAATGGAATCACGACACAGGGCATGATGGAATCGACCGCAGCCTTCGGTTGAGAAAAATCCTGATCGGCTCCGAAGTTTGGGATGGGGATATGCAGGGTCCCTCCGCGTATGTCCCGCAATTCTTTCCATCCATTCCGCAGGGCGAATCCATCGTCCGCATCAGATTTCACCAGACTTATGACATAAAGGATGGAACGGAACGGATCATCATCAGTATTTCGAATCCCGGCTGTATAAACTATCCGGTGGATTCAAGGCATTAAAGTTTGATCGGTATGTTTACGCTCATGAAAACAGAAACACGCGGTCAAAGCCTGGTCGAGTTTGCAATCACGCTTCCCATTCTTGTCCTTTTATTGCTGGGCACTCTGGATTTCGGAATGGCCATCTTCTCATACTCCATGCTGAGGGATGCGGCGCAGGAAGGCGCATTTTACGGCTCCTTCAACCCCGATAACCTGGCGGAGATCGAAAACCGCGCCCGCAACATTTCCCCGCGCGCCGAAGACGAGATATTTTCCTCGCCGGTAAGGCTGACGGACAGGGAAAAGGTCAAGATAAGCATCCAGACGAAGGGAGGCTCCTGCCAGGGCGCCGCCAAGGGCATTGCCAACAGCATTCAAGTGGACGTGACCTACCGCTATCCATTCCTCATGCCTTTCGTCGGGCTGGCGATCGGCACAGACACCATCCCCCTGACCGGCAGCGCCTCAAACGTAATCCTCCAGCCTCCGTGCCAATAATGAACACAAAAGTCATCCATCCCCATCACAAAAAAAGCGAACGAGGACAGGCAATCATTTTGATCGTCTTCTCGATCATTGGACTGATCGGAATGACCGCGCTGGCCATCGATGGCGGGAATGCGTTGATCGACAGGCGCAGGACCGAAACCGCCGCCTCCGCCGCCGCGCTGACCGCCGCGCTGACCCGCATCAACGGCGGGGACTGGCGCAGCGCGGCGCTTGCCACCGCCAACGCCAACGGGTACAACAACGATGGAGTTACGAACGTCATCGAAATGAACACCCCTCCGCTAAGCGGCCCCTACATCGGAAACTCCGAGTACATCGAAGTCATCATCACCTCGCACCTGGATACATACTTCGGACCGGTAATCGGCATTCCGCAAGTCACCAACATTGCGCGCGCCGTTACCCAGACCAAGCCCGCCGAATACGGTCAAATGTTTGGCGGCTATGCGATTGTAAGCCTGGCCCCGCAGAGTCAATGTGAAGAAGGCGGTAAGAAATCATTCTGGGTGCATAGCGAGGCCACGCTCAGCATTACGGGCGGCGGAATTTTCGTAAACTCGAACAATACGGACTGCGCTTTCATGCAATTCGGGAGCGGCAGCATCCGCATCAAAGATACCAGCCCGATCACTGTGGTCGGCGGCGCAGACATACAAAAGCCCAAGTTGATCACCCCCTACCCCATTCAAACCGGGGCGGTCCCCATCTCCTATCCGCCTGCGATTGAAATGCCCAAAGTGGGGTGCGGGTCCAACGTCGCGGCTGTGGACGAATTTACCGGCACCACCATGTCTCCCGGCAAATGGGACGGCGAAGAAACCTTCCCCCCCGCCGGCGTAACCCACCTCGAACATGGAACCTATTGCATCACCGGGGATGTCGTGCTGGGCGCGGGAACCCGGCTGGAGGGTAAAAACGTCCTGTTGATCATCGAAGATGGGAGTTTCATGGTCGGCGGCGATGCCCAGGTAATACTGACCGCCCCCCAAAACGGCCGGGAAAAGGGACTGCTGATCTATATGCCGATGGGCAACCGCAAACGTATTGCTCTCAACGGCGGGTCTGATTCAAAGTTTCGCGGGACCATCTTTGCCCCAAGCGGAGACATCCGCATCAATGGCATGGATTCGAACTACGGCTTTCACAGCCAGATCATCGGTTACTACATCGAGGTGGACGGGCAGGACGACATCCCTGTTTTCTACAACGACAACGAAAACTACGACACGTTCAACATGCCGGAAGTGCTCCTTAGCGAGTAAACAGCCGGGGGAGCGGGATCAAAACAACCAGAGACTGCCCGGAAATTATTCTTACAATTCTGTTAGCGTTGCAGATTGCTTGCACGGTTCCATTTGACTAGCCGATGGTATATAATTATTCATATACAAAACTGGCGATTTTTGCGCGCTTCATCCCCCACTTTTTCATTACAGCCCAATGACCGTTCGCCTGCCGGTACTTATGTCGGGTTCCTCTTTTAATTGGAGGCGCATAGAATTATCGATTATTGAGGATTAAATGCTAAAGGCAATGCAAAGGTTCCTTTCCCCCCTGAAGAACAGACTTCCGCGCAAATCGAAGGCGCAGAGTTTGGTTGAAGTTGCCATTGCATTTCCGGTTCTCATTATGCTCTTTGCCGGCGTGGTCGAGTTTGGCTTTATCCTGAATTTTTACCTCTCTCTCCTGGATGCCACACGCGATTCCGCCCGCCTGTACAGCGGCGGCGATCCGTTCGACGCGAACTTCTTCGATGTGGTTCACGGAGAAGACACCTTTTATTATGAAGCCGCATTCATGGTGCAAAGGACGCTCGACCCGACAATCGACGATGTAAATTATCGGGGACGCAGAATCCTGCTCGACCCATCCCGTGACGATGTGATCGTTTCCGTCTATGGGGCGAAAGACAGCGTCATTACAGACTGGCGGAATGACGGTCCTTATCACCTGTTTCCCACCGCCGGAGGCGCGGGCAATTATCAGTCCGTCATCACGGCCGACCACATCGAAAACGCCAGAGTCACAGGCGCGCCCAACGCCGGCATTCTGGTAGTGGAAGTTCACTACAATTACCGCCATGTCCTCAACCTGCCTTGGATGACGGTTTTCCTTCCCAACCCGCTGCACCTCCAGGCCTACTCCATCATGCCCATCCGCGCGGCTGAACCTGTAGCGAGTCCATGAATATGAAAAACATTTCCCGGAAACTTCGTAAAACTTCCGAACGCGGGCAGGCAATTATCCTGATCGCCGTAGCGCTGGTGGGATTGGTGGCAATCGTTGGCTTGATGATCGACGGCGGCATCCTGCTGATTCAATATGCCCGCCTGAAACGCGGCATCGACTCCGCCTCCATTGCCGCCGCTTCGCAGTTTCGCAAAGGCTTTGTCGGCATCGATCTGCAAAAGGCGGGGGAGGAATTCCTCAAATTCAACCAGTCCAATGCCGAGGTCACGATCTACACTTGTAATTACCCTGGGACAAACCACGACGAATTGCTTTGCCCGGCGCATACGAATGGGGTGGCCCGCAAATTGGTCAAGGTGATTGCGCGGGAATATGTAAATTTCGGTTTTATGAAAGTTGTAGGCATGAATGGGACGTGGGTCACCGCCATGTCGGTGGGTGAAGCCGCTTCGATCGACATGGTGCTGGCGATAGACACCTCCTCTTCCATGGCATACGAAACCACGGTCGGCGGCGACCCAAACCGGTCTGACCCGGCTGTGATCGGCGTCCACGCGGGCGACGACCCAATTGCCTGCAACAACAACCCATCCCGGCGCTGCGAACCCATGGGCACGATCAAAGACGTCGCCGAAGATTTCGTGGATGAATTATTCTTCCCCTATGACCGCGTGGCTGTGGTTGCCTTCACCGGGCAACAGACCAACGGCACGGCAACCCGCGAACCATTCCGGGCGCTTCCCTTCAGCGACAACCAAGGCACGGTCGAAAGCGCCATCCGCGGACTAAGGGTTTTCCAGCCCTTCACCTGTCCCACAGACGGCAGCACCCCGCCGGGACCCTGCCTCTACTTCGACCCGAGCAATGGCCGTTATGTGGGTCAGACCTGTCTCCCCTACCAGGTCGGTACCAAGGACGCCGACGGTAATTTAATCACAGATGTGGGCGGCAATGTCATCCTGAACCCGACAACCTGTGGCGCCAGTAACATCGGCGGCGGACTCTTCATGGCAGGCGATGAATTTGCGGACGCAAGACAGGATTCCTTTTGGGCAGTCATCGCCCTGATCGGCGGTCCCGCCAACGCGGCAGTCACCACCGCCAATCCCACCGGACTATGCCCAAGCGCCACTTGGGACCTGCCCGGCGGTTCCGGCTTTTGCCGCGACCTCGACCCGATGCCGGTCAGTTTCACCCCCCCAGCCGTCTCCAACTGGAGCAATGCCGCACAGGTGAACGCGTTCAACGCCTATGTGACTTCCTATAATTGGGCCGGTTATGACATGTCGAATGCCACCCGTCACCCAAAGACAAGCCCCAATTATGACGCCGACGACTATGCCCGCGACGGCGCCGACCACATCACCTCCCCCACCGCCGGACAGGGCGCCTCCCTGTACTCGATTTGTCTGGGCACCTATTGCCGGGCGTATCCAAACTCCTACGATCCCGCCTCGGCGGAACTTCTCGGGCGATACATGGCTTATCACGCGGGTGGCGTGAACGCCAATCATGGCTTATACTTTCAATCCAATAATGCCGCCGACCTGGCGGCTGTGTTCCAATCCATCGCGGACAATATCTTTACCAGAATCTCGAAGTAAGAGTCGATCTTGTAATCAAGCACCTTTTTGAGCCGAAAGCATTTCATTTCTTAAGGGCAAGCCTATGAATAAAATTTTCGAAAAAATCAATCCAAAAACGCCGGGGCGCAAAAATGCCCAGGGTATGCTGGAATTTGCCCTTGTATTGCCGGTGTTGCTGTTGATGCTTGTCGGTATCATCGAGTTCTCGCGCCTGATGTTCGCGTGGATCGTCATCGAAAATTCGACCCGTTTCGGCATCCGTTATGCGGTCACGGGTAACTTCGACCCGCAATACTGCACCGACTACAATAACAATTGTGCCAGTGACGCCGGGGTCGAAGAACTGGAGTTGGACGAAATAAATGATTTCATCGACGCGGCACGTATCCCCTCCATCAAGGACGAGACCCGCCGCATTGTTGTCGGTTTTTTCAAAAAGGAAACCCGGACTGCAAGCGATTCCGCCGCGCAGATTGCGGCAAAGGAGCAAGAGGAAAACTATTTCAACGTGACAGTCTGCTCCGAACGGGACGGGCGCTGGTTCGAAGAACCGGTAATGAGCAGCACCACCTATGCCAAATGCCATAGGGGCAGCGACCTCTCCGAAGACGCAGCAGATTCCGGGCAGATTGTGTACGTCGCAGCGGATTACAACTTCACCTTCATCGTCTTGCCCATCTTCAAGATCGAGCCCTCCATGATCCACCTGGCATCCTACCGCCAGGGCATTGTGGAGCAGTTCCGCGGCTCCCGCGCCATCAACACGCGCCTGCCCAGCAACCAACCCACCAACACATACACCCTGACCCCCACGTTCACGGATACGCCCACCCCCACACTTACGCCCACGTTTACCTCGACTCGCACCCCCACAAGAACATTCACACCGACGCGGACATTTACGCCCACAAGCACGCCCACCATTACCAATACGCCCACGTTAACAAGCACGCCGACCATCACGCTTACGCCAACCCTGACGAATACGCCGACCGCCACGCCAACGCCGAGTTGCGCCAACATCACTGTCAGGTCCGGCGAAACGTATTTCACTGGAAACACCTTCCGCACCTCGATTAGAAACACAAATTTCGCCACGGCCTACCTGGTCAACACCGTGCTGACCTGGAATACCTCGCCGGGGAAGGTCTTCGATTACTTCTCCTTCGGCGGCGTGCAATACTTCCCGTCCAGCGGCAGCGCGAACATCACCACCTCGCCCATCAGCAATAATTCCTCGGGCAATTCAGCCTTGTCCATCGATAGGAATGTAAACAAGACCTGGGTGGCGGACTTCAACAACAATGAATTCCTGGGGTTATACACCGCAAGCCTGACATTCCGATTCGACAACGGACTGCAATGCGTGCTTAACCCGTCGTACTACTACTATACCGCCACATACACGCCAACCAGCACCATTACAAACACGCCCACCATCACGCCCACGCGCACCCGCACGCCAACGTTTACAGTGACCTTCACGCCTTCGATCACGCCAACGCCCACCATCACAAGCACGAGAACCCAGAC
>DAOUAS010000005.1:0-9430 GCA_034433295.1 Anaerolineales bacterium | reverse complement strand
CGCCCTCTTCCTCAAACTCACCCTCTCCCTTCGCGGACTTGACCGCGCCGCCCGTGACGTTCAATCTGCGCTTGAATCAAAGAACCTGCCCGAAGCGCGGAGATTGCTTTCGTGGCACTTGGTCAGCCGCGACACATCGCAACTGGACGAATCCAAAGTTTCAGCGGCAGCGATTGAGTCGGTGGCAGAGAACTCGTCGGATGGAATCGTCGCTCCCTTATTTTTCTTCGCCCTCGGCGGACTTCCCGCCGCCTTTGCCTATCGCTTCATCAACACTGCCGACTCCATGCTCGGTTACCACGACGAAGAACGCGAATGGCTGGGCAAAATCCCCGCGCAATTGGACGACCTGCTAAACTTCATCCCTGCGCGTTTGGCTGGATTATTCATCGTGCTGTCCGCGCCGTTTTGCGGAGCAAGCCTTTCGCAGGCATGGAAAATTATATGGCGCGATTCAGCTCAAACCGCCAGCCCCAACGCAGGAATCCCCATGAGCGCGATGGCGGGCGCGCTTGGCGTGGAGTTGGAAAAGGTCGGTCACTATGCCCTCGGTAAAGGACTCCGCCTGCCCGCCCCCGCAGACCTCGCCCGCGCGCGCCGCCTTTTATACTTTTCAGTCACCTTTGCCGCCCTTTCTTTTTTCATCCTTCCTCATTCATCCTTCATCCTTTCCCCATGAACCTTTTCCTCATCCGTCACGGACAAACCAACTGGAACCTCGAACAACGCTTCCAGGGTCAAAGCGACATCCCACTCAACGAAACGGGACGCAAACAGGCGCAGGCACTCGCGGAGCGACTCGCTGGCGAGCAGTTCGATGCCGTCTATGTCAGCGACCTGCAACGCGCTACCGAAACCACAAGAATTATCTGCAAATCAGAAATCATCACAGACTCACGCCTGCGCGAAGTGGACTTCGGCGACTGGGAAGGCTTGACCTACGACGAAATCAAAGCCAAACACCCCGAAACGCTTGCGGCGTGGGAAGCGGACATTTTCAAAAACGCCCCACCCAATGGCGAGACTCTCGAAGGATTATCCACGCGAGTTCAATCCCTGCTGGATGAACTCCGCGCGAAACACGAAGACCAAAGGATTCTGATTGTCGCTCACGGTGGCGTGCTGCAAACCTTGATTTGTCTCGCGATCAAACTTCCTCCAACAATGTACTGGCAGTTTCACCTGTCCACCGCTTCGCTCTCGGAAGTTGCTTTTTATCCCGCTGGCGCGATTTTGAATTCGCTAAACGACACAAGCCATCTGCCCAAGTCCGCGCCAAAGAGGGCATGGAATCCGCTATCGAGGAGGACAAAATCTTGAAACGAAAAAAGTTTGTCGTATTTCTAGCGGCTGGTATTTTTACGCTTGCGGTGATTGGTATTACCTTGCCATTCTTTTTCACCTCAACTGATTTCGCCTGTTTGTCTTGCGGCTGTGACAGCGAACCCCAATGCCTGACCTCCCTTCCACCTGCTGAATTAGCTACATGTCAGGCTGGCATTACTCAGACACTTCAGGCAATCAATACTCAAGCTTATGCCGTCGCATTCACAATGCTTGCCCAGACCGTGACCTCCGCTGCTCTCAGCGCTACGCCTACTCCAACCGCATCCGCCACATCGACCACCACGCCCACAAGCACGCCCATTCCTACGTCCACCATTTGGCGAGTGGAACCTGTATCCACGACGGTATCCTACACACATACTCCATTGGATGTATACGGCACCGAAAACTTACCGTTGTCCATCGGAAAGTCTGTCAATCTTTCACAGGATCAAAAAAATATCGTGGGAGAAAAGATTGTCACTTTTATGAAGGAGCATAACATCCAGAATCCGTTTTATGGGGAGGCTATCTTTGTCAACGAACCCATTTCAGCAGATTTGGACGGGGACGGGAGGAATGAAGTGGCAGTCTCATATACGTTGGCAAATAAAGGGATTCTTTATGACTTCCCCAATTATGGAGTTGGGGTTGCTGTTTTGAAAAAACAGGATGTTATTGCGGTTACGCCTCCAGAAATAAAAGGGGAGTTTGCTGAAACGCGCCTTATTCCCATTCAGATTTCTCACAATCAAGTTGGATTACTTTATCATGCCGTAACCACTACCAGCGGGTCTGGTCTTTACCCTTATATTTATCGTAAAATCTTTACTTTGGAAGATAACAATCTCAAAACAATCTGGGATTGGGAGTATTTTGGCGGATCAAGGGTTGGGGCAACATATCAAAAATTTGTGAATGAGAAAATCGAATTCAAATATTTGACGGGGCAGCCTTACGCCGATATTTTTCTCAACCGTCAAACAGAAGGATGGGAAATGGGAAGTAATAACCCGAAAAACTATGCTAATTACAACTTGCAGTTTCCTGGCGGACTTGTGTTTTCGTGGAATGGAGAGAAATATGCTCTAAGCCATTATTATGATGGCAAGGCACTTACGCCAATTCGCGCTGCTGATTTCATCGTCCATGCGCCACGTATTGAAACTGGCAGCATCATGCAAATTGAGTACCATAGCGCGCTTGAAGGGTATGGGCTTGGAAACAGCGGGCGGAGCGTTGAGGCAAAGCCATATTACCTATCATGGGACGAACAATCGCTTTACATGAATATTTCTGTATTTCCTCTTGGTCCACTCAAAAAACATTCAACGGTATGGATTGCCTTGGACACAGATCTGCAGAGCGACTTCGACGACCATGCCTTGAATGAGGATGATCGCCTGTTGAAAATCGAAATCGAGAATCCCGCCCATTGCGATAAAGGCCTTTCCGCCCAAATGGTGTACCCACGCGTTCAATCCATTCCGTTTGAAAATCACCCGCAATTGGATGCTTGCGAGATTAAACTGGTTATTCCACTCGATGTTTTAGGATTGAATATTCCCGACCCTGAACAGCCAGCAAAAATTCTGAAGTTTATGGATGATCCGAAATACCCTCTTTACCAATATTTTCCACAACCAGCAAAAACAATAGGGTTTGCCACGTTCTCAGAAAACACAAAAGAGGAAACCGCCACAGCCTTGGGGCTTCGGCAATGGCTTCATCTTTTGCCCTTCGACCCACAAGACCCCACCACTTGGGGAACGCTGATTTTCATCTCAGACCGCTAAAAGAGACAAACCATGACCGCAAAAGTATTAATGGTTCAAGGTACAAGTTCATCCGCTGGCAAGAGCCTGCTCGTCACCGCGCTCTGCCGAATCTATGCGCGGCGCGGCTTCTTCATGCCCTGTTCCGATATCGTGGCGGATACCATCGTCAAATATCATTTCAGGCGGCTTGCGGCGCACGACCCGTCACCAAAGCGTCAAGCCCTCACGGTTGAATTCTCCCAAGCCATTGACGAATAGTTGCAAAAACACGGGCTGCCCAAAACCCTGTTCGACCGCCTCGACCGCATCACCCACCTGTGCGACATGCTTTCCTACAGCCTTTGTTTCGATGTCCCCGCCTCGGACGAGATGTCCATTTTTCCGCGCAATGACGAGGATACTGAGGTCACTGTCCGCTACCATGTGGAAGGCGGCGTGATTCAGGTCAACCCGTGGACGTTTTCGGTGGATCGCCACAAAGGCTATCTGGTCGCCTACCATCTGGACGGTTATCCCGAACGGCTCGACCCTGTCATCTTGAATTACGAGTTGCGGAAGAAGTAGTCCCTGCCGAAAAACAAAACCACGGTCTCAGGATGTAATGTCAACGAGACCGTTTTATTTTCCGCGACGGAAGGGTTTACTTCCTTCTCTCTTCCAACGCCTTGACCAACAACTCCTTTGCCACATTCGGGTCGGCTTTGCCTTTGGTGGCGCGGGCGACTTGTCCCATGAACCACTGGAGCAGGGTCTCCTTGCCCGTGAGGAATTGGTCAACTTCTTTCGGATTGTCGGCGAGGATTTTCTCGATGGTTTCCTGAATAAAGCCTGTGTCTGAGACTTGAGCCAGATTCTTCTCTTTGACAATTTGTGCGGGGTCGCCGCCGTTCTTGAACAACTCGTTCAGCACGACCTTGCCCGCATTGCCGCTGATGACTTTATCAGTGACCAAATCCACCAGCACGGCGAAGGCTTCGGGGGAAACGGTGACGTCTTGAATGTCCGTGCCTGAGTCGTTGAGAATCCGCATGAACTCGCCAGCCATCCACGAGTGGACGGTCTTGGCGGGGCTTTTGGCTTTCGCCGTCACGCGCTCGAAGTAGTCCGCGAGGGAACGCTCGGCGGTGAGAAAACGCGCATCGGACAGGGTCAGCCCAAAGTCAGAGACGAAGCGGGCGGTCTTGGTTTCGGGCAGTTCGGGCAGTCGTCCGCGAATCATCTCGATCCACTCGTCGGTCAGCTTGAGGGGAGGCAGGTCAGGTTCGGGGAAGTAGCGGTAGTCGTGGGCGTCTTCCTTCGACCTTTGGCTGGTAGTCACGCCCCGAACATCATCCCACCCGAGGGTTTCCTGCAAGACCGTGCCGCCGCTTTCGTAGATTTTCGTCTGGCGTTCGATTTCGTATTGCGAGGCGCGGACGAGGGCGCGGAAACTGTTGAGGTTTTTGATCTCGGTGCGGGTGCGGAATTCGTCACTGCCGACGGGACGCACGGAGACATTCGCCTCGAAGCGCAGCACGCCCTTTTCCATGTCGCCAGAGTTGACGCCGAGGTAGCGCAAAATGGCGCGGATCTTGGTGGCGTAGTCGAGCGCGGCTTCCACGGTTTGCATGTCTGGCTCGGAGACGATTTCGAGCAGGGGAACGCCCGCGCGGTTGAAGTCGATCAGCGCGGCGCCTTTTTCGTGGGACAACTTGGCGGTGTCCTCTTCGATATGTGCGCGGCGGACTCGAACCCTCATCCTCAACCCTTCCCCCGTGAGGGGAAGGGAGTCGTTCCCCTCTCCCTTAGGGAGAGGGGTTAGGGGTGAGGGATTTATGTCCAGCCACCCCTTTTCGGCGATGGGCAGCTCGTATTGCGAAATCTGGTAGCCTTTGGGCAGGTCGGGATAAAAATAATTTTTGCGGGCGAAGGTATTGTGCTTGTTGATGGTGCAGTTGAGCGCCAGCCCCACCAGCGCGGCGAGTTCGGTCGCCTTTTTGTTGGCGACGGGCAACGCGCCAGGCAGCGCCGTGCAAACAGGACAGATGTTGGTGTTCGGCTCAGGCGCGGAGCCATAGTCGGCGGAGCAACTGCAAAACATCTTGGAGTCCGTCAGCATTTCGCCGTGAATTTCAAGTCCGATAACGGGTTCATACTTTGTCATAAGTTTCTTTCGTTTGTGTAGGGGCGACCCGCCAATGTAAAACAGGTTCACGGTTAAACCCTGACGGGTCGCCCTTACGATTTAGAGTGGAGGCAACATCTTGTGCCAATCCGTCGCTTGCTGATAAGCATGACCAACCTGAAATAATGTCTGCTCGTTGAGATGTTTGCCGATGAGCTGCATCCCGACGGGCATGTTATTCGAGAAGCCAGCGGGGACCGCCAGCGAAGGGACGCCCGCAGGGTTGGTGGCGACGACGTAAATATCCGAGAGATACATTTCAAGCGGGTCGCTGGTCTTTTCGCCAAGTTTGAAGGCAGTGGTCGGACAGGTCGGGGCGAGGAGAACGTCAACGGAGGAGAAAGCCGACTCGAAGTCACGGCGAAGCAGGGTGCGGACTTTCTGAGCCTTGAGATAATACGCGTCGTAATATCCAGCCGAGAGGGCGTAGGCTCCCAACATGATGCGGCGCTTGACCTCGTCGCCGAATCCAGCGCGGCGGGTTTGCAGGTAAATATCCAAAATCTCTTTGGCGTCATCGGCGACCGAAAGCCCAAAGCGCGTGCCGTCCATGCGGGCAAGGTTGGAACTGGATTCGGCAAATAGCAAAAGATAATAAACGGGGAGCGCGTATTTTGTGTTCGGCAGAGACACTTCGTGAATTTCCATGCCGAGTTTTTCGAACTGGCGGATGGCTTCCTGGATGGCGGACTCGACACCCGCTTCCATACCTGCCACGAAGTATTCCTTTGGGATGCCGAGCTTCATCCCCTTGACGGGTTTGTCGATTTCTTTTGTGTAGTTGGGGACGGGCGACTGATAGGCGGTGCTGTCGTGTTCGTCGTGACCTGCGATGGCTTCAAGGACGGTCGCACAGTCGTAGGCGTCGCGGGTCATCGGTCCGATGCCGTCGAAGGACGAGACCAGCGCAATCAGCCCGTAGCGGGAGACACGCCCGTAGGTTGGCTTGATACCTGTCACGTTGCAGAAGCCTGCGGGCATGCGCACCGATCCGCCCGTGTCTTCGCCGATGGAGAATCCGCACAAGCCAGCCGACATTGCCGCCGCAGCGCCGCCGCTCGATCCGCCAGGGACGCGAGTCAAATCCCACGGGTTGTGGGTATTGAAGAAGGCGGAGTTCTCACACGATGACCCCATGCCGAACTCGTCCATGTTGGTCTTGCCGAGCAGAACCGCGCCCGCGTCTGCAAGTTTTTGGGTGACGGTGGCGTTGTATTGTGGAACGTAGTTTTCCAAAATTTTGGACGAACAAGTTGTCCGCACGCCGCGAGTGGAGATGGCATCTTTCATCGCAAAGGGAATGCCCGTCAGCGGGGTGATGTCGCCTTTGGCGATGCGCTCGTCGGCTTGCTTCGCCTGCTCAAGCGCCACATCGTCCGCGATGGTGACGTAGGACTTAAGTTTTGAGTCAACTTCGTAGGCGCGTTTCAGGGTCGCTTGAGTCAACTCGACCGAAGAGATTTGCTTGGTAGCGAGCAGTTCGCGAAGTTCACGGAGGGTGAGGGTGTGTAGTTGCATAATTTTTCCAAGAGTATTTACCACAGAGCGCACGGAGGTCACAGAGATTTTTAAGTTTTTCTCCGTGAACTCTGTGGGCTCCGTGGTGAAATCTTTTTACTCTTCGCCCAGAACCGTTGGCACCTTGACATAGCCGCGCTCGGAGTTCGGGGCGTTCTTGATGAATTCCTCGTGACTCATCGACGGCTTGACCACATCCTCGCGCAGGACGTTTTCGGCGTTGGCGATATCCGAGGCGGGGATGACGTTTTCCGTGTCCACTTCGTTGAGCATGTTGAAGTAGTCAATGATGGACGAGAACTGTCCGCTGAATTTTTCAGCTTCCTCTTCCGTGATGCCAAGCCGCGCCAGGTTGGCGACGTGCTTGACGGTTTTGGTGTCTATCGTTTGGGTCATAGGAACTCCCATGTCATTGCGAGGAGGGCTTTTGCTCTTCCCGACGACACTTGCGCCGCACGCCAGTGCGGTGAGCAATCCCCGATTGGCAAGGAGATTGCTTCGGTTGCTAGCGCTCCCTCGCAATGACATTAACTGAACTTGATATGCAACTCTTTCAACTGCTTCGGCTCGACTTCAGACGGGGCATCCGCCATTACGTCGCGCCCTGCCTGGTTCTTCGGGAAGGCGATGACTTCGCGGATGTTGGGTTCGTCCGCGAGGAGCATGACGAGGCGGTCGATGCCAGGCGCCATGCCGCCGTGCGGGGGAGCGCCGTACTCGAAGGCTTCAAGCATGTGACCAAACTTGGCTTGGATCTCTTCGTCGGTCAGACCAAGCATCTGGAACATCTTCATCTGGATGTCTCGGCGGTGGATACGGATGGAACCCGAAGCCATCTCGTAGCCGTTGCAGACCATGTCGTAGGCGTCGGACATGACCGCGCCAGGGTCGGTGTCGAACTTGGGCAGGTCTTCCAGCTTGGGCATGGTGAACGGATGATGTTCTGATTCCCATTTCTGCTCTTCCTCGTTCCAGGCAAAGAACGGGAAGTCCACGACCCAGGCGAAAGCCATCATTTCCTTGTCGGCGAGGTCTAACTTATCGCGGAACCACAGCCGCAGTCCGCCGAGGGTCTTGTTGACCACGGCGCGGGCATCTGTTGCAAAGACAATCAGGTCGCCATCTTTCGCACCAGTCTTGGACTTGAGCGCTTCCACCTCTTCGGGCGTGACAAATTTTGAAATGCTGCCCTTCACACCTTCGGCGGTAATTCCAAGCGTGGGCATGCCCTTCGCGCCGAAAGTCTTGGCGACTTCGGTCAGCTCGTCCACTTCCTTGCGGGACATGTCCGCGCTGCGGGGTGCGACGATGCACTTGATCACGCCACCCGCTTCGAGCGCGGATTTGAAGACCTTGAATTCGCTCTTCGCGAAAACGTCGCTCACGTCAACCAGTTCCATCCCGAAGCGCAAGTCGGGCTTATCCGAACCGTAGAGTTCCACCACCTCGCGGTAGGAGAATTTCCGCCACGGGGTCGAGAGCAGCTTCTTGTGCGGCGCGACGGCGGGGATCATCTTGGTGAAGAGGTCTTCGACCAGATTCAAAACATCGTCACGATGGACGAAGGACATCTCAAGGTCCAGTTGCGTAAACTCAGGCTGACGGTCGCCGCGCAGGTCTTCGTCGCGGAAGCAGCGCGCGATCTGGAAATACTTGTCCATGCCTGCGACCATCAGCAACTGCTTCAACTGCTGGGGTGACTGCGGCAGGGCGTAGAACTGTCCGGGGTAGATGCGCGAGGGGACGAGGTAGTCGCGCGCGCCTTCGGGGGTCGCCTTGAACATGATCGGCGTTTCGATTTCGATGAAGCCTTGCTCGTCGAGATAGTCGCGCATGAACTTGATGACCTTGTGACGCAGGACCATGTTGCGGGTCATGCGCTCGCGGCGCAGGTCGAGATAACGATATTTGAGGCGCGCATTTTCGTCCGCAAGGTCGGTGTCCGAGCTGACCATGAACGGCAGGGTCTTGGCGGGGTTGAGGATGGTTACATTTTGGGCGATGATTTCAATTTCACCTGTTTCCATGTTGGGGTTTTCGTTGCCAGCGGGTCGCTTGTGGACCAGACCTTCGATTTGCAGCACCCACTCGAAGCGGACGCTGGCAACGAGGTCAAGCGCCTCTTTGGGCAGGTCTGGATTGATGGTGATCTGGACGATTCCTGCGCGGTCACGCAGGTCGAAGAAGACGACCCCGCCATGGTCACGCCGACGGTTGACCCAGCCCGAAACGGTCACGGACTGCCCCGCGTGACTGGCACGTAATTCACCACAAGTATGAGTTCTGTACATAATGCGCCTCCGAAGATTTTCCTCGTCATTGCGAGGGCTGCTGGTCGAGTAGGGCGAGCGTTCTTCTCGCCCGTATCGAGACCCAGCCCGAAGCAATCTCCTTGTTAGTGGGGGATTGCTTCGTCGGGAAGATCACCCTCCTCGCAATGACATGGAATGAATATATATAAAATAAATCGCCCTTCGCGTCTGCGTCGGGCGATTGGTTTTGACCTGAGTTGTCCTGTCAACCAGCAAAGCTTCGCCCAACGATCCAGCGATCGTCATTATCGTTATTATTATTGGCGAAGTGGTTGTTCTTGAACATTGGCGCGGATTATAGCACAAAGTCGTTGGTTTGGAGATTTTTGGTT
>DAOUAS010000004.1:0-30073 GCA_034433295.1 Anaerolineales bacterium | reverse complement strand
TCGAAGACCGTCGAAAACTTGAAGGTTTGGCTGGGGCGCGGACGATTCAAGCGCGAACTCGAAATGGTACAGGAACTCATCGCGGCTGGGCATGATCCAATCAACATTGCCGCCGCCGCGATCAAGATTGCCCGCGCGGACGAGAAACAGCGTCCGATTGCCGAGGTGTCCGAGGTGAAGGCGGAGTTTTCCCGCAAACCTGAGCGTGGTTTTGGACGCGACTCGAAGGGCGGTAAACCCGCTGGCAGGCGCGAGTTTGGTCAGAAGCCCGGTCGCCGCGATTCGCATGAGGAAGGCATGGTGCGCTTGAAGATCAACAAGGGCAAGACGCACAACATCCGCGCCAACGACATCGTGGGACAGATCGCCTTCCATGCCAACATCCCCGGCTATACCATCGGCAAAATCCGCATCGAGGACAAATATAGTTTTGTGGATGTACCCGAGGAATTTGTGGATCAGGTCATCAAGCACAGCGGCAATTACAAGATCGGCAAGGAAAAATTCAGCGTGGTCAAGGGATAATTGGTGTCGCTATTTCATTGACATATCCCCATCCGCATGATAAAGTAACGCCCTGTACGGATACCAGTAAGTTCGCTTTGGAAGTATAACCAACGGCTCATGGGTAAAAGTCCATGAGCCGTTTTGTTTTGTCTGTTCTGGCGAAAGAACCGGGTCCTCCAAAATTTTTTTCTTGCCTAAGGAGGCAAACATGTCAGAACGTATTCTCGGAACAGTCAAATGGTTTAATGGAAGCAAGGGCTACGGCTTTCTCGCTCGCGAAGGCGGCGCGGATGTCTTCGTCCACTTCTCCGCGATCCAGGGCGACGGTTTCAAAAACCTTGAAGAAGGACAGAAAGTCGAATTCACCGTTGAGAAAGGCCCCAAGGGTCCGCAGGCTACTAACGTAGTTATTCTCAGCTAATCAGGCTGAATACGAAACTCCCCGAGATGAAAGTCCCGGGGAGTTTTTTGTTTTGAAAGGTTGCTTCGTGCTGAGCGTAGTCGAAGCACGGTTTGTCTGATGTCCGCCCTTCGGCTTCGCTCAGGGCGATTTTTTTGCTGCAAGCGCCGCGCCGACGATGCCTGCCTGGTTCAACATCTGCGCGGGGATGATGGGCGTTTCAATCGTCAGCAGGGGCAGGAACTTCTCGTGCTCCTTGCTGATTCCGCCGCCGACGATGTACAGATCCGGCCAGAAGAGTTTATCCATTTGGTTCAGGTATTTGTTAAGGCGCTTGGCGTATTTCTTCCACGAAAGGTCTTCGCGCTGACGGGCGGCATCCGAGGCGCGGAACTCCGCATCTTCGCCTTCGACTTCGAGGTGTCCAAACTCGGTATTGGGGAGCAAATGTCCGCGGTGGAAGATGGCGGTGCCGATGCCCGTTCCCAGGGTCAGCATGATGACCGTGCCAGGTTGACCGCGTCCCGCGCCGAAGGCCATTTCCGCCAGTCCTGCCGCATCCGCGTCGTTGACGAGGGTGCAGTCACAGCCGGTGATTTTGGTGAAGAGATCATCCGCGTTCAGCCCAACCCACTTCTCTGAGATGTTGGCGGCCATTGTGGTCACGCCAGCCTTAATTGGAGCAGGGAAGCCGATGCCGATGGGACCTTCCCATTTGAAGGATTCCGCGATCTGCTTCACTACTTCTGCAACAGGTTCGGGTTCGGCCTTTTTGGGGGTTTTGATGCGAATCCGTTCCGCGAGCAGTTCCCCTGTTTCGATATCCACGGGCGCGCCCTTGATGCCCGATCCGCCAACGTCAATTCCGAGAATATGCATGGTCTGTTCCTGAAAAGTGGATTTTTATCTGTAGGTATTTAACCACAAATGCGGAGAGATGCAAGACTTGTTAAACTGGTGGGTCCGGCGGAGGGGGAACACACAACCCCAACTTTCGAGAAACTCGAGGCAGAGCTTTCCGTTGTGAAATCAATCGAGAGAGTGCGTGGTTTTGCAAGGAACTCTTCCAAGCCCGGAAAACAAAAAGGGCGGACTCTTCGAAGCAGTCCGCCACTTCAGATACTTTGCAACTCCTACCGCCAGTCGCTGAGTTCGTCTTCGAGCGATTCGATCAACTTGATATATTTTTCCGCCCCGTTTTTCAGCCCGCCTTCGAAAGACATCCGATTCACCTCTTCCGACAACTGATGTTCGTCGTCGAGGGAAATGGTTTGCTCGATGAGCGGGAAGACCAAACTCTTGAGCCGTTCGAGATGCTGACGGGTGGCGCCGGTAAACTGGCTGGTGGCCCAGGTCAACTCGGAACGGGCAATTTCGTCCCCCGATTGCCACTGCTTTGCGGTATTGAGCATCAACTCGGCGGCCTCGCGGCTCTTTGCCTGATCGCCGCGCAACCCGCTCACGGGTCCGCTGTCGGGTGGAAAACCATTTTCCTCCAGCACCCTGATTAGCAATTCCTCCTTTTTGAAAAGTCCCTCCAAAATGTAATCTCGGATGAAGTCGTAAGCCCGGATGAAGAAATCGGGGCGGGCATATTTCGTGGTGCTGAGGATGACGGAGCCGCTTCCCAGCGCGGCGATGAACCGGCTGATGTTTTCCTGGTCGGAGCGGAAATTTTTTGCAATACGCATGGCGTTCCCTGAACTTGTGTGAAATATTGGCCGTGAGTATACCATGCCGCAAAGCGGAGACGGGTTCGGGACATTCCTGCAATTTTTTATGATAGACTTGGCGAAATTTTTTTGCAGGAGGAAGACATGAAAGTCATGGTGAAAGTCCCCGCAACCACTGCCAACCTCGGTCCCGGTTTCGACGCGCTGGGGCTGGCATTGAACCTTTGGAATGAGACCGAGTTCGTTGCCACAACCGACAGCCGGATAGAAGTGGTTATCGAAGGCGAGGGCGAGGGAATCCTTCCCGGCGACGCAAACAACTCCATTGTGGATTCTGCACTGCACATTTTTGACCGGGCCGGAAAATCCTGCAGCGGGTTGAAAATCCACTGTTTGAACCGAATCCCGCTTGGCTCGGGGCTGGGTTCCAGTTCCGCAGCCCTGCTCACCGGTATGTTGGGGGCAAACGCCCTGCTTGGCAACCCTTTTACCGATGAAGAAATCCTGAAGTTGTCCATCGAGACCGAGGGGCATCCTGACAACGTTGCTCCTGCCATGCTCGGCGGACTGGTGGCGTCCATCGTGTATGAAGGCCGGGTCATCTCGTTAAAACTGCCCGCCCGCGCAAACCGATCTCCGATTCACGTCACCATTGTCCTGCCGGATTTCGACTTCCCTACCAGGCAGGCGCGCGCCATCCTTCCCAAACAGGTGGAACGCAAGGACGCCATTTACAACATCAGCCGCGCCGTGCTGGTGACTGAAGCCTTGCGCACCGGCGACCTCGACCTGCTTGGCAAAGCCATGACCGATGCCCTGCACCAGCCGTATCGAATTCCACTCATCCCCGGCGCACAGGCGGCTATCAATGCGGCGCGCCACGTCGGGACGGCGGCTGTTGCGCTCTCGGGAGCGGGACCGAGCCTAATCGCCTTTTCCTCGAAGGAAGATCCCGCTGTGGGGTTGGCGATGAAACGGGCATTCGAACAGGCGGGTCTGTCTTCCCGCATTTTCGAACTCGGCACAAGTTATGAGGGCGCGGAAGTCAGCATCGTCTAGCTGTGCGAACCTTGATTTTCCGTTATACTTCGCGGAATGCAAAGCCACTTCATTCGGACGAATAACATCAACCTGCATGTCATGACCGACGGACCCGAAAACGGGACGCCGGTCATTTTATTGCATGGGTTTCCAGAGTTCCATTACGGTTGGAGGAAACAAACCCCTGCGTTGGCGGAAGCGGGATTTCGAGTCATCGCCCCTGACCAGCGCGGATACAACCTTTCGGACAAGCCAAAGGGAATCTCCGCCTACGATGTGGATGTTCTTGCCAGGGATGTCATCGGCTTGTTCGACCACTTTGGGATTGAAAAAGCGCGGCTGGTCGGTCATGACTGGGGCGCAATTGTGGCGTGGGCAACTGCCATTCATTACCCGGAGCGATTGGAAAAACTTTCCATCCTCAACGTGCCGCATCCCGACGTGATGACAGACTTTGTGTTACACAACCCTGCCCAGCGCAAAAAATCCTGGTACGTTTTCTTCTTTCAAATCCCCTGGCTTGTGGAATGGGTTTTGAGCAGGAATGATTTCGAATATCTCGCGCGGATGCTGACCCGTTCCGGTCGAAAAGACACATTCACAGAAGCCGATCTGGCGGAATACAAGAAAGCCTGGTCACAAAAAGGCGCGTTGACGGGGATGTTGAACTGGTATCGCGCTGTTGTGCGACGCGGTATCGACTCCGCTTTCAGCAGTCAAAAATTACCTCCTCGGCGGGTTCATGTCCCAACGATGATGTTGTGGGGAAAACATGATGTCGCACTCAGTTCCTGCATGACGCAGCCTTCGATTGAACTATGTGACAACGGCGAACTGACCTTCTTCGACAAAGCTACGCATTGGGTTCAGCATGATGCCAGTGACGAAGTCAACCAAAAACTGATCCAATTTCTGAGGTAGCCCATGCCAATCCTGGCCATCGTTCTCCTTTTTCTGTCTGCTTCGATGCACGCGTATTGGAATTTCCTGCTCAAGAACGCGGACGAAAAATATATTGCCATGGGCTGGCAGGTCATCCTGAGCGGCATCTTTGCGTTTGGTTGTATCCTTGTTACCGGACTTCCTCCACATTCGGTGTGGGGCTGGGCTGTCCTGAGTATGTTTCTCGAAGCGGTTTACTTTATCCTTCTGTGCATCGCCTACAGCGACCATGATTTCTCGCTCGTCTATCCCATTGCGCGGGGGGGCGCTCCCGCCCTGTTGGTGTTGTGGGCGGCGATTTTTTTGCACGAAAAATTGACAGCGGGTGGCTACCTTGGACTGGCGATGATTACCGGCGGAATGATGGTTATCGGCGCAACAACCTTGATTCAAGGGAAGGGCGGCGAAAAGCCTCATTTGCGCGGGATCCTCACTGCGCTTGCGGTGGCGTTCATCATTTCGGTTTATACCTTCGTCGATGGCAGGGCTGTCAGGACCGTGCCTGTCCTGCCGTATGGACTTTCGATGTTCGTGATGATTCCCTTTGTGACAACTCCCTACCTGACCTATCACTATGGATGGAGCGGCTTTGCGAAAATGTGGAAAAGAAAACGCGGATACCTTTTGCTTGGCGGCGCGCTTGGTTTGGTGGCATACATGCTGGCGCTCTATGCTTATACCTTCGCTCCGCTCAGTTATTCGGGCGCCATCCGCGAGGTGAGCGCGGTCATCGGGGCATTCCTCGGCTGGAAGTTTTTGAAGGAGGAAATGGGCGGCATTCGTGTGGTTGGCTCGGTGATTGTCTTCACGGGCGTGATGGTGATCGCGATTTTTGGGTAGGATGTAATTAATCTCGCTGTGAGCATAATTTGCGAAGCAATCTTATGTTGCAAGCAAATTGATCCGGGCAAAGAGAAAGAGCGCCCCCGCAAAGACAAGGAAAAAGGAGCAGAATGCCAGACCAGATTTTCCCCGAACCCACCGTTGGTGTTTTCATCTTCGATCCAAAAGGCGAACTGTTATTGCTGAAAAGCCATAAGTGGCCGGATAAATACGTTGTCCCCGGCGGACATGTGGAACTGGGCGAGCGGTTGGAGGAAGCCGCCGTCCGCGAGGCGAAGGAGGAGACCGGGCTGGATGTCTACGACCTGAAGTTCATCACCTTTCAGCAGTTCATCCACGACCCGTCGTTTTGGAAGCGGCGTCATTTCATCTTTTTCGATTTCGCCTGCAAGACCGACTCGCGCGAAGTGGTTCTCAATGATGAGGCAGAGGAGCACGTCTGGGTGAGTCTGGAGGAGGCTGTTCGCCTGCCGCTGGATTCCTACACGCGGACTTCTATCGAGCGGATCATCCAACTGAATTTATTGTAGAAGCTTCTTTTTTATAGTCCCCTATGTGTGAAGAATAATCGAAAAGTCGAAAACGATTTTTCGATTGTTTCTTTCGCAGAAAGAGGTGGATGACTGGAACTTTCCGGGTAAATCTCCGAATTAATGTAAAGTTTACAATCCCCTTAAATAGGTTGCAGATTCAAGGGAAAATGGTTAAGATGTAAGTGTATGGGTTTGTTGATACGCCTTCCAATGTTGGGCATTCTTATGCCTTAAGTCAGTCAGCCTGATGGGTACACACGTACCTGTCAGGCTTTTTTATTTCCAGACAAGGAGAATAAATGCAAACACCGTGGGAGTATCGTTACGCTCATCGCACACAGAAAATGGGGAGTTCCGTCATCCGTGAGCTGTTGAAGTTTACCGAGCAGCCCGACATCATTTCGTTTGCGGGGGGATTGCCTGCCCCTGAGGTTTTCCCGGTAAAACAATTTCAGGAAGCATGTAATGCGGTTCTGCAAGATCACGGCGCGCAAGCCTTGCAATATAGCACCACGGAGGGCTACCTGCCCCTGCGTGAGATGATCGCCCGTCACAACGCGCGTTACAGCGTGCGAGTGAGCGCTGAAAACATCATGATCACCTCCGGTTCACAGCAGGCGCTGGACTTCATCGGCAGGCTATTCATCAATCGCGGCGATTACATTGTGGTGGAATCGCCGACCTACCTGGGCGCATTGCAGGCATGGAATGCGTATGGCGCGCAGTATATCTCCGTCCCATCCGATGAAAACGGTATGATCATGGACTATTTGGAGGAGGCTCTGCGTATTGGTCCCAAGTTCATTTACGTCCTGCCAAATTTCCAGAATCCCTCCGGCTCCACCCTAAGCCTCGAGCGTCGCAAGCGGCTCATCGTACTGGCAGACCAGTATGGTGTGCCGATCGTGGAGGATGATCCATACGGGCAGTTACGTTACGACGGCGAACACATCCCGTCGGTCGTCGCCCTCGACAGCCGTTACCGCAACGAAAACGACGGTGAATATACCGGCAATGTCATCTATCTGAGCACGTTCTCGAAACTGCTTTCACCGGGATTGCGCCTTGCGTGGGTGATCGCCCCGCCGCAGGTGATTCGTAAACTGGTGATGACCAAGCAGGCGGCAGACCTTCACACCTCGTCCTTCAACCAGCATGTTGCCTACGAGGTTGCCAAAGGCGGCTTCCTGGATGAGCATGTGAAGGTCATCCGCGCCACCTACAAGGAACGGCGCGATGTGATGATCGAGATGATGGAGGAAATGTTCCCTGACTGTGTCACCTGGACGAAACCTTTGGGCGGCATGTTCCTGTGGGGTGTCATGCCCGAAAACATCGATGCGGCCGAAGTGTTGAAGGTTGCCATCGAAAGAAAAGTGGCGTTCGTGCCAGGATTTGCCTTCCACCCGAATGGCGGCGGCAAGAATACCATGCGCCTCAACTTCTCGTTCTCCAAACCGGAAGACATCCGCGAGGGAATCACAAGGTTGGGTATCACCTTGAAAGAGGCATTGGCCTGTGAGGATAAAGTGCCGGCGTAGTTGGTAATTGACGATACCTGCACGCGAGTGCAGGTGCAAGCATTGGTAATTGATAAAAAAGACGACCTGTTTCGAAAAGAACAGATCGTCTTTTTTATTCCAGGAGTTTGGGCAGTTCGGCAAATGACTGGATAATCGCACAGTCCGCTTCGGGAAAGAGGCGAGTTGGGTCGTAGAGGACAGGCGTCATACCGGCGTGGCGCGAGCCGAGGATGTCGGCAAAATAATTGTCGCCGATGTACATCGTCTCCTGCGCCGATGTCCCGGCCAAGGCGAGGGCATGTTGGAAAATCAAGGTCTCGGGCTTGAAAGACTTGATTTCACCGCCAGCCAGGAAGAATTGAAAATAACAATCCAGGTTTTGCTCTCGCATTTCTTCACGAAACGAAAACTCGCGGTTAGAAACCATCCCCAGCACATAGCCGGATTCTTTCAACAACCTCAAAAGCGTATGCGCATCTTCGGGGACATAAACCTTTGGTTTGTAGGTTTCGCTCATGAAATCGGATACCTGCGGAGCCAGTTCACCTGCCTGCGTTGGCGAAAGTCCAAAGGCGATCAATCGCCGCCGCGTGAAGTTGACCCAAAAGCCTCTTACATCTTCGCCGAAAATCTTGTCGTCGTCCTGGATTTCATCCGAATGGGCAAAATAATAATGCGCCCAATGTTCGGCGCGGAGTCCATCCTCTTTCGAAATATGGAAACCCGACTGCTTGAGATATTCCAAAAAGACTTCCCCGGAAGTTGGGAGATACTGAAAGAGCGTGCCGTCGAGATCGAATAAAACCGCCTTGATCTTTCTCACAAAAATGCTATCCTCCAATTTCGCTCATGACACGGTTCAGCGGAATCAGCCCATCCGCCAGTCCGTGTCCCCAGGGCTTTTCCCAAATGCCGTCAAGGATGAGCCGTCGCATTTCTTCTGGCGTTGCGCCGGCGCGCAGAGGCGTGAGCAGGTCTACTTCTTTTTCACGCAAAAGACACAGGCGCAGTTTTCCGTCGGCGGTAAGGCGGGCGCGGGAGCAGGACGAGCAGAACGGCTGTGTGACCGATGAAATGAAACCAACATCGCCTTTTGCGCCGGGGATGTGAAAGACCTGCGCCTCGCCGTCCAGTTCGCCGTTATTGGAAACCTCCAACGGGCCGAATTCGGATTCTATATTCTGTTTGATCTGCGCCATCGTCACCACCTGGTTGATCTGCACGTCGGTGGCTCCGGCAAAGGGCATCATCTCGATGAAACGCATCTGCCAGGGACGATCAATCGTCAGCGCGGCAAGGTCGATCAGGTCTTCTTCGTTATACCCTTTGACCGCCACTGCGTTAAGTTTGACGGGCGCAAGTCCGGCCCTTTCCGCCGCGAGAATCCCCTCCCAGACATCCTCCAACTTTCCCCAGCGGGTGAGACGTTTGAACTTTTCCGGATTCAAGGTATCTATGCTGACGTTGACCCGTTGGAGTCCCGCATCCGCCAGAGGCTTCGCCAGTTTTTTGAGCAGGACGCCATTCGTTGTCATCGAAACCGAGCGGATGCCCGGCGTGGATGCAATACCACGGACGATCTCCATCACATTCGCGCGGACGGTTGGCTCGCCGCCTGTCAGCCTGATTTTGTCGAAGCCGAAACCGGCAAAGAGACGTGTAAATAAGAGGATTTCGTCGTCCTGCATCAGATCGGCATTTGGGTGAAAGGTCATGTCTTCGGTCATGCAGTAGACACAACGCAGGTTGCAATGATCTGTCAGGCTGATGCGCAAATAATGTATGTTGCGTCCAAAACGGTCGGTGGCCATGGGGTTTTCCTGTAAAAACTTCGGAACTCTAAAAGTAATCGCGAGACTGATTTTTGCGCCGAATGACGGACGCCCCCGAATTATAACAATATTATTCGGGTACGAAGGAAACACCCTGATTAAACAGCGTTTCATGGAATTGTATTGCCGGAATTAAACTACCACTTTTGATAACCTCCTGAAAGTTTGCTGTAAACCGGGCGGGCGGGTTTTGCAAATATAATCTGAGCATTCACAAGGAGGTTTTGATGTTTTTTAAAAAACGTGCAAATAGATTTCTAAACCTGTTTTCAGTTTTGATTCTTGTTGCAATCGTCCTGCCGGCGTCTTGGAGACCAAACAATAGCGCTGCCGCACAGGACCTTTTCGATGACACAGTTACCCCAACGGTTGAAACAACCCCAGTGGTCGAAGTTACACCACAGGTTGAACAGACGCCTGAGCCTGTTTCAACCCCGAGTGTTGGAGAGACGCCCGTGGCTCCAATCACGGAAACTCCTCCAGCCACGCCGCCCGTTGTCGAACTGCTGGAACAGCAGATCAGTTCTGCCGCGCTCAAGGTTAACTTCATGGCGCCTTTCAACTGGGTGACACAAGTCGATTTTCCCATGTTTGTCACTGGTTATCGGAATGTCAAAGCGGTATTGTTGTTCCCGCCTGAAGAGTCCGATCAGGTTGTTCTTGTTTCGCTTGCAAAAAAATCACAACTTGGTTTGGAGGCCTGGCTGAAGCAACAGCAGGTGCGTTTCCCTACAGATCTGCAGGTTGTTTTTCTTGAGAATGAGGTGTTTGGCTATCCGGCCGCTGCGGCCTTTGGACACATTTCCGCCGGCATGAATGTATTATACGTTTTCGTGGATAGGGGTACAACTGTCCTTGAAATCTCCCACCAATCGTCCACGGGATTCGTGTTCCTTAACCAATTCAACCGCCTTTTGGTCACATTAAACCCTGTCAACAGCGATGTCTTTGGGGAAAATCAGCCCCTTGACTTGGCTGTTATGTTCCCTCTTTCTTCCGTCATGGAGCCCAGCCTCTTGACGCCCCAGTTTGGGGAGGAACTTCAGGCGCTTGCCTATTCTAATTGTTCCGGGCAGTCCTCTGCGGGATCGGCGCAGGATGCTTTGTTTTTCTCCGGCGTGTTGGGCAGGATGGGAATTGCCGACAGCCAGTTTGCGAGGGATGCATTCATGGCATGGAAGCCCTATGAAAATACTTCCGCGTGTTGGAATCCGCTTGCAACAACCTACCAGACCGCGTGGTTTCCATCGGGCACCGGCTGCACCGATACGATGTTCAATTCTGTTGGTGTGAGAAATTATTCCAGCAGGGAATGTGGTCAACTTGCAACGGCCAGAACCCTTTTGTACAGCGGGAGTGGGACCTATTACAAGCCCATCAGAGACATGCTTTCGCAAACATCCTTCAACTGGCAGGCGCTTCATGGCTCTGTCAAAAAGTGGGTTGGGAGCGAGGCATATGCCACTTCCATCACCAACAAATGGCAGATGCTCTGGAACAGCAGGAGTATTACCAGGTGTGCCTCCATCCCGTCGGGGCAGTTCTGCGGGGAATACTATAACAACCGCTCTTTGAGCGGGAGTCCTGCGTTTGCCAAGAACACCGGCAATATCAACTTCGACTGGGGTTACAATGCGCCTGGCGGCACGGTTGGCAGCGATAATTTCTCTGCTCGCTGGCAGGGTATATTTCCCTTTGAAAAAGCCGGTTATATTTTCAAGGTCACTGCAGATGACGGCGTCCGCTTGTATGTGGATAATGTGCTGAAATATCCGTCCGTTCCCAATCAGGATCCGTGGCGAGACCAACCCGCCACTACATATATCTATGACCTTGGCTTTTCCGCCGGTAATCACACCGTTAAGTTGGAATATTACGAAAACGGCGGCGCAGCTGTGGCTCAGGTTTCCTGGCAGAAGAAAACCTATGCCTCAGAGTGGGTGAGGCAAAGTCCTTATCTGACGCTTACCCAGGGCAGCTCGGCTGAAATGTGGGTCACTTATAAGAACATGGGAAACATGACCTGGTATAACACCTACTCCCCGAATCGCACACACCTAGGGACACTTAATCCGACAACGGGAGCCGTTGACTATGCTTCGCCGTTCGTTTGCAGTCCGGGGTGGCTTGGGAAAAACCGCCCCGCGGTTTTGTCGGATCCATCTGTTGTACAAGGGAGTAATGGTACGTTCCGATTCAATATCTGTGTGCCGGCCGCGCTTGCTCCTGGCGTTTATCGTATTGCTGTTGCGCCGTTGGTCGAAAACGTTGCCTGGATGCAATCCCAGTTCGTCTATTGGGATGTGACCGTCAAACCGATCCCACCCGTCGGTTGTAATGTTTCCTGCCAGGATGAATTGAATCAATCCCTCAAGTTGACTGACAAACAAACCGTGCTGGCGAGCAGACTTCCAGGTACTATCCCTGTTGTCGGCATGGATAGCATACATGGCAAGCCCGGTCAACTTCCCCTGTCTGCGCCGGTGAACAGTGACACCGGCAACCGGTTTGCCGGGCTTTACAAGGCGGTCATTGCACAGTTTGGAGTGAATACCAACCCGCGCTACGCGCCTTCCTCCGGTTATACATATTGCAATACATTTGCCGGCGATGTGGCTCGTGCCATGGGAAATTCCCTCCCCACGAAGGCGGAATACTATGGAAACAATGACCGCGCCACGATTGGTTTTCCAGCCCTGTACGACTGGTTTGCCTCCAGCAGTTCGAATCGCGGATGGCGAAAAGTCGACGCATATTCCACCGACGGCATGAAGCAGATCATCGATCATGTAAATTCCGGGAAGATGGCTATTGCCGTGACAAAGTACCAGGTGAAGGATAAGGACGGAAAGCCGGTATGGGTTGGACATATTGCGGTCATTCGCCCCGGACAGGGCAATGTCACCAATGCCTATGACTTGCGTATTGCGCAGGCAGGAAAAACCAATGGCGTGGATATGACCTTGAAAACGGGTTTTGGCACTCTCAAGCCGCTGTTTTTCATTCATGACTGATTTCCTCTGACGGTGAAGCGCTGATCTCTGCGCCGTCGATATGCAAGCCCTGCTGGAAATTCTGAAATTCGGCAGGGCTTTTTCGTTCCCGGTTTCAAGAAGGGCCGGAATATAAAAGGCAGGGATGTTGAAAATATCCCTTGACTCTCCCATCACTGGAGGGAATATAAAGGCGGAGAGGTACCCAAAATGATTCGAATCGGCGACTTTTCAAAACTCAGCCGTGTCTCGGTCAAGGCGCTGCGGTATTATGATGAGGATGACTCGTTCTGTGAACCGCCATAATGAATGATCCTGTCAATTTCGGCGTAATACTTCTGAATCAGTTGGACCGACATACCATACCCCTTTCCGTGGGATGACTTGTTATACACTTCTCGCTGATTCGCTAACTCGTTGAATCCCTCACTTGACACATCCCTCCATCTCTTATAGACTCGCCATTAAGTTTTTCACTAGCCGAGAAGAGAATCTCATGAAAACCGTCGAGACCGTCCGCACCTTCGAGCAGATCAAACTGCTGGCTGATTCGCGCCGCATGGAGATTCTGCGTCTGCTGATGGCTTCTCCCGCCACGCTCACGCAATTGGCGCAGGTCTTGAAACAATCCCCTGCCTGGGTACGTCATCACATCCTCGCGCTCGAAGCGGGAAACCTGGTCGAGGTCAGCGAAGTCCGCCGCACTGGAAAAGTCACCGAGAAGTTCTATCGCGCGAAAAGCGGCGCTTTTCTCTTGCAGGAGATTGTTTTGCCGAAAGGGGAAAAACCTGCCATCGTCTTTTCGGGGAGTCACGACCTGGCGCTGGAGGAAATTGCCGAACACCTCAACAAGCACGTGACCCTGCTCACCCTGCCCGTCGGCTCTCTCGATGGGCTGGTCAACCTGCGGCAAGGACTGTGCCAGATTTCAGGCGCGCACATTCTGGATGAGACGGGCGAATACAACACGCCTACGGTGCGTCACCTCTTCCCAGACCGAAACGTCGAGTTGGTTACGCTAGCCTACCGCACGCAGGGAATCATCCTCGCGGAAGGCAACCCCAAGGGCATCAAGCAAATTGCCGACATCGCGCACGGCGGCGTGAAATTTGTCAACCGCAATCCAGGCTCTGGCACGCGGCTCTGGCTCGACATGGAGCTCAAAAAGCAGGGTATTGACGTGTCGCAGATCAACGGCTACGAGATCGAGGTCAAGACCCACAGTGAAGCCGCCGTGTTGGTTGTAACTGGAAAAGCGGATGTGTCCATCGGTTTGCAAGCCGCCGCCCATCAATTCAACCTTGATTTCATCCCGCTCTTAGAGGAACGCTACGACCTGATCCTGCCGCGCGAGAACGAAAAGGCGCTTGCGCCGCTGTTGGACTACCTGCAAACTTCCGCCTTCCGCACCGAACTCAACTCGCTGACAGGTTACAACGCCTCGCATAGCGGGGAACGAATTTCAGATTAGAGGTTGCCCCGCATCATCTTCCACCGCTCTTCCTGTCATGATGGACGCGGCAGGGATGCGATTTGCGGTCTTGACAGAATTTTCCTATCGCATATACTCATTGAGTGACTATTGAGGCTTCCAAACATCGCCGCGTCAGCGGACTTTCACCAGAATACGCCTTGCTGGGTTTTCTGAATCAGGCAGCGGCGCATGGATACGATTTGCACCAGCAACTCATGGACGACCTGGGGGAGATTTGGCACGTCAGCTTGAGCCAGACCTATAACATTCTTACACGGCTGGAGGAACAGGGGTTCATTCATGGGACAACCCAGGAACAGGAGAAACGCCCCGCCAAACGGCGTTTCCGCCTGACCGCGGCAGGACGGCAGCGTTTCGAGGACTGGCTGTCATCTGTATCGCCTTGCAGTGTACGCGCCATCAGAGTGGAATTCATGACGCGCCTGTATTTTCTCCATGCCCGTGCCCCAGACGACGCGCTTCGGGCGATTGAGGCGCAAACTGCCGCGCTGGATAAACACATTGAAGTCCTAAGAGAACGCTTGAACAAAATGGATGAAAGCCAGGCTTTCAATTGCATGGGGATGTCCATGCGAATCCGTCAGTTGGAAGTGTTGGTCGAGTCCTTGAAGGAATGTAAAGCGCAAATCCTCATTGCATCTCAGGAATCAAAATGAAACTCTGTTCAACAATCTTACTTTTGTTTGCTGTCGTATTGGCAGGATGCGCCCCCGCTTCACCCGCCCCGACCAAGGCTCCCGCAGAACTGACAGTTGCCGCCGCCGCAGATTTGCAATTCGCCTTCACAGAAATTGGCGAACTGTTCGAGCAGGAAACTGGCAACAAGGTGACTTTTTCCTTTGGCTCAACGGGACAACTCGCGCAACAGATCAAGAACGGCGCGCCATTCGACTTGTTTGCCGCCGCCAACATCAGTTTTGTGGATGACCTTGCCCAAAAGAACCTGGTCCTGCCCGATTCGGTTGCCCTATATGCGCGCGGACGGATCGTGCTGGCGGTCAACCGTCAATCAGGCATAAATGCAGTTACGCTGGACGATTTATTGTCCGATCAAATCACGCATATTGCCATTGCCAACCCCGAACATGCGCCTTATGGCGTAGCCGCAAAGGAAGCCCTGATGTCGTCAGGCGTTTGGGACAAAATAGAGAGCAAGATTGTTTATGGCGAAAATATACGTCAGGCCCTGCAATTCATTCAAACAGGCGATGCCCAGGTTGGAATCGTGGCTCTTTCGGTTGCCAATGTGCCAGAAATTACATGGTCGCTAATTGATGATTCTTTGCACAATCCGCTGGATCAAGCCCTGGCGGTGGTCTCCAGCAGTCCACACGCGGCGTTGGCGCGTGAATTTGCCGCCTTCATCAATGGAAAATCAGGTCGCCCCATTATGCAGAAATATGGATTTGTCCTGCCGGGCGAAGCGATTTCCACCTCCACGCCATAGTATGCGATATTCGCCGTTTATCTTATCGCTTTGGATATCCACCTGGGCGGGATTGATTGCCCTGCTCTTGGGCGCTTTCATTGCATGGATTCTCGTCAAGGTTCCATTCAAAGGGAAATGGCTTTTAGAAGGGCTGATCATGGCTCCGCTGATTTTGCCGCCGACCTTATTGGGATATTACCTGTTGACCTTTTTGGGACAGCGCGGGCTGGGTCCCCTCATTGAACAGGTCTTTGGGTTTCGGATCGTCTTTACCGTTCAGGGTGCAATCATCGCCGCCACCGTGACCGCTCTTCCGTTGGTGGTTCAAACGATACAGGTCAGCATTGCGTCCATCGTGAAGGAAGTGGAGGAAGCCGCCCACATGGATGGATGTACCGCGTGGCAGATGTTCTGGAAAATCCATATTCCGTTGATCTGGCGCGGGCTGTTGGCGGGTGGCGTATTAGGGTTCTTGCGAGCAATGGGAGATTTCGGCGCAACCTTGATGGTGGCTGGAAACATTCCAGGCAGGACACAGACGATGTCGATGGCAATCTATGATGCGGCGCAGGCGAACAACATTTCGCAAGCCAATCAATTGGCATTGATCTTATCGTCCATTGGTTTCGGGTTGATATTCTTTGTCATCCGATTGAGAAAAAAAACAGATGAAAACTCATGACATTGTAAAACGCAATCCAAAAAATTTTTTGGCTTTCGGCTGGGGGAGCCTGATCGGCGTCCTTGGCGGGCTGATCGGCTTGGGCGGCGCGGAGTTTCGCCTGCCTGTGCTGGTCGGTGTTTTCAAATTTCGCACGCTCAAGGCAATTACCATTAATCTTGTCGTCAGTTTTGTCACTGTCATTTTTTCGTTCATTTTCCGCGCAGGGTATCTCCATCTAGACAGGATTGCCGTCAATTGGCATGTCATTGTCAATATCCTTGCAGGCTCTCTGCCTGGTGCGTACATTGGCACGCATTTTGCGGCAAGCATCAACGAACGGGTTCTAAACCGCATTGTTGTCGTCTTCCTGATTGCCCTCAGCGGCGTATTGATCAGTCACAGTTTCATCGTTGGCCTTCAAAGCCTGCAGGTTCCTGCCCTCGCACAGATTGTTTTGGGTTTTGCCGCAGGCATTGTCATTGGCACTTTTAGCAGTATGTTGGGGGTCGCGGGCGGCGAGTTGATCATTCCGACCATTATCCTTCTGTTTGCGCTGGATATAAAACTCGCGGGGAGTTTGAGCCTTACCATCAGTGTCCCCACCATTTTGATGGGGTTAATACGATACGGGAATCAAGGCAGGTTAGCCGATTTGCGTTCAGACGCGGCATTTATCGTCTGGATGTCTCTAGGTTCGATCATGGGGGCATTCATCGGAAGTTATCTCCTGCAATTTGCATCAGGAACCTTCCTTCACATATTGCTTGGGCTGATTTTGCTTACCTCCGCCCTCAAACTAATGCAGGAACAAAAACACAAATCCGCCGCGGCTTGATCTTGTTTTTGCGGGCACGGACGCAGTGTGGATGTGGTACAATTTTGCGTTTCAAATAAGTTTTTCCTTATCTGAAACGCTATTCAAACACTTTGACGATTTTCCATGTGGGAAATTGTCAAAAGAAAATCTTTTTCAAGGAGTAGAAAGAATGTCTCGCACGCTCAAGTTTGTTTTGCTCATCGGAGTGGTTCTCTCACTGGTGCTGTCCGCCTGCGGATCCCCTGCCCCTACTGCTGTCGCCACCGCCGAAGTCACTGCTGCAATTGCAACTGAAGCCCCCGTCGTCGTTGAACCTCCCGCCAATCCCAATATCATCCTCGCCACCACCACTTCCACTCAGGATTCGGGCTTGCTCGATGTTCTTGTCCCCATGTTCCAGGAACAGACCGGGTATACCGTCCAGACGATTGCCGTCGGTTCAGGCGAAGCGATGAAGATGGGAGAGGAAGGCAACGCCGATGTGCTGCTCGTCCACGCTCCCGCATCCGAAGTGAAATTCATGGATGACGGCTTTGGCAAGGATCGCTTCCTCGTCATGCACAACGACTTCATCGTCGTCGGTCCTGCCGATGACCCTGCCAAGATCAAGGGACTCGCGGTCAAGGACTCCTTCAAGGCGGTCTTCGACGCCGGCGCGCCGTTTATCACCCGCGGCGACGACTCTGGCACGTACAAGAAGGAACTCGCTTTGTGGAAGTCCGCTGAACTCGACCCGGCGGACAGGGAGTGGTACATCGAGACCGGTCAGGGCATGGGCGCTTCCATGACTGTCGCCTCGGAAAAAGCCGCCTACATCCTCACAGACCGCGCGACTTATCTGGCAAACAAGGATAATTATCAACTGGAAATTTTGGTCGAAGGCGACAAGAGCCTGCTGAACGTCTATCATGTCATCACCGTCAACCCCGAAAAGTGGGACGCGGTCAACTACGATGGCGCGATGGCATTCGCAAAATTCATGACCGATCCTGCCACCCAGAAAGTGATTGGTGAGTTCGGTTTGGATAAATTCGGTCAGCCGCTCTTCTATCCCGATGCGGATAAGACCGACGCCGATTTAGGTCTGTAATAAAACCCAAGTTACAATTGGAGATTGGTAATTGGTGATTGAAAAATTACCAATTACCAATCTCATTTTTCTACTATGGACATTCTCGAAATCACCGCCCTCTCCCTGCAAGTCTCGACGATTGCGACCCTCATCAGCCTGCTAATCGGCCTGCCGTTTGGGACTTGGCTTGCGCTCGGCGATTTTCGCGGACGTTCCTTCCTTTTGAGCGTGGTCAATACAGGGATGGCATTACCGCCTGTGGTGGTCGGTCTTGTAGTCGCAATAACCCTTTGGCGCAGTGGTCCGCTTGGCGGCTTGAAGTTGATTTACACCCCTTGGGCAATCATCATCGCTCAAACGGTTATTTCCGCGCCCGTGGTAACAGGTCTGACGGCAGCGGCGCTGGCGGCATTGGACCCGCGCTTGCAACAACAACTCCTCGGCTTGGGCGCATCCCGCCCGCAGATGATTTGGATGCTGTGGCGCGAAGCCCGCCTGCCTCTTCTCGCCGCGCTGATGGCTGGGTTTGGTTCGGTCATCTCCGAGGTCGGCGCTTCGATGATGGTCGGCGGCAACATCCGCGGACAGACCCGCGTGCTGACCACCGCCATCGTGCTGGAAACCTCCAAAGGTGAATTCGAGCGCGCACTGGCGCTTTCCGCCCTGCTGTTGATTATCACCTACCTTATCAACCTCGCCTTGACCTGGATTCAACAGAAAGGACAAAAGCGATGAACGAACTGATTACCATCCGTGACCTGCTCATCAGGCGCAACCATCGCAATGCCCTGCGTGTGGATACGCTGGATATTCCGCGCGGCGAGACTCTGGCGGTCGTGGGACCCAACGGGGCGGGGAAGAGCACGCTTTTATTGTCACTTGCACATCTGCTCAAGCCTGCAAAGGGCGATGTAAAATATGACGGGAAACACCTGCGCGATTGGAACGAACTCGAATACCGCAGGAAGATTGCTTTTGTTTTTCAAGACCCGCTGCTGATGGACATGTCGGTGGAGGAAAACGTCGCTTTGGGATTGAAGTTCCGCGGCGTGAACAAGTCGGAAACGCATCTCCGCGCCGAAAAGTGGATGAAAGCCATGGGCGTGGATTTGCTTGCCAAACGGAGGGCTGGTCAACTTTCAGGAGGCGAAGCCCAACGGGTGAGTCTGGCCCGCGCCTTTGTCCTCGACCCCGAACTGCTTCTGATGGATGAACCATTTTCTGCTGTCGATCCGCAGACTCGCGGTCAGTTGTTGAAGGATTTATCCGAACTGCTGGCTCACGAACACCGCACGACGATATTCGTTACCCACAACCTGAGGGAAGCCGCGCAAATGGGCGACCGCATGGCGGTAGTCATCGGCGGCGAGTTGAAACAGGTCGGCACGCCGACTCAAATCAAAGAATACCCCGTGGACGACACGGTCGAATCCTTTTTACAGGATTTCTAATGTGATGTTTCTCTCCTTAAACGGCATACGCCGCGTTCTCACGCGGCGCAGCCAAAAGACCAACTCAGAGGGAGGAGAGAGTTTGGAAGAGTAACTTGTGGTTACTCAATTAAACATGGTCAAGATCAGGGTTCGTGCCGCACAGGGAGCAGGTTGCCTTGTCCACCAGGTTACATTCGATGGCATTGGAACAACGGCGGGCTAACACTCTCGGCGGCTGGTCTGGCAGGACTTCGGCGGGGTACACAACCTGGTCTTCGATCTGGATTTCGTGACCGACATGCTCACAATACTTGCTTTTTTCTACCTTCCAAATTTTTTCTGCCATATCTAACTCCTAACAATAATGAACCAAGTGTAAAAGAAAAGGATTTTTCGGGCTAGTGACAGGCGTCATAACCTGTCATGACGAAGCGCCTATTTTGGATATGGTGTGTCCTTATTTTATTCCAAGACGGTAAATCGCGCCATTGTCGCTGGCAAAGTAGATTTCGCCCGACTCATCCTGCCCAAAGGTGGTGATGGTCGTCCCCGCCTCGAATAGAAGTTGTGACTGCCATAATCCATCCGCCAGAATCAGCCCCCAGATTTTTCCCGAACAATAATCGCCGTAGAGGTAAATGCCGTTCCATTCGGGCATTGCGCCGCGATAGACGTATCCGCCTGTGACAGAGCATCCGCCTTCCTGATGGCTGTACTCCGCTGCCGGAAGCATCATCCCCGATTGCGGCTCGCTATCGTAAGCATGACTCCCTTCCATGACAGACCAGCCGAAGTTCGCGCCCGCGCCCCAATTTCGGGGAAGATAATCGATTTCCTCCCACTTGTTCTGGCCTACGTCGCCAATCCACAGGTCGCCTGTGAGGCGGTCGAATGAAATGCGCCAGGGGTTGCGGAGACCATACGCCCATACTTCATTGCCGAAGGGGTTGTCAGCGGGAAGGGCATACGGGTCGCCGTCCGTCACATCCAGCCGCAGAATTTTGCCAAGCAGGGAATTGATGTTCTGCCCGTTCTTTTGCGGGTCTCCAGCGCTTCCCCCGTCACCGAGTGCGGCGTAGAGATGTCCGTCGGGACCGAAGGCAAGCGCCCCGCCGTTGTGGTTTTGATAAGGCTGTTCAACCAACAGCAAATAGGTTTCGCTGTTTTTGTCGGCGGAATTTCCACTGGCTTGAAAACGCGAAATGCGCGTATGTCCGCCTGCGCCGGTGTAGTTGACGTAGAAAAACCCGTTGGTCTTATAATCGCGGTGGAATGCCAGACCGAGCAAGCCCATCTCATTGCCGCCTTCGTTGACGCGATCGGTGATGTCGAGGAAGGGCGCTTCGAGCAGTTGGCTGTTTTCGTAGACGCGGATGCGCCCGTTCTTCTCGATGATAAACAACCTGCCTGAACCATCGTTTGCGGGTTGGATATCCACCGGGCGGTACAGGCCGCTGAGGATGGGCTGCCACTCGTAGTTTGCTGCGTTGGGGAACGACCCCGCATAGGTTGGAGGCGGCGTAGTGGCGGTGGCGAGCGGATGGGGCTGGGACTCGGAACTGGGAACCGAGTCAACTGTCGGCGTTGCAAGAGGGATGGGGGTAACAGTCGGCGAGACGGATTTTGTCAATCCTCCACAGGCGAGAATTGGCAGGGCAAGCAAAACCAACAGACGTTTCATCAGGGCTGGTTATCGCTGATGTCGGTGGTTTCCGCATCCACAATCTCGTCGCGCGCGGCGACTTCCATGTTGCCGGCAAGTGCTTTCATATGCTCGGCGACGACTTCAGGCGGACAAAGTTCGGTGAAGACATAGGAACCTATCCAGAGAATGGCCGCGTCATCCACCATGCCGATGACCGGGAGTACCAGGTCGCCATCGCCGGGGAATATCAGGTAGGCAAGAGCCCCGATGGGAATCAATTTTGCCAGAATGCTTACGCGGCTGTCTCCCATCAGGCGAAAGATAAGCTTGAGTTGGTTGAGGATGTTGCGAACCACGCCGCCCTGTTGTTGCACCACGATTTTTGCAGGTTTTTTTTCGTCCATCTACGTCTCCTTTGCTTCGATACATTATATTCCATTTATCTTCATCTACGAATCTTTACGGTCCGGGATGCGGGGTGATCACCGAATCCTGATATAATTTTCGTTATGAATCCAAAGCGTTTTTTCATCCTGTTTACGATCATTAGTTTGCTGTTATTCGGATTATGGCTTCCTGCAAATGCCGCGTCGAACACGCAGCAGGTGATTCCCACGGCCACGCCCGGCGTGGATGGGCGCATCCTTTATGTGGTCCAGCCAGGGGATAGCTGCTTTCGTGTGGCGGCGATTCACAGCATCACCATTGATCAATTGCGCCAGTTGAATTCGAAACTGGATGAGAACTGCACCCTGATCGAGGGTCAGGAATTACTGATCGGCATTGTCTCGCTGGCGGGGACGCCGACCGCGGGTCCATCCCCCACGCCTGCTCCGCCAACCGCTTCACCTACGCCGTTCACTGGTACAACCGAGATTTGCATCCTGCTTTTCAACGACACTAATGGGAATTCCCTGCGTGAGGAAACAGAACCGGCTGTCGCCGGGGGCGCAGTAAGCGTGACCGAAAACAATGGCGAGTATTCCGCCGCGCAAGACACCATCATTCCGGCGGATCCCGAAGCCTATCAGGGGATTTGTTTTTCGAATGTACCGGAAGGGAACTACAACATTACTGTCGGTATCCCCGAAAATTACAATCCGACGATGAACCTGAGCTATGCGCTCAATGTCAATGCCGGTGATCGCGCCTTTGTGGATTTTGGCATTCAATCGAAGGAGGGGGGGATAGGCACTGGAGGAGGCGAAGGAGGAGAAAAAGAACCGGAACCCGAGACCTCTCCCATTTTTGGCATTATTGGTGGGGCGTTTCTTTTGGCGGGAGCGGCTTTGGGTTATTATGCCTGGAGATCCGGCAAGCCCGAGAGTAAATTGTCGGGCGGGAGCGGGATTCTAAAAAAGTAAAAGACCGCGCACGTTTCTTCAACCCCGATAACAAAAAGGCAGTCTCCCATTCCACGAGACCGCCTTTTCTTTGTCCAATCTTTTTTCTAATTCATCAAATTCCTTAGAACCGTGTGCAGGATGCCGCCGTTACGGTAGTAGTTGACTTCCACATCGGTATTCAACAACACCGTGGCTTTGAACTTGATCACCTTCCCATCGGCTTTCTTTGCCTTCACGGTCAACTCGGTTTTGGGCTGAATGCTGTTGTTCAGACCTTCGATATCGAAGACTTCACTGCCATCGAGCCCGAGCGATTCGACGTTCTGACCTTCGGCGAAGCGCAGCGGAAGGACACCCATGCCCACCAGATTGGAGCGGTGGATGCGTTCGAACGATTCGGCGATGACCGCCTTCACACCCTGAAGCATGGGTCCCTTGGCCGCCCAGTCGCGGCTCGAACCCGTGCCGTATTCTTTGCCTGCGAGGACGATGCTCCCCACGCCTTCGCTTTGATACTTCATCGCCGCATCGAAGATGGACATCACTTCACCGGAGGGTTGGTACTTCGTCCAATTGCCTTCCTTCGGCGCGACCATCAGATTCTTGAGGCGAATATTGGCGAACGTGCCGCGCGCCATCACGAGATCGTTACCTCGGCGCGTGCCGTATTGGTTGAAATCCTTGGGCTGGACTCCGCGCTCTTGCAGGAACCTGCCCGCAGGAGAGTCTGCCGCGATGTTGCCGGCGGGTGAGATGTGGTCGGTGGTGATGGAGTCGCCGAACAGACCAAGGACACGCGCGTTCTTGATGGGCTGAATAGTCGGCACATCGAGCGAAAGGGTCTGGAAATAGGGCGGATGGTGAATATATGTGGATTCTTCGCTCCACTCGAAGAGGTCGCCTTCCTTAACTTGAATCGCCTGCCACATGTCCGAGCCGGAGAAGACATCGGAATATCTCGACTTGAACATCTCAGCCTTGACATTCGCCTCCACCGCTTCGCAGACTTCCTTTTGGGTTGGCCACAAATCCTTGAGATAGACCGCCGTCCCATCGGGGCCAATCCCAATCGGCTCGTTGACCAGGTCAATGTCCACAGTGCCAGCCAGGGCGTAGGCGACGACCAGCGGCGGCGAGGCGAGGAAGTTGGCTTTCACCAGCGGGTGGACTCTTCCCTCGAAGTTGCGGTTGCCAGAGATGACTGCTGCCGCAACCAGGTCATTGCCTGTTACTGTCTTGGCAACTTCGTCGGGAAGTGGGCCGGAGTTACCGATACAGGTGGTGCAGCCGTATGCGATCACGTTGAAGCCGAGTTTGGAAAGCGGTTCGATCAGACCAGCCTTCTTGAGATATTCGGTCACCACGCGGGAGCCGGGGGCAAGCGAGGTCTTGACGTACGGTTTGACGTTCAAACCTTTCTCAACCGCCTTCTTTGCCACAAGTCCAGCCGCGACCAGCACAGACGGGTTGCTCGTGTTGGTGCAGGAGGTGATCGCAGCAATGACCACCGCGCCGTGTTTCATCTTCTGTGAACCGCCGTTGGTACCGAAAGTCGCTTCGCGGTCGAGCGCATCGCCCGAAAGTTCATAGCCGCGTTCTTTGACCGGGGCGGTCAGCGCCTTCTTGAAGTTCTCCTTCATTTCGGAGAGCGCCACGCGGTCTTGCGGGCGCTTGGGACCAGCCAAAGATGGGACGACGGAATCGAGGTCAAGCTCGAGGGTGTCGGTAAATTCCGGGTCTGGGCTGCCAGCTTCACGGAAGAGTCCCTGTGCGCGCATGTAGGCTTCGGTGCGGGCAACCATTTCTTCGGGGCGACCCGTCAATCGCATGTAGCGCAGTGTCTCGTCATCGACAGGGAAGTAACCCATCGTCGCGCCGTATTCGGGAGCCATGTTGGCGATGGTCGCGCGGTCGGTCAGAGACATGTTGCCCAAACCTTCGCCGTAGAACTCAACGAACTTGTCCACCACGCCCTTCTTGCGCAGCATTTGAGTCACGGTCAGTACAAGATCGGTGGCGGTCACGCCTTCTTTGAGTTTGCCGTGGAGTTTGAAGCCGATCACATCTGGCAACAGCATGTCCATTGGCTGACCGAGTATCACCGCTTCGGCTTCGATACCGCCTACGCCCCAACCGACCACACCGAGACCATTGATCATGGTGGTGTGCGAGTCGGTGCCGACGAGGGTGTCGGGGAATAAGACCCTAAAGGTCTCCGAGACCTTTAGGGTCTCTTCTTTTTCCATCACCACATCCGCCAGATATTCCAGGTTGACTTGATGCACGATGCCGGTCATCGGCGGCACAACGCGAAAGTTGCTAAAGGCTTTTTGTCCCCATTTGAGGAACTCATAGCGTTCACGGTTTCGCTGGAATTCAACTTCGGTATTGCGGTTGAGCGCTTCGGCGGTGGTGAAGAAATCCACCTGCACCGAGTGATCGATAACAAGGTCAACGGGTACGAGCGGGTTGATTCTCTTCGGGTCGCCGCCCAAACGTGCAACTGCCGAACGCATCGCAGCGAGATCGACCACGGCAGGCACACCGGTGAAATCCTGCATCACCACGCGGGCTGGCAGGAAGGGAATGCCGGGGCGCGCGCCTTTGGGAGTCCACGCGGCGATGTTCTTCACATCTTCCCGCGTGATCTCTTTGCCGTTGCACTGGCGCAGCGCGGCTTCGAGCACGATCCGAATGGAATAGGGGAGTTTGCTGAGTTTGGTCAGCCCGGCTTTTTCGAGCGCGTCGAGCCGGTAGTAGACGTATTGTTTGTTTCCCACTTTCAATACATCACGGGACTTAAATAAATCGTTCATCATGTGCCTCCTTTGGAGTGTGAAATTTTGCGGACAAGCCGCATCACTCACACCACAAGATTACGAAGAACACAAAGGAGCGCCTTTGATATCCTTGATCCTATGTGGTGGGATTTATAACTTCAGTTCCTTCTGAATGGATTCAACAAATTGCTTTCTCTCGCCTTCGGGAAGGAAGGACGCCTGCGCGGCGCACAAGACGCTTTGCTTCAATGAATTGATCGGCACTTTCAATTGCTCGCACACATGCTGGTATTCATGGGAGAGCGTGATCCGCGAGACGCTGGGGTCATCGGTGTTAAGCGTCACCTGCAAACCCGCTTTAATCATCTTCGGCAGCGGATGCGCCGTCAACGAGCGCGCCACGCCTGACTGATAATTGCTGGTCACGCAGACCTCGAAGACCGTGCCCTCCTGCTTTGCGAGCGCCACAACATTTTCATCTTCCATCACACGCACGCCATGTCCGACACGTTCCGCGCCGAGGTGCAGGATCGCATCACGGACGTTTTCGGCGGGTCCCCACTCACCCGCGTGGATGGTGATCCGCAGTCCCGCCTGTTTTGCCTCCCTGAAAATTCCGTGGAACGGTTCGGTCTTGAACTCGGCTTCATTACCGGCCAGGTCCAAACCGTACAAGCCATTCTTGATATGACCTGCCGCCAGCCACGCCACCTGCTCGGCAAGTTCCGGACTTTCATGGCGGTTGACCGAGGCGATCAACCCCACTTTGACCTTATATTCCTGTGCCGCTTCCTGGGCGCTTTTCACCACCCATTCCATCACATCATGCAACGGGAAGCCTTCGGCGCGACTCAAAGCAACAGGCGTAAACCTCAGCTCAAGGTAGCGGACGTTATCCCGCGCCGCATCCTCCACCGCCTCGCGGGTTACGCGGTCGATCACATCGGGCGACTTGTAGAAAAGTCGCAGCGTTTTGAATTTATCGAGGAAGTTGGTAAAGGTCTGCGGGTCCTGGTCCTGTACCTGCACCAACCCGCTCAAGTTAAACATGCTGATGGGGACGGTCACCCCGTGCTGGCGCGCGACATCCAGCATCGTGGTTAAACGCAAAGAACCTTCCAGATGACGGTGCAATTCCACCTTTGGAAGTGAAAAGTATTGGTTTAACGGGGCAGTATCGTCGCGTAACATATTCAAAAGTATATGTCACACTTGCACTTGCGTCAGGTGCAAGTGTTGCGAGAAGGGCATTAGCCTGACGAAGCAATCCAATGATCCACAGGAGATTGCTTCGTGGCGCCTTAGCGCCACTCGCAATGACGCACTCCTGTTTAGCGGCGCTTTCTTTTCTTCTTGCCGACATCCTGCGCCTGCGCTTGTGGCGCAGACTTTGGCGCAGCCTGAATTTCAGACGTTTCAATCGGAGTAACTTCCACGCGGCGCGGTCTTGCGGCAAAGGCGCGGCTGATGACCAATCCGCGCACATCTTCGAGCAATTGCTGGAACATCTCCGACGCGCGTCCCTTATATTGTACCAGTGGGTCGCGCTGTGCATAGGCTTCCAATCCAATTGAAATGCGCAGCGCCTCGACCTTTGTGAGATATTCCACCCACAACTCGCTGAACGCGCCAAGCAACAACTGGCGGTGGACCTCGTTAAGGACATATTTGCCAATCGCTTCGATCAATGCTGCGCGGTCTGACTCGCTCAAGTCTGATACTGCTTCGTTGAGGCGGCTCTCCCCGAACCCTTCGACACGGCTCAGGGAGTGAGCCGCAGGACCGAAGTCCGCAAGTTTGACAGCGTTCTGGCTCAACCGCGCAAACTCCGATTGTCCCCACGTGGCGCGGAGATTTTCCTCCGCAGTATCGAGGTGATCCATCACATCTTCGTGGATGTCCTGCGCCTCGCGCCCGTCGAGCAATTGGGCGGCAAGGAAGACATAACTGAAACGCTGGAATGCCTGCTTGACCTGCTTGTGAGTCTTCTGGTCGAAGCCAACCCGCGTACCGTAGGATAAGTTGAGCAGCAAGCGCAGTTTTGCGGATTCAGTGTCCGCTGGCTCACGCTGGAGGAGTGACTCGATGTCGCGTTCAATCTGCGCGACGAGGCGCTCCTTTCTGCGGGCAAGCCCCTCGCGTGCCGTGCGGAGGATGATCTCTTCAAGTTCATCCCAATTTGAAGGCAGCGGACTCTGCCACTGCAACTGTTCGCCCACACGATTCTGAATCGCGCCGATGAGACGGGTGGCATTGATCGCGGTCAACTGTGACGCGACCATGCCTTGAATATCTTCCTTGACCGAGGCTGGGTCATCGCCCAAAGCACGCATCATCTCGTTGTTCAACTTCAATTGCAGGCGGACAAGAGCGTTGATCTCCTCCAAAATCTTCTGCGGACGCGGGGAGTCCTCGCGGTCACGCAGACCTTCAAAGAAGGCATCGAGTGAATCTTCTCTTTCGGAAATTTGCGTTTCGAGGGCTTCCTTTGTCTTTTCAACCTGGGTCTCGATGGCGCGTTGGATGTGAGCGCTTTCGGCTTCGATGGCGCGGGAGATGAGGTCTAAAGTCGAAGGTCGAAGGTCACCACTGAGTTGGTCAAGAATCAGTTTGAACCCATACGATGGAAACAAGCCATTCTGCGACTCAAACGGCGGCTGGACCTGTTCGAGCCAGGCAATCAATTTCCAGGGCCCCTCTTCATCCTGCAAGCCCATATCCACGCGCTTGTTGACTTCGGCATCGAGCATGTCCGCCACATCTTCGCTCAGGTCTTCCTTGACGAAGATGCGGTCACGCTGGCTATAGATTTGCTGGCGCTGCTTGTTCAACACATCATCGTATTCGAGCAAATGTTTGCGGACGTCGAAGTTCGCACCTTCCACACGGGTCTGCGAGCCTTCGATGATATTGCTGACAAGGCGCACTTCGAGTGGCAGGGCTTCATCCACGCTGAGGCGCTGCATCAGGTTGCCAACCTGGTCACCGCCGAACATGCGCATCAGATCATCCTGCAAGGAGAGATAAAAACGCGAAGAGCCGGGGTCACCCTGACGGGCGGAACGTCCGCGCAACTGGTTGTCGATACGCCGCGCTTCGTGGCGTTCAGAGCCGATGACGTGCAAACCGCCAAGTTCCTTCACTCTCTCCATGTCCACAAAATATTGCAGGAAGAGTTTGACCTCCGCTTCGTAGATGCCAAAATTGGACGGATCAACTTTCAGAAGAGCTTGTCGGCGCTCTTCGAGGGTCATATCAAATGGGTCGGCGTATCCAACTTTCCGCAAAACACGATTGACCGCTGCGATAACTTCTTCGGCGAGTTCACCGCCAAGTTTGATGTCCACACCACGACCGGCCATGTTTGTAGCAATGGTCACCGCGCCAAATGCGCCAGCGCCCGCAATGATTTGCGATTCTTCGGTGTGCTTGCGCGCGTTCAACACCTGATGCGGCACGCCGCCTTGCAGAACCAACTTCAGACGGTCTTTGGATTCCTCCGGCAATCGAAGCGCTTCGAGGATATCCGCCATATTGGCTGACTCTTCAAGGTTGATACTGGTCATTCCGTGCGGCTTGATGAAGTTGCGCAACATATCAGGTGTGATCTTCTCGATGGGCTCGTTGAACGGCGCGAGTTCCGCGATCAAACGCCCGTCTTCTTCGATGTTCTTCGCCTTCATGTACGCCCGTCGGACGAGAGTCACTTGCAGTAAACGGCGGACAGGCTCGGGCTTGAGCCTGCCGGAGAGTCGGTCGGATGACTCAACCGACGTCGTGCCAACCAGCATCGGGCGTCCCAAAACATGGTAGCGGACAATCTCCGTCACGATGGCGCGGAGTTTCGCTTCCACCGTGCGATAGATCACATCGGGATAATCTTTTCTGCGATAGTAAATCTTCGACCCCCCTCCCGTCCCCCCCACAGGGGGGGACACTTCTTTCGTCGTGTAATACGAATACGAGTAACCTTCCTCGTCTTTCGCCTTATGTTCTTCGAGCGTGGCATCCGTCCGCAGGGACTGGTATTCCAGGTTGGTCGGGACAGGCATCACTTCGATTTTGTAAATCTTATTGAATTCCTCGGCTTCGGTCAGCGCCGTACCCGTCATGCCCGCCAGCTTCTTATACATGCGGAAATAATTCTGCAGGGTGATGGTGGCGTAGGTGACATTCTCAGGCTCGACCTTCACGCCTTCCTTCGCCTCGACCGCCTGATGCAAACCGTCGCTCCAACGGCGACCCGGCATCAAACGTCCCGTGAACTCATCCACGATGACGACCTTGCCGCCCTGCACGAGATAATCCTTGTTGCGATGGAAAAGATACTGGGCGCGGAGAGCCTGTTCGAGATAACCCGTCAGGCGGGCTTGTTCGGGGGTCAGGTCTTCGGGTCGGTCGGGATCGAGCAGCGGCTGCCCCAACAAAGCTTCCACATGGCTGATGCCCACTTCGGTCAGGTTGACGTTGCGATCCTTTTCATTGACCTCGTAATCCTCGAGCTTCAACTGCTTGACGATGTTCGCCATGATCCCGTAGGTTTCCAAGTCGCCAGAGGACGGACCCGAAATGATGAGCGGGGTGCGGGCTTCGTCGATGAGGACGTTGTCCACTTCATCTACAATGGCGTAGTAATGTCCGCGCTGAACGCGATTGTCCAGCCGCATTGCCATGTTGTCGCGCAGGTAATCGAAGCCAAACTCGGAGTTGGTGCCGTAGGTGACGTCTGCGCTGTAGGCTTCGACCCGATCCACCAGCCGCAGGTGATTCTGGTCCTCGTGCGGCGACTCGCGCTCGAAGTCCACAATGAAGGCTTTCTTGCCGTTCTCGGTGGCGGCAGCCATTTGCAGCACACCCACACTCAAGCCGAGCATGTGATAGATGGGAGCCATCCAGCGGGCGTCGCGCCGCGCCAAATAATCGTTGACCGTGATGAGGTGTACGCCGCGTCCCGTCAGCGCGTTGAGGTAAACGGGCATGGTCGAGACCAGGGTCTTGCCTTCGCCCGTGCGCATCTCCGCGATGTGACCGTGGTGCAGCGCCCCGCCGCCGATGATCTGCACGTCATAGTGCCGCAGACCAATTGTCCGCTTCGACGCCTCACG
>DAOUAS010000003.1:0-7220 GCA_034433295.1 Anaerolineales bacterium | reverse complement strand
CACGTCAAACAACAATCCCTCGATTGCGGAAAACGCCACGGCTGTGACCACTATCACCACCACCGATGCCGACCTGCCCGCCCAATCCCTGACCTACTCGATCTCTGGCGGAGCAGACGCCGCACTCTTTTCCATCAATCCCGCCACCGGCGAGTTGACCTTCCTCTCCGCACCCGATTTCGAACTCCCCGCCGATGCCGGAGCCGATAACACCTACAACCTCACCGTTCAGGTATCCGACGGAGAGTTGACCGCAACCCAGGAAGTTGCTGTGACCGTATCCGCCGTCAACGACAACACCCCGGCAATCACGCCAAACAACAATCCCTCGATTGCGGAAAACGCCACGGCTGTAACCACCGTCACCGCCACCGATGCCGACCTGCCCGCCCAATCCCTGACCTACTCGATCTCTGGCGGAGCAGACGCCGCACTCTTTTCCATCAATTCTTCGAGCGGCGAATTGTCATTTATCGCGCCCCCCGATTTTGACGCTCCTTCGGATTCCGGGCTTGACAACACCTATAATATTACAGTGCAAGCGTCCGATGGTATGTTTACGTCCACTCAAGATATTACCATTAGAGTTAATAAGGTTGACTAGCAAATCCACCCCTTGACGGGCCCCGCAAAAAGGATATGTTCTTCAAACGAGGCGCTCATCACGCCTCGTTTGATTTAACCGTTATTTCAACCCGACCATGCGCCGGAATCAACCGGATTAGTGAAGCGTTTTCTCGAAGTGCTTCCGCACCTTGGTCGCAATCTGACGTTCCGTCATTTTATCCGCAGTCTCGATCCCAACAATTTGCACCCTGACCTTTTCGTGGACGATTCGTTTTTCAAGTTCGCTTTTTGCCTCGCCGGGGCCGAAAATCAATACTGCCTCCGTTCCACGCAGTTGAGATATGACTCTGTCGTAAAATTTATTGAGTTGCTCGGTGAATTTCTTATCCAGCTGGTCGTCTCCCTGTTGATGTTCGGCGCTGTATCGGGACCTTGCGTGGGATGCCCCCCGATTAATGCCGCGCCTTTCCACGCCAGATTCGATTTTTTGAATTTCCTCCCCCTGTTTCCCCTGGATCACAAGTATCGCTTTCTTCCGATCAATCCACAAGCCGATATTGTTTGTCATTGATCCTCCGATTCTCCACATATATTATTCATCCACTATCCTGATTTCATTATACGGTTTTAAAGATTAAATACAACACACTCTGATCAAAATTTTCCCATCGCGCCCTCCCAACGAACCAATTGGCGGAATTTTTGTTTGTTTGATAAACTCGCGCCCATGTTAAACCTCAATCGGCAACTCGACCTTATCCGGCAGTCTGCAACCGTCGCCATGGCAGACCGCATCCTCGCGCTCAAAGCCAGCGGGCGAAACATCGTCGGCTTGCAAGTGGGCGACCCCGATTTTGGAACCCACCCCGCCATGATCGAATCCGCGCTCAAAGCCATGCAGGACGGGCAGACTCATTACGGACCTTCCGCCGGGACGATGGAACTCCGCCGGGCAATCGCCACCAAGCTCCAGCGCGATGAAGGCGTGACGTACGATCCCGCTTCGGAAATCCTCGTCACACATGGCGGCATCCACGCCTATTACACGGCGATGCAATCCATCTTGAATCCAGGGGATGATGTGCTGGTTCCCGACCCATCGTGGGCGACTCATTCGAACATGACGATCATGCTGCGCGGAAATGTGATTCGCGTCCCCGCCCCCGCCGAAAGTGGATTCATCCCCCAATTCGAATCCTGGCTGAGGGCTTTGACTCCCAAAACGAAAGTTATCGTCCTCAACTATCCATCTAACCCGACGGGCGCGTTTCCCTCACGTGAATATTTGACAAAGTTGCATGAGTTCGCCAAAGAACATAACTTGTGGATCGTGAGCGATGAGGTGTATGGCAGTTTATATTTTGAAGGCAAGCCAACTTCCGCCGCCGCCATCGAAGGAGCAAGAGAGCGGACGCTGCTGGTGAACAGCCTGTCCAAATCCTACGCCATGACCGGCTGGCGGGTGGGATTCCTCGCCGCGCCTGCGCGGGTAATCCAGAATGCGTTGAAGGCGGGGCAGAACTCCATCACTTGCGTCGCGCCGTTTATTCAGAAAGCCGCCGCCTTCGCGTTGACCGATCCGCAGATTCAGCAGGTTACCGCCGACATGCGCGCCGCCTACAAGCGTCGCCGTGAGTTGGTAATTCGAGTTTCACATGAACTGAAATGCGAGAAGATCAAAATCATCCCGCCGCAGGGAGCGTTCTACTTCTTCCTCGACATGCGGACGTTGAACATGCCTTCTGTCGAAATGTGCGAGCGGATTCTGGAAGAGGAAGGCGTGGGACTTGTCCCCGGCTCGGCGTTTGGCGAACTGGGCGAAGGTTTCATTCGCATGGTAATTTCAGCCTCCGATGAAGATGTGGAGGCGGGATTTCGGAAAATTGTGAAATGGGCGGAACGACAATAGTCAAAAGTCGAAGGTCAAAGGTTGGGCGACGACTTTCGACTTTTGACCTTCGACCCAAGTAAGGAGAAACCATGAAAGTTGCATTCCAGGGCGAGCCGGGCGCTTATTCCGAGCAGGCGGTATTCAACTATTTTGGGGAAGTCGAAACTCTACCCTGTGAGTCATTCGATATTATGTTCGATTCCGTCGTGTCGGGGAAAAGCGATACGGCGCTGGTACCCATCGAAAATTCGCTGGCAGGGAGCATCCACCAAAACTACGATCTGCTCCTGCGGCATGACCTGCACATTGTCGGCGAATATCTGTTGCGCGTACAGCATTGTTTGATTGCCATGCCCGGCGTGAAGAAAGGGGATATCAGGAAAGCCATCAGCCATCCACAGGCGCTGGGCCAGTGCGCGGGTTATTTGCGCTCGCATGGAATCAAAGCGGAGCAGGTCTACGACACGGCTGGAAGCGTGAAGATGCTCAAAGAGTCAGGCGTATTGGACGTGGCGGCGATCGCATCCAGGCGGGCGGCGGAACTCTACGGGATGCAAATTCTGGAGGAAGGCATCGAGGACAACCCGGAAAACTATACGCGTTTCCTCGCTGTCCAACGCGTACCAGTCGTCCCGATAGGCGAAGCAAAAACCTCCATCGTGTTCACGCTGAAAAATGTCCCCGGTTCCTTGTTCAAAGCAATGAGCGTTTTTGCCTTGCGCGACATCGACCTGACCAAGATCGAATCCCGTCCACTGCAAGGGAAGCCGTGGGAATATCTCTTTTACATCGACTTCATCGGCTCGACACAGGATGAAACCGTCAAACGGGCACTCGATCACCTTGGCGAGTATGCGTTGATGTTGCGCGTATTGGGAACATATTCGCGATTTAGGGGATAGACAATAGTGGGAATGGGGGCAGGTAAAATATTTATATTTCAAATTAAAAATTTATTTCCAAAACCATTGACTATTTCGGGAAAGTTGGATTAGAATTACATTAGCTCCTTTCAAATTTGAAAGGTTTTTGTAGGTATTTTGAAAGTTTTTGCGCATTTTCTTTTTTTATCAAAATCAAAAAATATATTTTTATTTTCGATTATTTTCATGATTTACTTTGTTTTTCCAATGTAACCGTAGAAACCACAGCGAATCCCGAAAAGGATGATTGCAAATATGAAGAGCATAGTTCAGGAACTGGCGGAAAAAAAGAACATGTCGTTCAACCAGTTTGTCGGAGAGATGCGCAAACTTGGTTGCAGTGAGCCAACCGCGCTCAAGATATGGAAGGGGGAATACGAAACCTTCGCGGACTACAACGACAATAACGTTCAATTAAGCAGTCTTCGCAAGGCGGCCGAAGTGTTGAGCGCAAGAACGGGCATGTTAATCCCTTGATGAATGGTTTCCAATATCCTCCCCACGAAATAAAAGGAAGCGAGAAGGCATGAAAAATCAATTGCTATCCAAAATTCTATCCATTTTGTTAATAGTCATGCTGGCGTTGGCAGTGATGCCGGTCACACCGGCAAAGGCGGATGTGACTGGTTTGTTGTCGCCCACGGCAACCGGAACAATTAACAGTGTCACCATTGCAACAAATGCAACCACATGCGGGGCCGCCGCCACTACCAATCAAGGATGGGCGTCGGACAATGCATGGGCCTGCTATGACGGTCAGGGCGACTACGTGCGATATACCTTTGGAAATTTTGGCATTCCCGCTGGAAGCACGATTACCGATATCAGCGTAAGCGTCGAGGGACATCGCAACGGAACCACTGCCAATCATGGCAGGAACCTGCTGGTTTCCTTGTGGAATCAATCCGCGTTGAATGGATACACAGGGCAACAAACGGCGACAATGACCTATTCCACAACCACCGATGGAACTCCCGTGTCTTTGACCGGCTTGTGGGGCACAACATGGGCCGCCTCTGATTTCAATAGCGGCACTTTTATCATCCAAGTTGAATCCAGCGCCCGGCTTGTGAACAACGGCACCAACCTTGCTTTCCTTGATCATGTGCAGGTGCGGGTTACTTATTCGCTTCCTCCCGAAATAAACGTTCAGGGGAACGGCGTCTCCATTGTAGATGGAGATACCACTCCGAGCACCGCAGACTGGACGGATTTTGGCAATGTGCCTCAAAACCTTTTCGTGGATCGGACCTTTACCATCCAGAATACGGGTACCGGTGATTTAAGTATTGGCGCAATCACATTCACCGGGGGCAATGCTGGTGATTTCAGCATTGTGTCTGCGCCTGCCGCCACCGTAACGCCAGGAAACTCAACAACCTTCACAGTACGGCTGACAGCCGGCGGCGGAGGCGGAGCGACACGCGATACCACTATTAATATTGTCAATAACGATGCAAACGAAAACCCATATAATTTTGGGGTGCAGGGTACTCGTATCAATGCAGAGATCAATGTACAGGGAAATGGAAACACGATCACTGATGGAGATGGAACTCCTTCTACGGCGGACTGTACCAATTTTGGGAGCACAGGATTGGGTGGATTTATCGACTGCACCTATACAATCCAGAATCAAGGACCCGCAGCTACAAATGTTTTATCTGTCGGAACGATAACGATTGGCGGTACAAATGCGGCGGACTTCTCGGTTACTGTTCCTCCAACGTCCCCAATCGCCAATGGGGCTTCCACTACTTTTACCGTGCGCTTCAGTCCGTCTGCTGCGGGTACGCGTAACGCCACAATCAGCTTTATCAACAACGACACCAACGAAAGCCCGTACAATTGGAGCATACAGGGCACAGGAATCGCGAATACCCCGCCGACGATCACCTCAAACGGCGGAGGAACGACGGCAACCATCAGTGTCCCTGAAAATACGACAGCAGTCACCACCGTCACTGCCACCGATCCAAACGTTCCACCTCAAACGTTGACTTATTCGATCTCCGGGATAGATGCCGGCGACTTCGCCATCAATTCTACAAGTGGCGTGTTGACCTTTTCTCCAGCGCCGGATTTCGAGGCTCCAGCCGATGCGGACACAAACAATTCCTACATCGTGATCGTTCAGGTTTCGGATGGAGCCGGCGGAACCGATTCGCAGACAATTACCGTCAACGTGACAAATGCCAATGATGCGCCGATCACCTCAAACGTAACCAACACGACGCTCGAGGATACCGAAAAAATCATCAGCCTGTCCTATACGGATCCAGATGGAGATTCGGCCACGTCATGTATTGTCAGCGGACTCACCAGCGGCAGTATTTCCACATCCTGTGTCTGTACGGCCGGCGCCTGCACAGTTGGCATCACACCCGACCTCAATTCCACAGCCCAGGTGACGGCCAATTACACAGTATCCGATGGATTGACCTCCAATCCATCCACCATCACGCTGGACGTGACACCGGTCAACGACTCTCCGGCCTTTACCAGCGCGCCCGTGACCAGCGTTAATCAGAACGACTCATATCTCTACAATATCGTCGTCACCGACCCCGACGTTGGGGACACAATTGTCATCATCGACTCCACCAAGCCCGCCTGGCTGACCTTCACCGACAACGGCAACGGCACCGCCACCCTGAGCGGCACTCCCAATAACAGTGCGGTTGGCGACCACACGATAGTGCTGCGCGCCACCGACAATGTCATCTCCGTCCCTGTGGAACAAGCCTTCACCGTCACAGTGGTCGATGTCAATGATGCGCCAACCTTCACCAGCGCACCCGTGACCACCGCAGGCGAAAGCACCCCCTACACCTATAATATTGTCGCGGATGATCTCGACGCGCTCGACGCCCTGACCATCTCCGCCCTCACCCTGCCCTCCTGGTTGACCCTCACCGACAACGGCGATCGCACCGCAACTTTGAGCGGAACCCCCAACAGCCTCCAAGTCGGCGTATTCAATGTGGTGCTCGAGGTGACCGACAGCCTGCTGACCGCTTCCCAAACCTTCGACATAACTGTCAGCAATACCGCCCCTCAAGTGGTGACCGCCTCGGTTGGGGCCACCTCCCCCTTCCAGGTGACTTTTAATCAGGACGTGTACAACCCGGCAAATGACACCGATCCGGGCGATGTGACCAATCCCGTCAATTACATGCTGGTTCGCGATAACGGCGACGGTTTCCAAACCACAAGTTGCGCAATGGGCGTTGATCCCCTCGACACCGCCATTATTGTCAACTCCGTAACCTACTCCAACGGCGGCGGATCGGGGCCCTTTGTCGCAACCGTCACCTTCAACGGCGGAGTGCGGTTATCGAACGGCGACTACCGTTTGTTCGTCTGCGGCAGCACCTCAATTTTGGACATCGCTGATCCCACTCTGGAATTGGCAGGCGATGGGACGCCCGGCACCGACTTTGTCCGCAGTTTTACGGTTTCCCTCAGCAATAATGGCAATACCGGCGAAAACGGCGACGACGACAACAAGAATAAATCGGTGTTTGGTCAGAATAATCCGCTCATCCCAGTCACCGGGTTTGCCCCGAATCGAATCACGAAATTGCCCGCCCAGCCCGCTGATAAAGCCTACAAACCGATGAATGAACTCCGTATCGAGATACCGACCCTCGGCGTCAATTTCCCGATTGTTGGCGCCGCCATCTCCAAGGGAGGCTGGGACCTGACCTGGCTGCAAAACAACGTGGCATATCTCGAAGGCTCGGCATATCCAACCCTGAGCGGGAACACGGTATTGACTGCGCATGTCATGGATTCCAACAACAACCTTGGACCCTTCTCCGACATCCGCGGCATGA
>DAOUAS010000002.1:0-2298 GCA_034433295.1 Anaerolineales bacterium | reverse complement strand
GCGCGGGTATGCCAGCCAGCCACGCCGTAGAATCCCGCCCGCGCCGTCGGCTGGACGTTCGATCCGTAGAGGAAGGGATGGAAAATCACGTTCGTGCTGCCCGGCGGCAGGCTGGCGACTTCTTCACTGCAAACTTCATAAACCGATATGCCGCGTCGCTTTGCCTCAGCACGTTCATCGCCACAACACTGGTTTACAAACCATTCCAAATTGGTGGCGGATGTGGCGCTGCCTTCGATGGTTAGATATAGGCTCGGGTCCGCAAAGATCGTGGTCATGAACAGGTCAGGGTCTACAATCGGCTCTTTGGTGATGACTTCGTTAATGCTCCAACTTCCCATGATGATACAAGCCTGGTTGACGTGAATCGCGCCCGCCCCGATGGCGCTGGCATCCACATCGAACAACCCGCCCACCACGGGAGTACCAACCGCGAGCCCCGTCTCCTGCGCGGCGACGGGCGTCACCCGCCCGATTACCTCACTACTTTGTTTCAGGGGAGGCAGAGCATCGAAAATTTCGGAGAGACCGAACAAGTCCATCAGTTCACGGGAGTAGCATTGCCCGCGGACATCCATCAAGCTGGTGGCGCTCATGTCGGTGAAGTCGCCGCTGATCTCGCCCGTCAAGCAATATTTGATGTAATCCTTGACCATCAAAATCGCGCCGACACGCTCGTAGTTTTGCGGCTCATGCTTCTTGAACCAGGCAAGGATCGCGTTCGGTTGGGCGGGCCAAAAGGATTGAATGGTGAATGGGAAGACGCGCGCATGGAGTCCGTTCTGTCCCCATTCCGTAACCACATCGGCGGCGCGTGAATCCATGGATTGGATTCCGTTCCGCAGGGGCTTTCCTTGTTTATCGAGCAGATACACGCCATTTCCATGCCCGGTATTGCCGATGCCGGCGATCTCTTCAGGCTTGACTCCCGATTTGGCGATTACCTCGCGGATCGCACAGGCTGTGCTTTGCCACATGGCGTCCATGTTGCGTTCTGTCCAGCCAGGGTGGGGATACTCGGTCTCGACCTTGCAACTGGCGACAGCCACCTCCTTGCCTTTCAAATCAAAGAGAGCGGCTTTCGAGACCGTATTGCCGTTATCAATCCCCAAGAGATACTGAGCCATGGACTGCCTCCGTTCAGAATGAATTACCTATATTGCGAAGCCTTGCCAACCGACCCGAGAAGTTTATTCTTCTGTCGGATAACCTCGGTTGCAATTGCCCTTGCCGCTCCAAAGGCTTCGTGCACATTGACCTTGCCAATGGGGCCACCATCCAACGCATCTTTCAAAGTCTGCAAAAACGGGATGCGGACGTCAGTCCAGATGTTGATCTTGTCGATTCCGAGTTCGATGGCGCGGCGTAAATCCGGGTCGGGATTGGCAGACCCGCCGTGCAACACCAACGGAATCGGGCAGGCGGCTCGCAGTTGGGCAATCCGCTCGAAGTCGAGGTGGGGCGTGCCGCGATACAACCCGTGCAATGTCCCAATCGAGATGGCGAGGGCATCCACGCCGGTTTCCTTCACAAAACGCTCCGCTTCGTCCACGCGGGTCAGGTGAGCGGTTTGTTCATCTTCACTGACCTCCAGCCCCACGCCCACATGACCCAATTCCGCTTCGACGGAAGCGCCCTTTGCATGGGCAAGTTCGACTGCCTTGCGGGTGATGGCGATATTCTCTTCCAAAGGAGAGAGCGAGGCATCGATCATGACGCCGGAGAAACCGAGGTCGAGCGCATATTCGATTTGTTCCAGGGTTTTGGCATGGTCGAGCACCAGCGCCGCCGGGATGTTTGCGCGTTCGACCTCCGCCTCGATGATTTTCACTAATGTGCCCCATTCCGCCTGCGGGTTGTGATGGGGGTAGATCATGATAATAGCGGGAGCCTGATCGATTGCCGAGGCATCCACGATGGCTTGGGTAATTTCCCAGTTACAAGTATCGTAGGCGCCAATCGCCCAATTCTGGTTTACACACGGTTGTAAAATTTCAGCCATTGATAGGAATTTCATGTTGTCTCCTTTTTGAGTTACCCTGCAAACGCAGGCTCCACCAGCCCCTGAACACCGGTATGGACGGAGAACAAATCGCCAGCTCCGGGCTGTTGCTTTCGCTGTTCTTCATCGAGACCCCAGGTCATGGTTGTGACGAAGAGTTCATCCAGGTCTTTTCCGCCAAACGCAAACGAGATGACGTGTTGGACGGGGAAACGAATCTGGCGCTCGATCTTGCCATCGGGATCGTAGCGGGTGAGTTTCCATCCGCCTTGATGACCGTTCCAGATGAAGCCTTC
>DAOUAS010000001.1:0-28339 GCA_034433295.1 Anaerolineales bacterium | reverse complement strand
AGTCTGCTTGCGTCCAAGAAGATCCGCATTGCCGATGGCGAACAGCGTCCCTATATCATCTACAAAATGTACGAGATGGTGAAGAACGCTCCTGAACCGTTGACTTTCAATCAGTTGAAAGAACAGGCACAGGCATATTACGAATCTGCTGCGCCGAAAGTCGAACCACAGGTTGTATTGGACGTGGCACATCAACTCTTCCATACCTTCTGTTTTGAGTTCGATCCTGATAGCCACGAACGGATTTTGAACCGCAAGATGTTCTTTGCGGCGGATGTGCAAAAAGCCGCCGATCTGCTCGATAAATGCGACCGCAAGATATTGCAGCTGCTCATCTCCGATCTTGGCTCCCCCGACAAACTGGATCTGGAAGTTCTGGCGCGTCTTCTTTACGGCGGCGCGCGCGGCCGCAAGGCCCTGGAACATATCGCCGAGTTGATGTCGATGGAATAGCCAGTTTGAACACCCTGTTACAGCGACCTTTCGAAAGGCGTATCATGTTTCTTGATAAACTGCATGGAAGCGCCGCAGATTGATTTGGAGGTTAACGCCGCCGGTCATTTGTCCATTGTCCAAGCCTGTCTCAAACATAATCCCGACATCAAAATCGTCTACGCGGGGCCCCGCCAGATTTACGGGCGCGCCCAATATCTGCCCGTGGATGAGAAACATCCCATCGTCCCTGTGGATTTCAACGGTGTAACCAAACGCGCGGGCAATATGTATCACATGGTCAGTTACCGTGCCTATGGGCTTCATGCAACCAGCCTGCGGTTGATCAATACCTACGGTCCGCGGATGCATTGCAAGGACGGACGGCTGAACTTCCTCGGTGAATGGATTCGTCGTCTATTTGATAATCAGCCTTTGCAGGTTTTCGGTGCAGGCGAACAAATCCGCGACCTGAATTTTGTGGACGATGTGGTGGACGCCCTGCTGCTGGCGGTCAGCGACGAAAAATCCGCGGGACAGATTTACAACAATCAAAAAAATCATTTCTTTTGCCCTGCCTCCCACTCTTTGACTCGATTGAACAACTCAGGCAGGGGATGCAACTCCTCAATGGGCAGGAACGGGCTTTTGATTCTGTCACGCTGGCGGAATTCACCACGTGTCAGGTGGCCAGCGAGGCGGGAATCTGCTTTCCCCAACCCTTGCCTCCTAATAGCAAGTCTTTATAAAACAATAACGCATCATCCGATGCGTTATTGTTGAAGTCGATTTTGCGAAACCGCCGGTTACTTGCCCTGCCTGCGGGTTGCCACATCGAAGATCACTGCGATTGCGAGCACGGCGGCTTTGACGATGTATTGAATGGAAATATCAATGTTCATTAGGTTCATGCCGCTGGAAAGCGATCCCATCACCAGGGCGCCGATCAGCGTTCCGACGACCTTGCCAATGCCGCCCGCTGGCGATACGCCGCCGATAAATGCCGCGGTAATGGCGTCGAATTCCAACCCTGCTCCGGCTGTAGTGGTGGCAGATTTAAAACGAGAGGCGTACAAGATGCCCGACAAGGCGGCAAGCATTCCCATCGAACCAAAAACCACATAGGTAATTTTCTTGACGCTAATACCGCTCAATTCCGCCGCCTCCGGGTTGCCGCCGACAGCGTAAATGTGCCTGCCCAATACAGTGTGCATCGAGATGAAGTCGTAGATTCCCACCACGGTTAGCACAATGACCACTGTCCACGAAAGTCCGTTGTAGCCTGCCATGATCCAGGTAATACCCGCCAGCAAGACCGACATGAATACCAGTTTCAGGATGAACATATCCATGGGTAGGACTTCAAAACCGTATGATTGCTTCGTCTTGCGATCCCTGACCTGGCTGATGATGAGCAGGATAATGGCAAGTATGCCGAGTATCAGGGTTAGTTTGTGAACTCCGGGTAAAAAGTTGAGATTGGGAATATCCGGAATGAAATCGTTGCTCAAAGCATTAAAAATTTTGTTGTTGATAATGATGGTCCCTGTGCCGGCTGTTACCAATTGAAGCGCGCCGCGGTACCCGAGCCATCCCGCAAGTGTGGCGACAAATGCGGGAATTCCAAGGTCTGCGACCAGAAAAGCAATCAATATTCCGGCAGCGATTCCAAGCGCCAATATGATTGGGATGACCACTCCCACTGGCAGGTTCATTCCGCTGCTAATGACCCTTGGATCTGCCATGGCAATGGCCGCCAACGCGCCCAGAAACCCCGAAAGATAGCCGACAGAGAGGTCGATATGGCGGATGACAATGACCAGGGTCATGCCGACTGCAAGCACCGCAACGTAGCCAGTCTGGTTGATTAAGTTACTGATGTTCCTGGATGAGATAAAAATGCCTTGTGTGGTGACGGTGAAGATCGCCATGATAATGAACAGGGCGATATACATGCCGTATTCGCGGATATTTTGTGCCAGTAATTTCTTTAAGTCTTGGAAAAATGACATTGAAGGACTCCTTTAATTTACTGCTCTTTGCATGATTTTTTCCTGAGTGGCTTCCTCGATGGGCATTTCCCCGGTGATTCTGCCGCCAGAGACGATGTAAACCCTGTCGCTCATGCCCAGAATTTCAGGCAGTTCGGATGAAATCATGATGATGCTCATTCCCTGTTCCACCAGCCGGTTCATAATTGTGTAGATTTCATACTTGGCGCCCACGTCGATCCCGCGCGTCGGTTCGTCCAGGATCAGCACCTCGGGCTTGACGAAAAGCCACTTGCCCAGGGAGACCTTCTGCTGATTCCCGCCGCTCAAATTCGACACTTTCTGCTCGATGGTGGGTGTCTTGATATTCAAGGAGCCTTTGTATTCGTTTCCGACCTTGACTTCGTCGTTGTCGTTGACAACACCCTGCAGGGCGATTTCTCGCAGATTGGCCAGCGTGATGTTTTGCTTTACATCCTGGATGAGGATCAATCCATTGCCCTTGCGGTCTTCAGTGACATAAGCCACGCCCGTCCGAATCGCATCCTCCGGATGGGAGAAGTTTACCTTTCTGCCTTTCACGAACATATCACCTTCGATTCGATACCCGTCCGGGTTGCCGAAGATGCTGTGGGCAAGTTCGGTTCTTCCCGAACCCATTAAGCCTGCAAAACCTACAATTTCACCTTTCCGCACATTGAATGAAACATCCTTCAGGATATGCCTTCCGATGGTGGGGTTATATGCGCTTAGTTTTTTGGCTTCGAGTGTGACTTCTCCAATTTGCCTGCTCTTTCGCCTTGGGTAAATGTTGTCGATCTCACGCCCGACCATATGTTTGATAAGTGCATTCTCGACAATTTCGCCCTTTTGCGCCGACAACGTGCAAATCGTTTGCCCATCGCGTAATACCGTTACCGAGTCGGCGATGCGGATCACCTCTTTTAACTTATGGGAAATCATGATGCAGGTAACGCCGTGTTTCTTGAGTTCTCCCAACAAGTTGAGCAGGTTGTCACAGTCGTCCTCGTTGAGAGCGGAGGTGGGTTCGTCCAAAATCAACAGTTTAACATCCTTGCTGAGGGCTTTGGCAATTTCGACCAGTTGTTTTTTCCCCACGCCCAGATCTTTGATCTTTTCCTCAGGGTTGACATCCAACTTGACCTTTTTAAGCATTTCCTTTGCCCTTTTGATCGTTTCGTTCCAATTGATTCTGGCCCCCTTTTTTATTTCGTTACCGAGGAAGATGTTTTCGTAAACGGTCATTTCGGGGACAAGCGCCAGTTCCTGGTAGATGATGGCGATCCCGGCCTTTTCACTGTCGCTGATTCCGCTGAATTGTTGCACCTTCCCGCCAAACAGGATGTCGCCACTATATGACCCATAAGGATATACCCCGCTCAGCACCTTCATTAGTGTGGACTTGCCCGCCCCATTTTCACCAACCAGACAGTGGATTTCGCCCTCCGCGACTTGAAAACTTACATTGCTCAACGCTTTTACGCCGGGGAATTCCTTGGTGATATTTTTCATTTCCAGGATGGGGGTTTTCATTGTTGCCATGCTCCAGCTAGATAAAAATGAGTTCGCAAAACGACATAAGGGATGCTGTGCTCAGCCTTTGAGCGAGCCGGCCAGCAAGCCGCGCAGGAAGTACTGTCCCAGGAAGATGTAGACAAGCAGAGTGGGGAGTGCCGCCAGCAATGAACCTGCCATCTGGACATTCCACGCAATGATCTGGCTTCCTGCCATATTGTTGAGCGCCACGGTGATGGGCCATTGTTCGTTGCCGGTCAGCACCACCGCAAAGAGGAAGTCGTTCCAGGCGGAAGTGAACTGCCAGATCAGCACCACTACAAAACTTGGAATAGAAATGGGCAGGAGGATGTAGCGGTAGATACCCAGCATGTCCGCCCCATCGATCTTTGCCGCTTCGAGAAGTTCCTGTGGCAGGCTGGCGTAGTAATTGCGAAACGTGAGGGTGGTGATCGGGATGCCATAGATGATGTGAGCCATTGCCAGTCCGGGCAACCCCTTAATTCCCACCGCATTCATGAATTGGACGAGCGGGATCAGAATGCTTTGGTAGGGAATGAACATGCCGAAAAGAATGACGGGGAAGATAATATCTGCGCCGCGGAATTTCCACTTGGCAAGGATGAATCCGTTCAACGACCCCAGCATGGAAGAGAGCAGGGTGGCAGGGACGACCATCTTGAAGCTGTTCCACAGATATGGGGAAAGTTTCGCAAAGGCTTCGATGTAATTATCGAAAGCCAGTCCGCGCGGGAGGTTCCACATGGTTTTCAAGTCGATCTCGTCGAACCCCTTGAACCCCGTTACCAACATGACGTACATCGGAAGCAGGTAGAAGATCGCCATGGCGACCAGGGGAATGTAAAGCCAGTACTTGCCGAGATTACGTGTGGTTTTCATTGTTCCGCCTCCGTTTTAAGTGTATGGCGGATGTAGGGAACGATGAGCACGGCCACGCTTATCAATAGCAGGATGCCGATAGCCGCGCCGCGCCCGTAGAACAGACCGTCGAAGGTGGCTTGCCACATGTAGATGGCTGGCACATCCAGCGGAAGTTGCTTGCCCGCGATGGCGATAATCAAGTCGAATACTTTGAGCGACATGTGTCCGAGGATGATCAACACAGAGAGCGTCACCGGCGCAAGCAGGGGAATCATGATGTAGCGGTAGATTTGGGACTCGCTTGCCCCGTCGATTTGGGCAGCCTCACGCAATTCCTGCGGGATTGCCCGCAGCCCTGCCAGGTAGAGCGCCATGGTGTAACCAGACATCTGCCAGATGGCAGCAAGCGCAATTGCAGCAATGCCCCAGGTTGGGGTAGTATGCCAGGCATTTGCCAGGCTTTCCAGCCCAATGTACTTCAAAAGTAGATTGAAGCCGCTCATACGCGACCCCATGGCGGGGTTCATCAACCAGCGCCAGACCGTGCCGGTCACAATGTAAGAAATTGCCATAGGAAAAAGAAACAAGCTGCGGAAGAAACTTTCGCCTTTCAACCCCTGGTCGAGTAATACGGCCAGAAAGAATCCAAGTAAAACACTGCCAACAACAAACACCCCTGTGAAGATCAAAGTATTGCGGATGTCCACATGGAAACGCGGGTCTGCAAAAAGGTCAAGGTAGTTCTTGATTCCGTTCCACGTGTAATCTGCGGTCAACCCCTTCCATTTGCTCAACGATACGCGGACAGACCAGCCAATGAAAGCATAGATGAAGATCAACACTGCCAGAATGGATGGGGATACAAGCAAGATATTCAGAAAACGGTCTTTATCTCTGTTCATGGCTTGCCTCTTTTATAAAATGGGGCTTTTGAGGAGCGAGGCTCCGCGTGCGCGGAGCCTCGCTCATTTTAGCACAAGGCTTGCCTAATACAAGGCTTACTTGCAGGGTCCCGAGCTTGCGCAGGCGGCAACAAGCGCGGACTGGAATGTCCCGATGTTCTGGTCTGCAATGAACAAGCCGAGGGCGGTGTCGATTTCCGTCTTCCAGGAGTCGTTGGCAACCACGCCGTGAGTCAGCGAGCCGACGACGGTGTTGGAAGCCCAGTCATCCATGGCGGACTGGAGATATTCGCCGAAGAGGGCCTTGTCGCAGTCGGTGCGGGCGCAGATCGAACCCTTAACGGGGTTGAATGCTTCCTGACCTTCCTTGGAACCGGCGATCTTCAACCAGGCGGTGGCGCCTTCGGGATCAGGTGCGCCGACCGCGAGGACGAAGGAGTCAGAGAGGAACTGGAACACACCGACAGAACCGGGAGTGGCGGCCCAACCGTAATCGGTCATCGGAGCCTTGCCCAATTCACGGAAGTAGCCTTCAGCCCAGTCGCCCATCACGTTGAAAGCGGCGTCGCCGTTGACAACCAATTGGGCGGCGTCCTGCCAACTGAGGGAGGCAGAGTCGGTGTTCGTGTAGGTGATCACCTTCTTGTAGTTTTCGAGGGCTTTGGTCACATCGGCGCTTGCCCAGTCGGTGGAGCCGTCCCACAAACCGTTGTACTTGTCGGCGCCGAGGGTGCCGAGCAGGACAGTTTCGAGCAGGTGCAGTTTGGTCCACTGTTCGCCGAGGGCGAGGGGTTGCACGCCGGCAGCTTGCAGTTTGTCCATGGCGGCGAACCATTCATCCATGGTAGTGGGGACTTTCACGCCGTTGGCTTCGAGAATGCCGGGGTTGTACCACAGCACATTGGCGCGGTGGATGTTCACCGGCACGGAGTAGATGTTGCCATCCGCAGAGATCAACGGGATGAGGGTTTCGGGCATGACAGCAAGCCAGCCTTCGGCTTCGTAGAGGTCGTTCAGCGGCTCGATTTGTTTGCCGGCAACGTAGGTGCCGATCAATTCCTGACCAGCATGTCCCTGCCAGCTATCGGGCGGATCGCCAGCTTGCAGGCGGGTGGCCAGCACGGCACGGGCGTTGGTTCCAGCGCCACCGGCAACGGCAGCATTGATGAATTCAACATCGGGATACTGGGCGCCGAAAACGCCGATCATGGCTTCGAGACCGGCCGCTTCACCGCCGCCAGTCCACCAGGAGAAGACTTCCACTTTGCCAGCGGTGGCGGGGGCCGCGGGAGCGGCGGCGCCATCCAGACCGGTGAAGTCACTGGCAGGCCAGTAACCGGAGTCGATTACGGCTTTCTTGACGTTGGCTTTGTCCACAGTAATGACCACGGAGGGCTTGGCGGGGACTTCGACCTTGCCGTTATTGTAGGTGGTGGTCTTTTCAGGGGTCTTGCCTTCGAGGTAGGCGATGGCCGCGGCGATTGCGTCGCTAACCAGGGTGCGAACGTCCTTCAGTACGGTCATGGATTGCTTGCCGTCGATGATGTACTGGATGGAGGCCTTCTCGGCATCCTGTCCGGTGACGACATAGCTCTTCACTTCCTTGTCGGCGGCGAAGGCGTCGGCGATGGCGCGGGCGGTGCCGTCATTGGGGGCGAGGATGAAGACATCACCCTTGTCCTCAGGCTTGGCGGCGGTCAGGTTGGCTTCGGCGAGGTTCTTGGCAACGTCGAATTTCCATTCTGTAGTGACCTGTCCGAGGATCTTGGCCATTTCATCGCGGGTGAGGGTGGCCTTACCCTTGAGCGAAATAGCTTCGCTGGAGTTCTTGATGACGAAGGTGCCGTCAGCGATCTTGGGTTGGAGGACATTCCAGGCGCCTTCGAAGAAGAGGAAGGCGTTGTTATCGGAGGCAGCGCCGGCATATAGGTAGAGCGGGTTGCCGGAACCGGAGGCCTTGTCGACGAGGTACTGAGCCTGGGCTTCGCCTACAGCGACGCTATCAAAGGTCACGTAGTAGTCGACAGAATCGGTGTCGCGAATCAGGCGATCATAGGAAATGACCTTGACCCCGGCCGCGCGGGCCGCTTCAGCGGCGGCGGCGGCGGCAGTGCCGTCCTGCGGGCAGATAACGAGAACTTTGACGCCCTTGGTAATCAGAGACTCAACATTGGCCTTTTCCTTGGCGGAATCGCCCTGGCTGAATAGGATTTCCACATCGTAACCGGCTTTCGTGAAGGCTTCTTTGAAGCGGGTTTCATCCTGGATCCAGCGCGGTTCATCCTTGGTGGGAAGCACGATGCCGACCGCGAGTTTTGTTTCCGAAGCGGCCGGCTGGCCACCGCCACAGGCGGCAAGCGCCATGGACGCGATGACCAAAATGCTCAAAAGAGCGAACAACTTTTTATTCATTCTTCTCTCCTTACATGATTTATGTTTTGGTAATTTGAACGACACTTGCATTGGACTCTCGACAGGTCTCCAAGTTTCCGGGTCATCACCTCCTTTAAATCTGGATGCTCATTGGTTTTGAAAGCACATCATCCGCGACGATGGCAACGGCTCCGATCAGACTTGCGTCGGGGCCGAAAGAGGACAATTCCACTTCAACTTGCTGGTCGATTTTCGGTAAAAATGAATGATGCGCGATGGTCTCTTTTATGGCAGGCAGGAGATATTCGCCTATGATACTAAGAGGTCCGCCGAGTATGATTTTTTCAGGATTGAAGATGTTGATCAAGCCTGCAAACCCCTTTCCCATGGCATGACCGATTTCAGTAATGGATTCGACTGCTTCTTCGTCGCCCAAATCCGCGGCTTGTTTGATTATGGATATGGAGAGTTGCTGTCTTTGTTCCGTAATAAGTTTTGGGATGATGCTGGTATGGTTGTTCGCTTCGAGGCGTATTTGCACTCGTTGAATAATCGACTGTTGATTTGCATAGGTTTCCCAGCAACCACGGTTGCCGCAATGGCACACTGTGGGGGACGACTCATCCATGATGGGGGAGTGTCCGATCTCGCCTGCATATCCATTCATGCCGCGGTATAAATGCCCATTTAAGAACAACCCGCTTCCGATCCCCACCCCGGCGAAGACAAAAATAAAATCTTGATTTTCCCTTGCAGTTCCAAACAAATGTTCGGCAAAGGCGGCGGCGTTCGCATCATTTTCGATAAACGTATGTAATTTTGTAGACTCTGAAAATATCTTCTTGAAAGGCACATTCCGCCAGTCCAGGTTTGGAGCGAAAATCAGAACCCCTTCTTTCAAATCCACGACTCCGGGCATGGAAACGCCGAGACCAAAAAAACGAGAGCTCTTTTTTTTATTGGCACAGATTGCTTCTTTAACGATTTGTAGTGTTTGCTCGATTATTTTATTTTGGTCTTCAGTGGGATTTGTATCTTCTCTCCGCCGCCAAAGGATGCTTCCCATTAAGTCTGTTACAGCAACTGAAACAAAATCAACGCCCAATTCCACACCGACGATCAAGCCTGCTTGCGGGTTAATTTCCAACCAGGTGGCCGGGCGTCCAGTTGCACCTGAGTTACTTCCCGTTTCATGTATCAAATTCCGAACCATCAGTTCGTCCACAAGACTCGAAACAGTGGATTTGTTCAACCCTGTGGTGACCGCGATCTGTGCGCGTGAAATGGGAGACTGTGTGTGAATCAACCGCAGAACGGATGATAGATTTCTCTCGCGTACAAAGGCCTGATCGGCAGTCTTTTTTGTCATATAATTAGTATGTTGGAGCAACAAACTAATTATAACCATTTTAAAGACTTTGTCAACTTAAAAATACAAAAAGCGTCGGAAGATCATTTATGATCTTCCGACGCTCATTGCAAATTATCTTTGGCTACTTCTTCAAAGCATCCCAGCCTGCATACCGGGCAGTATCACCCAATTCTGCTTCGATGCGCAGGAGTTGGTTGTACTTTGCTACGCGGTCTGAGCGGGCAGGGGCGCCGGTCTTGATTTGCCCGGTGTTGAGCGCCACAGCCAGGTCAGCGATGGTGGAGTCTTCCGTCTCGCCGGAACGGTGCGAAGTGACCGTGCGCCAGCCGGCGCGATGGCACATTTCCACGGCTTGGATGGTCTCGGTCAGCGACCCGATCTGGTTGAGTTTGACCAGCAAAGCGTTGGCGGCGTTCTCGGCAATGCCACGGCGGACGCGCTCGGGGTTGGTCACCAGCAGGTCGTCGCCGACGATTTGGATTTTGTCGCCCAATTTCTTGACCATGAGTTGCCAGGATTCCCAGTCATCTTGCGCCAAACCGTCTTCGATGGAAACGATTGGGTAGTCCTTGACCCACTTCGTCCAGAGTTCAACCATCTGTTCGCCGGTGAGTTCCTTGCCTTCCTTGCGAAGGTTGTATTTCTTTGTCTTTTCATCGTAGAGTTCCGATGCGGCGGGGTCGAGCGCAATGGCAATATCCTTGCCGCGGCCAGCCTCAAAACCAGCCTTTTCAATTGCTGCAAGAATAACCTCAATGGCTTCGTTGTTCGCCTTGAGCGAAGGCGCGTAACCGCCTTCATCTCCGACGAGAGTGACGTAGCCCTTTTCCTTCAGAACGGATTTCAAGGCGTGATAGATTTCCGCGCCCCAGCGCAAGCCTTCGGCGAAGGTTGGCGCTCCGAAGGGCATGATCATGAATTCCTGCATGTCGGTGGATTGCCACGCGGTATGCGCGCCGCCGTTGAGGACGTTCATCATCGGAACAGGGAGTATGTGGGCGTACACGCCGCCGATGTAGCGGTAGAGCGGCATTCCAAACGAGTTGGCGGCGGCTTTGGCGGCGGCAAGGCTGACGCCCAAAATCGCGTTCGCGCCCAGTTTGGCTTTGTTCGGTGTGCCATCCATGGAGAGCAGTTCGGCGTCCAGCCCACGCTGATCGGCGGCATCCCATCCGAAGAGTGATTCTGCGATTACGCCGTTTACATTTGCAACAGCCTTCGTCACACCCTTGCCGAGATAGCGCTTCTTGTCGCCATCGCGCATTTCCAATGCTTCATGATCGCCAGTGGACGCGCCGGAGGGAACAATTGCGCGTCCGAAGGCGCCGTCCATCAAAACCACTTCCACTTCCACAGTGGGGTTGCCGCGTGAGTCAAGAACCTCCAGCGCGGAGATGCTTTCAATCGTTGTGTCCATTATTAACTCCTGAGTTATTATGAAGATTGGTCTAAGTATAATCGTATTTTAGTCGGAGGGGAAATTTTGATTTGCCGACTGCATGACGCTTTCTATTGTTTCGACTTCAAGCATTTTTGATTTTCTTTCTTTTTCGTTAGCTCTCATAATTGTTAGGAAAATAGTACTTGTTTCCCTTGCGCTATTTTGTGGAAGATGTACAATACGCTCAATCCCAGGGTGACCTATCTGGGAAATTTATGAGAAAGGAGACTACTACAATGTTATTTGCCCCCAAGGAAAAAGGTCAGGGTCTTGTTGAATACGCTCTAATTCTCGTTTTGGTTGCCATCGTCGTGATTGCGGCCCTCATGATCCTCGGACCCATCATCGGCAACGTGTTCAGCAAAGTGAACTCCAGCCTCAGCGGTGTGTAATCCGTCCAATCCTAAAATTAATAAGAAAAAGCCCCGTCGTGAGATGGGGCTTTTTCTTATTGTTTACTTCGACTTACTTTCCTGCCCTCTCCTTCGCCGCTTTCAACAATCCCACAAACAGCGGATGCGGATTCATCGGGCGGGATAAAAACTCGGGATGGAACTGGCTCGCCACCATATAGGGATGACCTGCCAGTTCTACGATCTCGACCAGCCTGCCATCCGGAGAAAGACCTGAGAAGACCATGCCGTGCTTTTCAAAATCGGTACGGAAGGCATTGTTGAACTCGAACCGATGGCGATGTCTCTCTTCCACAGTGGGGACACCGTATGCGGCGGCGACCTTTGTCCCCGGCTGGAGCAGACAGGGGTATAGACCAAGCCGCATCGTCCCGCCCATATCTGTGATCGAACGTTGATCGATCATCAGGTCGATGATGGGGTATTTCGTCCCGCGGTCGAATTCGGAGGAATTAGCCTCTTCGAGGTCAAGGACGTTGCGGGCAAAGTCGATGCACATCACCTGCATTCCCAGACACAAGCCGAGATAGGGAACTTTGTTTTCCCGCGCATAACGCGCAGCCATGACTTTTCCCTCGATCCCGCGCGAGCCGAATCCACCTGGGACAAGCACAGCATCCGCCGCCTTGACGGTGTCCCAGCCTTTTTCCTTTTCGAGGTCGACGGAATGCACCCAACTGATTTCCACTTCTACATCATTGGCTAATGCGGCATGTTTGAGCGCCTCCCGCACCGACATATATGCATCCTGCAATTCGACATATTTTCCAACCAGCGCAACTTTCACTGTAGGTTTCGGCTTGCGGACGTGTTCCACAAGTTCCTTCCAGGGTTTCATGTCCGGCTGGCGTGCCGCTTTCAGTCCCAATTTGTTCAATACCAATTCGCCCACACCCATATCCTCCAACAGGAGCGGTACTTCGTAAAGTACATCCGCTGTTTTCATGGGGATGACGGAGTCTTTGTCCACATCGCAGAAGAGGGCGATTTTGTCGCACAGCCCTTTGTCCACATCCTGGTCGGCGCGGGCAATGATAATGTTGGGCGAGATACCAATTGAACGCAGCGCGGCGACAGAATGTTGTGTCGGTTTGGTTTTGATCTCGCCGGTCGCGCCGATGGTCGGCAGCCATGTGACGTGGACGAACAGGCAGTTCTCGCGTCCCACCTCGTTGCGGAGTTGGCGTAGGGCTTCCAAAAACGGCTGGGACTCGATGTCGCCAACCGTCCCGCCCACTTCGAGAAGAACGATCTCTGCGCCCGTTTCTTTCGACACCAGACCGATCCTGCGTTTGATCTCGTTGGTAATGTGCGGAATGACTTGAATCGTCCCGCCCAAGTAATCGCCCCGCCGTTCCTTGGCAATCGTCTCGGCGTAGACCTGACCCGTCGTGAAGTTGCTGACCCGCGTCAGGCGGTTGTCGATGAACCGCTCGTAGTGACCCAGATCAAGGTCGGTCTCCGCACCGTCATCCAACACATAGACTTCACCATGTTGATACGGTGACATCGTTCCTGGATCCACATTGATATACGGGTCTAGTTTCTGGACAGCCACCTTGAAACCGCGTTCCTTCAGTAAAAGTCCCAGAGCGGCGGCGGTCACACCTTTGCCGACAGATGAAACAACGCCGCCGGTGAAGAAAAGATATTTTGTAATCATGTCGCATCTCCTAAAAATGAGATGACAGTCACTTGTTAACTATCCTGAACCAGTATCCAAGTGACTGTCAATTAGATGAGTGGAAAATACAAAGAGAATGGGGAGGGCGTTTAAGCCCTCCCCATTCGGGGTTGCAAATTATTTGGGTGAAAAAATTTCTTCCTGTTCATCCGATCAACTTGAGCAGGTCTTCAGCGGCGCGGCGCATTTCCAAAAAGATCATGCCCAACTTGGCGTCGGGACGTGACAGGGCGGTCAAAACCGCCTCCTCGCCGATGGCTGTCAACACAATGGCGCCTTTGTCTCCTTTAATGAAAACCTGTTCCAGCCCGCCACGTCCCAGTTCTCCTGAAATGCGCTCGCCGAGGCTGAGCATCGCCGCGGACATGGCTGAGACACGATCCTCTTCCACACCCTGTTGGAGGGCGGAAGCCATGATAAGACCGTCCACAGAAACAACGGCAGAGGCTTCGATATCCGGTGCGGCCGCCTGCAACGTGCGAAGGCGCTCCACCATTTGGTCTGAACGGGATTTTGCCATAACTTGTCTCCTGGATAAGCGGGCTTCCCCGCCATGTGTGTGATTGAACGACCTGAGTTTACCAGAAAATTAAATATTCGAGAATTGTCGGCGCATTTCAATTCCAAAATTCACAGAATTTGACCCCGCCCACTCTTCATGTTAAACTTACCTGTTGCCATGTTCAAGCTTCTTTTGGTTTCCATTGCCATTTTTCTTGCCCAAGCGGCAGGAATTTCGATCGCCGCTCCCCAATCTGGGGATGTTTTGCGTGGACAGGTGGAGATTGTGGGGAACTTGGACGTCCCGAACTTTGTCACTGCCGAACTGGCTTTTTCCTATGCCTCTAACCCCGCCGACAGTTGGTTCACCATCCAGACCTTTTCCCAACCCGAAAAAGAGCCAGTCCTCGCCGTTTGGGACACGACAGCCCTCACCGACGGCGACTATATTTTGCACCTGCGAGTGACTCTCCAAGATGGAACTGTTCAGGACGCGGTGGTCTCGGATTTGAAGATTCGCAACGACGTTCCATTGCCCACTCCTTCGCCATTGCCAACTTTTCCTTCGCAGTTTTCCACTCCGCTGCCCGCCGTGACGGCGAAGCCTGTCACCGTCCTTCCAACCTTTCCATCGCCCACGTCCCTGCCCGCCAACCCTGTTTCCCTGACATCTTCGGCGATTTACTCTAACTTCGCGCGTGGCGCATTGATCACCCTTGTCTTATTTGCCTTCTTTTCCTTGATTCTCCGCCTCCGTAAAAACTAATCGCCAATCTCTAATTACCATGTCTGACACCTTTCTCATCATCGGACTGGGTAACCCAGGACGCGAATACAAAGACACCCGTCACAACATCGGCTTCATGCTGATTGACCGTATTGCCGTGCGACTGAATGCACAAAGCATGAGACTGCAATCGAAAGCCATTGTCACATCTGGGCTGTACCAGGAGCGGAAGCTCATCCTTGCCAAGCCGCAGACCTACATGAACCTTTCGGGACAATCGGTGCAGGGGCTTTTGAATTTCTACAAACTGCCGATGGAAAATCTGATCGTCGCCCATGACGACCTTGACCTGCCCCTCGGCACCATCCGCATCCGTGCCAGTGGCGGACCTGGTGGTCAGCGTGGCATGGCTTCGACCATCGAGCAACTCGGCACAAAAGACTTTCCCCGCCTGCGCCTCGGCATCGGGCGTCCGCCTGGGCGCATGGACCCGAAGGATTACGTCTTGCAGCAGTTCTCGAAAGATGACATGACTCTCCTCCCCGATGTGCTGGATCGCGCGGCTGATGCCGTCTTTGAGTTTGCGATGAATGGGTTGAACGCGGCAATGAATAAGTTCAATGGCGATATAAAAGAAAACTAATTCGTAATTGGTAAATGGAACGATTGCTAAATAAACTGCGGGAACTTGTTTCCTACCAGCAACTGCTGCCTCGACTTCAAGCAGGGAAAACCTTCCCCGGCTTGGGGCTTCCACGCGCCGCGAGACTGCCGCTGCTTGCGACACTGCACGCGGACTTGAACCGCCCGATTCTGCTGGTGACAGACCGCGCCGACCATGCCCTCGCGTTGTTCGACGAACTCGGATTCTGGGTCAAGTCGCCGCGTTATTTGTTTGCCGAGCCGAATCCGCTTTTCTATGAAGACGCGGCATGGGGTATCGCCACCCGCCGTGATCGCTTGCAGGCGCTGACCGTCCTCTCCACTTACCATTTACCGTTTACCCCCAAGCCTGAGTCGCCGCCGATTATTGTCACCTCCATCCGTTCGCTGATGACGCGCACCCTGCCGCGGCGTGACTTCCTCAAGGCGTGCAAAAAATTGTCGGTCAACCAGACCATCCAACCCGAAGCCCTGATTCGCGAGTGGACGAGGATCGGCTATCAGCGGGTGAACACCGTTTTGGAACCAGGTCAGTTCTCGCATCGCGGCGGTCTGCTCGATGTGTGGACTTCCACCGACTCCAATCCTGTTCGCCTGGATTTCTTCGGCAATGAGATCGAGACCATCCGTCAGTTTGACCCCGCCACCCAACGGACGGTTGAAAAACTGGAGACGATTCTCGTCACGCCCGCGCGCGAGTTTTTAGCCGAGACGGTTGACGACGAGATGACGTTGTCCGAGTTCCACACTCCGCTGCTGCATCCCCTGCCCGCGTCGCTGTTGGATTATCTGCCGCAGCGCGCGCTGGTTTTGGTGGACGACCTGAGCATTGTCGAGGCGATGGCGAACGAGGTGGAGGAGCAGGCGCTCAAGTTCAGGCAGGAGAGCATCGAAGAGGGGACGCTTGCGAAGGACTTTCCCGTCCCGTATGTGCCGTGGTCGGAGTTGCATGACACGCTGGGCGAATTTGCCTCTGTGGAGTTGGGACATTCGACGGAAGCAGTGATCAGTGATCAATTATCAGTCATCAGTGAGCAGTTTGGTCACGATGAAAGATTTGGCGGACGGCTCAAACCGTTTATCGAATACCTGACTCCGATTGTTGAGCGGGGCGAAGAGGTTTTCATCGTCTCGCGCCAATCGCCGCGTTTGCATGAACTGTGGGAAGAGCATTACCCCAATTCCAAATTCCCCAACCTCCAATTTATTGAAGCTTCGCTCTCCGAAGGTTTCACCCTCACTACTCATCCACTCCCTACTCATCTAATTACTGACTCTGAAATCTTCGGCTGGGAACGCCCGCAATCGCGAATCCGTCAAAAGCAAGCCGCTGAGACTCCCGAATCGTTGTATGCCGATTTGCTGGTCGGCGATTACGTGGTTCATGTGGACCACGGCATCGGGCGTTTTGCAGGCTTGATCCAGCGACAGTTGGAGGGTCACGAGCGGGAGTTTCTCGCCGTCGAGTACGACAATGCCGACACGTTGTTTGTCCCCGTCCATCAAGCGGATCGACTCACCCGTTACGTCGGCGCGGACGGCGGCAAGCCCGCCCTCGACCATCTCGGCGGGCAAGGCTGGAGCGAAACCAAGGAGCGGGTGCAGGAAGCGGTGCAGAAGGTTGCCGAGGACTTGCTCGATTTGTATGCCCGTCGTCAGGTGGTGGTGGGATTTTCGTTCGCGCCTGATTCGCAATGGCAGCGTGAACTCGAAGACAGTTTCCCCTATGTAGAAACCGACGACCAGAGAAAAGCCATTGTCGACATTAAACGCGACATGGAACGCGCGCGTCCGATGGATAGATTGCTCTGCGGCGATGTTGGCTACGGAAAAACCGAAGTTGCCTTGCGCGCCGCGTTCAAAGCGGTGATGAGCGGCAAGCAGGCGGCGGTTCTCGTCCCGACTACCGTTTTGGCGCAACAACACTTCGAGACCTTTTCACAGCGGCTGGCGGCTTTCCCCGTCAAAGTGGAAATGCTTTCGCGCTTCCGCACGCCCCGCGAGCAGACCGAGATTCTCTTCAAACTTGCACTTGGCGAAATTGACATCATCATCGGCACGCACCGCCTGATTTCTGCGGATGTGGAATTCAAAGACTTGGGTCTGGTCATCATTGACGAAGAACAGCGCTTCGGCGTGACGCACAAGGAACACCTCAAAAAACTCCGTACCGAAGTGGATGTGCTGACCCTGACCGCGACGCCGATTCCGCGCACGCTGTACATGGCGCTGACGGGTGTGCGCGACATCTCGAACCTGAACACGCCGCCCGAAGAACGCCTGCCGATTGTGACCCACGTCGGACCATATTCGCCGCGATTGGTGCGGCAAGCCATTTTGCGCGAGCTTGAACGCGGCGGGCAGATTTTCTTTGTCCACAACCGCGTGAACACAATCGACGCGATGAAGGCTCACCTCAACAAGCTGGTCCCCGAAGCGCGGGTGGACATTGGCCACGGGCAGATGGCTGAAAACCAACTCGCCAGCGTGATGCACCGCTTCAACATGGGCGAGATCGACATCCTGCTTTGCACGACCATCATCGAATCAGGTTTGGACATCCCCAACGCCAACACGCTGATTGTTGACCGCGCCGACACCTTTGGTTTAGCCCAGCTCTATCAACTACGCGGACGGGTGGGACGCGGAGCGATGCGGGCGTACGCCTACTTCTTCCGTCATAATAAGATGGCTCCCACACAGGACGGTCAGCAGCGGCTGGAAGTCATTGCCGAAAACACACAACTCGGCGCGGGTTATTCGATTGCCATGCGCGACCTTGAAATCCGTGGTGCGGGCGATTTGCTGGGAACCCGTCAGCATGGGTTTATTCAGGCGGTGGGCTTTCATCTTTATACGAGGATGCTGGCGGATGCGGTGAGACGATTACGTCGAGTTGAAAGCCAAAAGCGCCGCCCTGAGCCTGTCGAAGGGTCAAAGGCCGGAGGTCAAGAAGATTCATCTTTCATCCTTGAATCTTCAGCCTTGAATCTTCCGCTCTCTCTCCCTGTCAACGTTGACCTGCCCCTTGCCATCGGCATCTCCAGCGATTACATCTCCGACCAGGAATTGCGCCTGCGGCTGTACCGTCGCATTGCGGATTTGCGCGACGAGACCGAACTCGATGCGCTTGGTTCCGAGTTCCGTGACAGGTTTGGTCAACTGCCTGAGATGACTCAAAACCTGCTGTACCAGATGCGGGTCAAACTCCGCGCCGAACAGGCGAACCTTTCTGCGGTGAGCATGGAATCGTCGGGGCAGATTCTGCTCAAGTACGCGTCACCAGCCGACGGGTCGGAAGCGAAGCGCCTCCCCGATTTGGGTGACGGAGTCCGAGGCGGCAAGTCCGCTTATTGGGTCGCCCTATCCAAAGAAGAAAATTGGATGGCGAAGTTGTTGGATGTGTTGGGCAAGTTGGTGGATTGACTTTGTAGGTCACGCTTCAAGCGTGACCTACTGATAGTTTCCGCACTTCAAATCATCTTTGAGACTTTTGATCGTGTCATCCCGTTCTTGCGATGGGGGAGCGGTTATGGCAAGCCGATCCAGCGCTGTGCAAAGACTGGGTTCGAGACCCGCTGTGATTTTGTCGGCGAACTTCGTTTGCTTTTTGACATACTCCCAGTCTCCGAGATGGCCGTAGCCTTCGATGAAGGGGATGTACTCGAAGCCGTTGTCCGCCCGCTCGCCGATGGTTTGGGATTCCTCCCACAGCCGCGCAATCTCATCCCATTGACCGTACTGTCGCGCGAGGTCTGCCTTCTCAAAATAATAGCACCAAGTTTGAGTATCTTGCTTCCCGTATATGACTTCGGGCAGGCTGGATTCTCCCTGCCCAATCAGGTTGATGTCTGAACCTGCGCTGAGTTTCCGCATGTCGTCGCTGACGAGACGCAAGTTGGTGTCCTGTGGCTGTAAAACCCACAGACATCTTTCGAGTTCCGGGTTGAAGGAAAGCAAAAGCATTTGTTTGCTGCTGCCTGAAAAGTTCATGCTCAGTTTGCTGTATTCGAGCGGCGCGCCCCGCAATAAATCGCCGACGTTTGGGTTGGTATAATAAAATGGGAAATACCAGTAGGGCGGGACACCTTCGATGCCCTTTTTTCCGTAAGTGGTGTTGAGCGAAAACGACAGGGCGTATTCTCCCATCATTCCCAGCACTTCCTCATCGGTCAGGATGGCGGTTCCGGGTTCGATGCGCGGCGCGCGCCATGCCAGTTCCCTTGCCAGTCGCTCCTGCTTTTCCCATGAATATTGAAATTCCTTTGTATTGGCTAGGTGAAAATTTGCGGCAATCGCCGCCAAAATTGAAAGCGCGATGATTTTCTTCCTGTTGTCTGTTATGAACCAGTCGAGTATCAGGAAGGTGACGAGCGCCGCGCCGGCGGTGGCGGGGATGCCAAAGCGTGAGGCGGAGAGCAGGTTTTTACTTTCAAGAATGGAGCGTCCGGTCAGCCAGATGGGCAGTCCGCCGGTGAGCAGACCGGAAAGGGCAAGCGCCAGACTGCCAGCCTTCCAGTCGTCTTTTGTGACTGTCTCTGCGGGGCGCAGTCTGGACAGGTAAAGGAGGGTGATGACGAAGACGAACAGTGCAATTCCAAGTCGGAATAGCGTAAAGGGGGAGGGAAAGTTGACCAGCACGGCATCGGCCGCTTTCTGCCACCCAATGACAATGACTGCAAATGCATCCCCAAGCGCGCTCTCGACCAGAAACCAGATTGCCTTTAGTGGTTCCGAGGAGAATTGATCCAGAACAACGGGCAGGTTGCGTTTAACGTCGGGCGGGTTTTCGTAAATGAAGATCCGCCAATAGGCGAATATCCCTGTCATCGCCAGATAGGGAAGCCAGCGCAGAAAGGATTTCCACGCCTTCGTGACAGGCGAAGGTTCCACCCGCGAAAGCAATATCCAGATGATGACGGGGCGGGTCAGCAGTTCGAGCCCGCCGAAGTATTCCCCGGTGAAGAGATGCGACGCTTCGAGCGCGATTGCCGCCGTTGTAATCAGGACTGTCTTCCAGAGTTCGATCTTCGACTGCAGGGTCCAGACCATGAGCAGCAGAGAAAGATTGAAGGTCAGGGATCCAAACCAGATGTGGGTGTACCCGACTGGAAAGGGCTGGATCATGAAAAACGGGAAGATCGCAAACAGCAATGAGGCTTGAAGCGCCTCGGTTTTTCGCTGAGGCCAGATTGCGCGGATGAGCGCCCAGAGCGTGACGACAATTCCCCAGTGCATGAGCAGGGACATGACATGCCAGGCGGCCGGATTGGACCCCAACGTTTGAAAGCCGAGGATGTAGAGCCATGCCGCATTCGGGCGGATATCGTAGATCAGCATCTCACGCAAGCCTTCGGCGCCTTTGAGGTTGAAGTAGAAGACATACGCCCAGTCGTCCATGTAATATCCCAGACTGGGAATCAACAAGCCAAAACTGAGGAGGGTCAAAATGAAAAAAACGGCCGGCGCGCCGTTTTCAGCGGAGAAGAATCGTTTGATTGACGATGATTTATTCATGACGGTTGCGATTATACATGCTTTGCGCCCACATCCGTATTTCGGTTACAAGCCGAGAAGCGCGCGCATCCCCTGGAAAAAAAGAATGGCACTCCTTGCCCTGTGCGGCTGGATTGCGACCAGCGAACCTGCCAGCGCCGAAATAAGCACCGCGATAATGACGAGGAGGACATAGAATTTTCGTGTGGTTTTATTCCTGCCGAATGCTTGGAAACCTTCCCCAACCCCGGCGGTTGCAAGCAGTAACAGCGCAGGCATGAAGTCTTCGCTGTATCTTGCGGCGGGAAAATAGAAGGAGAGGATCACCAGAGCCGCCAACGCTGCCGAGCCTGCAAGCAGGAGAACAAACCAATTGCCCGTGGAGTCCGGGCGGCGGAAACCCGGCAGGAAACGCAGGGAGAACATCGCTGTAAAGAGGATATACGGTGAGATGAAAACCAACCCGGCGAGGCGTTCATTGGTAAAAACATTCTCGATTGGCTGGAGATAGGGGAATCGGTTGTGGACTTCCAGTGGATGAAAGAAATAATTGTACAGATTTTCCCCGATGTACCCAACGGAAAAGGAATCGTGAAAGATGCTGTAATTCACGTTCGCCAGTTGATAGGTGATGCCGAATTCAAGCGCCGACCCAAACCTTGCCCAGTTGTACCAGGCGAGTCCCGCTGTGGCGATTGCCAGGGGGATGCCAAGAAAAGCCGCCAATGTCAGGAATTGCCGCCAGGTTCTTCTTGGCAGGCGCGACAAGGTCATGACGGTTGCAAAGAGGATGACCGGCGCGATGGTGATTCTGGTCCCCAGCGCAAGCGCCCAGTGTGCGCCTGCCAGCAGGATTTTGCGGCGGCTGGGGGTTTCGTCCTCGAAAGCAGAGTATATCCAATAAAGTCCTCCGATGAAGAAGAGCTGACAACCGCTGATTGCCGTCTCGTAGACTCGCGCCTCCCCAAGAATTTGGGCGGTGGGTGTCGATAATCCGATTGCCAGCAGGGAAACCCCGAACAACCAGTCGGGCAGGGCGGCGTTGCGCCTCTTCCACATCGAATACCCAAGCAGGAGGCTGTAGAAGAATAGTCCGCAGGTGAAGGCGAAGACCAGGTGGGCATCCCGAATGCGGGTGATTGTCCCGCCCGGCAAAAATGACATGAGCAGGGATGGGGCGGGGCCCCAGTAGAAATATAGTTTGCCGTCATAAAGCGATGCATCGAACGGGAAATTTTCGATTCCCTTTTCCTTGCGTACTATGTAATTGTAGGGGTCATCCAATGCCAGCAACTCGGGGGGAGGCGCTGCGAGCAGATGCAGTTGACCTTTTTGGAAAGCCTGCGCGAGCAGGCTGTAGTGATTAAAGCCGCCTGCCTGTAAAGCGGGAAGTCCAAACCAGATGTACGCTGCGGCAACGATCGACACTGCCGGTGCCAGGGAAATTCCCATTCGGATCGGGCGGTTGATTTCTTGAAACCGTTCCATCGCGCTTGCCAGCCGTTGCCAAAGGCTCGATAGTATTTTCTCGAAAACCATGCAGAGAACCGAAGCGGCTGACATGACAATACCCGCTTTCAGCAGTAACAATCTTCCCATTCCCCATCCCGCATCGTTATCAAGCCCGAGTTGTTCTGCAAAAAGGGAAAATCCGATCAATAGAAGTCCAATGGACAGGCCGCCGGTGAAAAGGGTTTTCATGTCTTGCCTATCTTTTCTCCATCCGGCAATATATTTTTTCCGCCGCGCTGATTGCGATCGACACGCCGGGGATTTCTTCGTCCCCGAAGATGGCTGTGCCGGGCGCGATGCGCGGCGCACTTTCTGAGGTGGATCGGATTTTTGCGAAACGCGATTGGAGCGGCTTCATTATGGATAGGTATTGGTCAGCCAGTCCAGCGGATCCACTTGGATACCATTGACCCACAGTTCCCAATGCAGGTGCGGCCCCGTGACTCGCCCTGTGCCGCCCACTTCGCCAATCACCTGTCCCTGTTCCACCATGTCGCCGACATTTACGTGGAATTTGGACTGATGCCAGAATCCACTGTACACCCCCCAGCCATGATCGATGATGGTTGTCCCGCCGCGCACTGTCCAGTTTTCCGCGACGATTACCTTTCCGCGCGCCGGGGCGGTGATGGGGAGTCCCGTCCCGCCGCCAAAATCAAGCCCGGTGTGGAATCCCTGGATGGTTATGTCCGTGTTTGTTCCGATGTATGTGCGGCGGTTTCCGTAACGCGAAGTAAAGTATGTGGATTCGGCGTATTGAGAGGCGGGAGAGTAAAAGTCGCCAACCCAGAGTTTTTCGGGGGTTATGACGCTGGTGATGCCGAGCAGTTTGGTCAATTCCGGCTCTGTTTCGGCGGGGTCGATGGTTTTTGGATCAACGTAAAGCAGGGGGTCGTCGGGATAATTGCCCGAAACGATCAAGATGTTCTGTTCATAAGATTGTGTGCTTCCATCCGGCAGGGTGGCATCCAGCCGCAGGGGATAGACGCCCTTCGGCAACAGGGCATGAACGCCCTGTAACGCGACCTGTGTTCCATCTTCTGTTGGGAAAAAGTGCAACGGATGGTCAACCAGGACGCCGCCGAGTTTGACGTCGGGACTGGAAGTTTTCACCTGAATGACCCCTGTGCCGCCCTGTTTGACGGGCAGATCGCGTATCTGCGCGCTAATAAATGCGGAAGGCAATCCACTTGTAGTTTGCCCGGCGCTTTCACCCGGCGCAAAAAGGGTGTCTCCAGGGATAATATCCCAGGAGCCTTGCAGGTCGTTGTAATGAGCAATTGTCCACACGTCTGTATTTTTTTTGACTGACGCTTCGAGCAGGGACTCACCCGCACTGGCTGTGACCCGTTTGTTGAGTCCTTGACTTCCTTCCTGCACCGGCACGATCATATTCGTTCCAACGTAGAATTCGCTCGGACTGACGATGCGATTTAGTTTCTTGAACATCTCCAGTGGAATCTGGGTGCGGCGGGTCAGACTGCGGAATGAATCCCCAAAGTTGACGCGCCGGGTGTTGATGATGCCCGTGATGCCATCCAACCCTGGAATGATGAGTTGCTGTCCCGCGTCCAATTGATTCGGGTTGGTGATGCGGTTGGCTGTCATGAGGTCTGTGAGGTTGATGCTGAAGAACACTGCAATCGACGACAGGCTGTCGCCGGGTTGGACGATGTAAATCGGTCCGCTGACCTCCTGGGCGCCTACAGACTGGAGAGGGGAGATCAACAGAGAAAGAAATAAGAGGAATGAAATAAAATGTTTGGACATAAGTATTGGAGAAACAAACTCAGGCGATAACGCCAAACCGGTTACAGATTTTTGAATTCGACCTTGTCACCGATTTCATAATCCCCGATTCGGTCAGGGTGTATTTCCAGCGTATATTTTGCATCCGCTTTGGGAAAGTAAGCCGGATGCCAGGATTTTGCGATGATTTTATCCACCACGGTCATTTCTGAGTTGATCCAGAAGACGGCGAGGTCGAACGGGACGAAGAACATGTGGATGGATGTGTCGAGGCGTGAATCCCGCTTTTCGACCAGGAGCAGTCCTTCGTCGAAACCGAGCGAATTGCGGAACATTAGTCCGCGCAGGCGGCACGAAAACGAGTCGCAATATCCCGCGTGGACCGGGGATTTGATTTCCCTGTTCAGGTTATGGATGATGATGAGGCGGGGCATGATTCAAATATAAAACGGGGCGGCTTTTTGCCGCCCGATGAGAATATCCATTATTTTGTGTTGAAGATTCTTTCCACGCTTTCCACAAGTTCCTGCGGACCGAATGGCTTGGCGATGTAATCGTCCACCTTGGCAATATGCAGGCCGAGCACCTTGTCGATGTTTTGCGCCTTGGCTGTGACAACGATCACCGGGATGTTTCGCGTGGATTCCTCGGCCTTCATTTGTTGGTATACTTCCCAACCATCCATGTCGGGCATCATCAGGTCAAGCAATACGAGGTCCGGATGGACTTCGCGGATCATCTGAAGCCCTTCTTTTCCACCCGGAGCGCCGGACACCTCGAAGCCTCGCCGGCTCAGGATCAGTTGAATCAGATCGATCATTTCCGGTTCGTCTTCGATGCAAACAATACGCTTGACAGTTGTATTATTCATATTTCTCCTGGCTTCTGCCGCAAGTTTACCATAGAACAAACAAGGATAAACTCATGAAAATCATCACGTGGAACGTGAACGGAATCCGCGCCGCTTTGGGCAAGAATGCCTTGGACTGGGCGTTCGGGCAAAACCCCGATGTCCTATGTTTGCAGGAAGTCAAGGCGCGCGAGGAACAACTGGATACCGGACAGCGCGCGGCGTTAAAACTTCCCTACATCTGGAATGCGGCCCGGCGACCCGGTTACAGCGGGGTGGCAACCTTCTTCAGGCAACAGCCGGACGAGACTGCGACAGGCTTGGGCGATGAACGGTTCGACATCGAAGGTCGGGTCATCCAAACCGTCTGGAACGGGATTCGGCTGTTCAATATTTACTTTCCCAACGGTCAGCGCGGAAAGGAACGGGTGGATTACAAAATTGAGTTCTATGCGCGCCTTTTGGATTTGTGCGACGGGCTTCACCAAAAGGGGGAGCAAATTATCATCACCGGAGATTTCAATACCGCGCATATGCCCATTGATTTGAAGAATCCGAAAGAGAATGAAAACACCTCCGGTTTTTTGCCGGAGGAGCGGGAATGGGTGCAGAAATTCCTTGATCACGGGTTTATCGACGCCTACCGCCGCCTTTATCCTGAGAAAGTGGAATATACCTGGTGGACGTATCGTCTCAACGCCCGCCGCCGGGGAATCGGCTGGCGGTTGGATTATTACCTCGTATCCGAGTCCCTCATGTCTCGCGTGAAGGATGTGGTCATCCATGACGCGGTCATGGGGTCGGATCATTGTCCTGTGGAGATGATAGTGGATTAAACCGCCTCAGACCGGTCGAGCGTTGTATCCTCCCACGAGGCAGGGTCGTTGAGCGGCTCCAGGTGCGTGAATACGGTGGCGTTTGGCAGTGCTTTTCGGATATCCGCTTCGATGGCTTCAAGCAGGCGATGCCCGCGTTCCACCGTCCACTCGCCGGGGACAAGCACATGGAACGAAATAAACTGGCGCGAGCCTGATTGACGGGTGCGGAGCGCGTGGTACTGCACCTCATCTTTCATGTTCTTTTCGAGGACTCCCTTTAATTTGTTCTGTTCCGGGACAGCCAATGACGTGTCCATCAATCCCAGGGCGGATGAACGCACGATGCGGACTCCTGTCCAGATGATGTTGCCTGCCACGACGAAAGCCACGATTGGGTCGAGGATTTCCCAACCGGTGAGCGCCACCATACCGACGCCTGCCAGCACCCCGACGGATGTCCACACATCGGTCATGAGATGGTGCGCATCGGCTTCGAGGGTGATCGAGTTGTGAACTTTCCCCGCCCGCAAAAGCGCGCGGGCAACGCCCAGATTCACCAGGGAAGCGGCGACTGAAACGCCCAAACCGATTCCCACCTGTTCCAGCGGCTTTGGGGCGATGAGCCTGGGCGCGGCAGAGATAATGATGCTCACGGCGGCGACCAGAATCAACATCCCCTCGGCGCCGCTTGAAAAGTATTCGGCTTTACTGTGTCCGTAGGCATGGTCTTCATCCGCGGGACGGGCGGCAATGGTCAGCATTGCCAGCGCTATCAACGCGCCGACAAGGTTAACGACCGATTCAAGCGCATCCGAGAGCAGACCGACGGAACCTGTCAGGAAATATGCAATGGTTTTCAATGCAATGGTAACGAGCGCCGCGCCAATAGAAAGCCAGGCGAAGCGGGTGAGGGAGGAGCGATTGAGGATATTGGATGTCATAAGTCAGTCTGGCATTGTAATGCGGAATTCCGAAGGGCGGGAAGAACTTCCATTTACCCTTATTTTATCCCTTGCGCGTATGTTTTTCGAGGTTCATTGCATCACAAAATGAAGTTATTCCTTGTGTCAACAGGACGGCTGGTAACCCGGTTTTGGGTTGTATTAGAGAATCATATAAGTTTTTTCCCCGCGTATCGTTCGCGGCGCCGGCTTGGTATAATCGAGTCGAAAGTCAAATTTGGAGGATTCCGTGAATTCCCGTAGTCAATCGTTTTTTGTGTATTTCCTTCTAATCGTTGCCATTGGCGCCATGCTGTACATGTTCTTTCAGGAGAACGCCGTTACAAAGGAGCCGCTCACCATCAGTGAGGTTGCGCGAATGATCCAGAGTGGCCAGGTTGGGCGCGTTATTATTGAAAGCGACGATACCATCCGCGTGGTGAAGGTCAATGGGTCCGAAGAGACCGCCGACGAATCTCGCAAGGAGGCAGATACCTCCCTGATCGAACAACTTCGCGATTATGGTGTTACTCCTGAGCAACTTAGCAAAACCAACATCGAAGTCAGCGCCCCATCGATGTGGACAGGCTTGTTGAGCGGCGCTTTTTACATCCTGCCTGTGTTGTTGATGGGCGGCGTGTTGTGGTTCATCTTCCGCCAGGCGCAGGGCAGCAACAATGCCGCCATGTCCTTCGGCAAGAGTCGCGCGCGCATGTTTAGCGGGGAACATCCCACCGTTACTTTTGCAGATGTGGCTGGCGCCGACGAGTCCAAACAGGAGTTGGCCGAGGTCGTTGAATTTCTCAAAGAGCCGCAGAAGTTCATTCAACTTGGAGCGCGTATTCCCAAGGGTGTTTTATTGGTTGGACCTCCCGGAACGGGCAAGACCCTGTTGGCGAAAGCTGTCTCCGGTGAAGCGGGCGTGCCTTTCTTCTCCATCTCTGGTTCTGAATTCGTCGAGATGTTCGTGGGCGTGGGCGCAAGCCGTGTGCGCGACCTGTTCGATCAGGCCAAGCGACATTCCCCCTGTATCGTCTTTGTGGATGAAATCGATGCCGTAGGACGCCAGCGTGGCGCAGGGTTGGGCGGTTCGCACGATGAGCGTGAGCAGACCCTGAACCAGATGCTGGTCGAGATGGACGGCTTCGACACCGATACCAACGTCATCATCATCGCCGCCACCAACCGCCCCGACATCCTCGACCCGGCGTTGCTGCGCCCCGGCCGCTTCGACCGCCGCGTGACTTTGGATCGTCCCGATGTGAAGGGACGCGAAGCCATTCTCAGAGTCCACGTCAAGGGCAAACCCCTCGACCCGCAGGCTGACCTTGCTTCGGTCGCCCGTGGTACCCCCGGCTTTGTTGGCGCTGATCTCGAAAACCTGGTCAACGAAGGCGCAATATTAGCCGCCCGCCGCAACAAGAAATCCATCGGACAATCCGAATTGGAAGAAGCCATCGAGCGTGTGGTAATGGGACCGGAACGCAAGTCCCGTCTCATCTCCGACGAAGAGAAGCGTATCATTGCCTACCATGAAGCCGGTCATGCGATTGTGGCGAATGCCATCGCCGAAGCTGACCCTGTCCAGAAAGTGACCATCGTCGGGCGTGGACAAGCCGGCGGCGTGACCTGGTTCCGCCCGGATGAAGACCGCATCCTCATGTCGCGCAAGAAGATTCTTGCCACACTTGCCATGGCACTGGGCGGGCGCGCCGCCGAAGAGTTGATCTTCGACGACATCACCTCTGGCGCATCCAATGACATCGAGCAGGTGACCCGCATGGCGCGCGCTATGGTGACGCGATTGGGCATGAGTCCTGAGATGGGCACACTGACCTACGGTCAAAAAGAGGAGATGATTTTCCTCGGTCGTGAAATCTCCGAACAGCGTGATTACTCCGAAGCCGTTGCCGAGCAGATCGACCGCGAAGTCCGCAAGATCGTGGAAGACTCGTATAAACTTGCCAGGTCGCTGGTCAAGAAATATCGCAAGCAGTTGGATGCGGTCGCCCAGAAACTCCTCGAAGTCGAATCCATCAACCGCGAGGAATTCGAG